>DPLL01000333.1 GCA_003542015.1 Microcoleaceae cyanobacterium UBA9251 | reverse complement strand
GGAATTATTCCTCTCTCTTCTCTAACTCTGCGTTCTCTGCGTCCTCTGTGGTTCAATCATTTCGATTTGAGATTTTAGATTTGAGATTAGGGAATTGACTTATTCAAAGTTCCTCAGAAATAGAATCGCGATCGTCCTTTATTCTCGGCGGCGGTGCACTGTGGAAAGTGGCAATTAGCAAACAGATAATCCCAGCATTGATAAAAACATCAGCTAGATTAAAAACCGGGAACCTAATTATCCGAAAATCGAGAAAATCTACAACGTGGCCCGAAATAAATCGATCGATCCCATTCCCCAGTGCGCCCCCCAAAATCAAGCCATAGCCAGCTTGTTCCCAGCGATTAATTCGTGGTCCGAACCAAGCGAGTACCATCAATCCCACACTAACGCCCAAAGACAGCCAGCGCAACCAAATCGCCCCGCCGCTAAACAAACTAAAAGCCGCACCGGTATTAACAACATAAGTGAAGTGAAACACCCCAGACCACAGTGGCTGAGTCTGCGGAGGAACAGCCAAGTCAAAATTTTGCACCACCCAAAACTTAGTCAAGTGGTCTAAAACTAAACTGATAATAGCAGCAACCCAGAACCAAGGATTTCTTTTAAAACGCATGAATTAGGCAGTATAACATAGGGCATCGGATATTGATCGACCGCAGCGAGATGACTCTCCCGTTGCACAAAGACAGTATAACCTAATTTTGCACAATCACCAATGACTAATGACTGATGACTAATGACTAATGACTAATTAATAAAACATCAATCGACGTAAAAAAAATGACAGCACTGCGATCGCACAAACTACCGCCAATTGTCCTGGCAAAGGATAAACTGAATACTTGAGAATCTCATCGAATAAATGTGTGGTTCTTGTCGGTGGCAAAAAGTGAGTGATCGTCAGATAAATTAAGCCGATCGCGTGAACCGTGAACAAACCGCACAAACAGCTAAAAGCCAGAGATTCCAGCCGTGACACCACCTTAAAAGCCACCCATCCGCACACCCAAGCACCCGGAACAAAACCCAGTAAATACCCAAAACTCGGTTCCTTCAGATAGCCGATGCCGCCACCTTGAGAAAACACCGGCCACAAAGTTAATCCTAAAGCTAAATAGGCAATTTGTGACAGAGCAGCAGCATTTTTGCCACCCATGCAGCCTACCAGCAAAACGGCTCCTATTTGATAGGTAACACCTAAAGAATAAGCCTGAAATCCTCGACCGTCCCAAAACCAAATTGGAGTGGTGACAAAGGCAGGCAAAAAAGTGCCTCCTATCGTTAGGAGTAAACCAATAAAAGCCCAGATTAATTCGATGGGAGCAGGCATCCGATTTTAGATTTTAGATTTTAGATTTTAGATTTTAGACTAGGACTTACGCATTTCAATGTGATTCTGTCATTCTGAGCGAAGCGAAGAATCTCGCTCGTTGCTTCGCTTCGCTTGACTCATGATACATAGGCTTTGCGTAAGTCCTGTAGATTTGAGATTACTTCCACGGATCAATCCGTTACGCAGTCAACTGTCATACTGAGTCCTGAGCCTTCGCAATGCTCAGGACGCGAAGGATAATGAAGCATATGCGCCCTCTTTGAGATCCTTCGCTGTCACTCAGGATGACTTAACTCAAAACTATTCTCTCTAACTCAAAACTCTAAACTCAAACAAAATTAACCCTCAAAACTCCCTGGAATTGGTGCTTCGCCGCCCTCAAGTCCGAGGGATTCTAGCATGGCTCGGTCTTGCTCTGCGGGTTGACCCATAGTAGTAAGATAATGACCGACCAGCATAGCATTAATTCCAGCTTTTAAGCCGAGGTGTTGTAGTTCTCCCATGACTGCTTCTCTACCTCCTGCGTAGCGGATGATTTGAAGAGGAAGTATTAGTCGAAAAATTGCGATCGCCTTTAATGCTTCATAGGGATCTAGTGGAGGTAAATCGCCCAAAGCGGTACCTTTTCTAGCAGATAGCAAATTCACCGGTACCGACTCTACCTCTAACTCTCGCAAACTCAAAGCTAAATCTATTCTATCTTCCCAACTTTCACCCATGCCGATAATTCCGCCGCTGCAAGCTTGAATGCCTGCTGCTTTTAAGTTCTTAATTGTAGCAGTCCGATCGCTCCATTTGTGAGTTGTCACAATATTCGGAAAAAACTGCTCAGACGATTCTAAATTGTGGTTATAGCGCGTCACTCCCGCCGCTCGCAATTCTTGAGCTTGTTCGACACTCACTTCTCCCAAAGCGCAGCAAGGCTTAATATTAGTTTCGTCAATAATGCGGCGCACTGTCTCAAGAATTTGCTCAAATTCCGAGGATTTCGGGCTGTTATGTTTAATCCCTTTTCCTTGAGAAACCAGACAAAATCTTTTAGCTCCCGCCTCCTCAGCCGCCTTCGCCTGCGCTAAAATCTCATCGGAGGTTTTTAAGCCATAAATCGGGACATTTTCTCCCGGATGGTGAGCCGACTGAGAGCAAAAGCCGCAATTTTCCGAACAGTTACCAGACTTAACATTAATGATGCTGCACAAGTCTACCGTATTGCCGCAGCAAGCTTGACGCACGCGATCGGCTGCTTCACACAACAGTAAAATATTTTCTTGGCCCTCTATTCCTGTCAGAGCCAGCGCTTCGTCTCTGTCGATTCGATATCCTTTAATTATTTGCTCTACGAGGCTATCTAACCGTTGTTGCAGCGGTGATTTTTCCGGCAAAAGGTCGATCGAGCCATGAGAAAATGTTGATAGTGGCGCCTGCACCATATGTTGCACCTTATGAAAACAAACATCATTGTAGGGTTTTCTGGAGCTCAATCCGGGATATTTTACAATTAACTATGAATTTTGGGGCGGGCGATTCCCTTCGGGATAGCTTCCCTCGCGCGGACTTTACCCGTTTCTGTTCTCCCAACCGTTCCCTATATCTTATTTGTGCCAAACTGTCAAGACCGTTTTTAACTAAAATATTAATATATTGTAAAATGTAAATATTCTTAACCTAAGCTTTACTTTTGAGCGCTATGCTAGTGCGGGACACCTTGTATCAGAATCAAAGCCTTATATGCTTTTTCGTATTAACCTAATTAATTCAAACCGACTGACTACCACAATTTCCGCAATGGCGATCGCCCTCAGCTTAGCAGCCTGTGGCGGCGGCAGCACAACCAGCAGCAGCACCCCCGGCCCCGGCGGCGACACCGCAACAACCCCAGGCGCTGCCCCCGTTGCAGCCACGGGCACCGCAGCCCCCAGCAAACTCGCCCTAGCCTCAGACGTAGCCATCACCGCCGCCGGCGCGTCATTCCCCGCCCCCCTGTACCAGCGTTGGTTTCAAGACTTCAACAAAATCAACCCCAAAGTACAAATTAACTATCAATCGGTCGGCAGTGGCGCCGGAGTCGAACAATTTACCAAAGGCACTGTAGACTTTGGTGCTAGCGACACCGCCATGAAAGACGACGAAATCGCCAAGGTTCCAGCAGACAAAGGCGTGATACTGTTGCCCATGACCGCCGGCAGCATCGTCATCGCCTACAACCTGCCAGACGTACCCGAAATGAAACTGCCGAGAGACGTTTATGTAGACATCTTTGCCGGTAAAATTACTAAGTGGAACGACCCCAAAATTGCAGCAGCCAATCCGGGCGCTAAATTGCCAGACCAAAATATCACAGTTGTACGCCGTTCTGACGGTAGCGGTACGACAGCAGTGTTCACCAAACACCTCAGCGCCATCAGTCCAGAATGGAAAGAAAAAGTAGGGGAAGGCAAGACAGTAGAGTGGCCTTCTCCCGGTAATGTTGGCGGCAAAGGGAATGAAGGTGTCACCGCTTCTATTCAACAAACCGTTGGTGCTATTGGCTACATTGAGTACGGCTACGCCAAAAACAACAACGTCAAATTTGCATCTTTGCAAAACAAAGCAGGCACATTTGTCACAGCTAATGACGAGTCAGCTTCTCAAGCTCTAGGAACAGCGCCACTACCGGAAAATCTGCGAGCATTTATCGAAGACCCAGAAGGTGCTCAATCCTATCCAATTGTCACCTACACTTGGATGCTAGTCCCCAAAACAGTTGCGGATGCCAACAAAGCTAAAGCGATCGAGGCTATGATTGAATACGGCTTGAATGAAGGTCAAAAAGTTAGTTCTGAATTGGGCTACGTTCCTCTGCCCCAAAGCGTTAAAGAAAAAGTTGCCTTGGCGGCCGATGGCATCAGCCCCGACTACAAGATTGAGGTTGCCAAATAGTAATAGAAGTCTGTTGACAGTTGACTGTTGGCAGTTGACTGTTGGCAGTTGACTGTTGACTGTTGACTGTTGACTGTTGTCAGAGGGAAAAAGCCTTTCGGCTTAGGGAGTGGGTAAAAAGAAGGAAGAAAGAAGAGAGATATTTCTGTAGAGGCGGGCGATGCCCTGAGCGAAGCGGTGCCCTGAGCGGAGTCGAAGGGTCGAAGGGTCGAAGGGTTCACCAACAATAATTGCCTAAAACCCACAATCTCATATACTTCGACTACGCTCAGTAACCCGCCCCTACCCAACGGTAAATCGCAATCTACCTCTTTCAAGATATAATGGGCGGGTTGAACCAGAAATATTTGTTGAACAATCAGGGGATTAATTAACCCGCCCATCTTGGATTTAATCTATGGTCTTTCTTTCTGCTTCCTTCTAGCTTTTTCTTAAAATTACTCTTTTTCACTATTATTGGGTTTTTTTTCTATGATTTCAGATAATCAGAGCGCTCAATCAGAGAGCCGTTCCCGCTCTCAGCTAGAAAAGTCCTTAGACCAAGCCTTCATCTGGCTGACTCGGATTTTGGGTCTAGGAATTGGTGTGATTTTGCTGGTAATAGCGCTCACGGTTACTTTCAGAGCGTTACCCGCTATTCAACAGTACGGTTTGGGATTTCTATTTAGCAGTAGCTGGAATCCGGTTAAAGAAGAGTACGGCGCCCTGCCGATGATTTATGGGACGATCGTCAGTTCGGCGATCGGGCTCCTAATTGCAGTACCATTAGGAGTAGGAACTGCTATCTTCTTGAGTGAAGATTTTCTACCGCTACCAATCCGCACAGCCTTGGTTTTTTTGGTAGAACTCTTAGCAGCCATTCCTAGCGTAGTTTACGGTTTGTGGGGAATTGCTGTATTGATTCCCATTATTAGCACTCTCGGAAAGTTTCTCAACGGCACTTTCGGATGGCTGCCAATTTTTAGCACCCCGCCAGTGGGTCCGGGAATGTTACCAGCCGGAGTAATTTTGGGAATTATGACTTTGCCCATTATTACTGCTATCTCCCGCGACTCTTTGGTAAGTCTTCCTCCCGAATTGCGACAAGCATCTTTAGGCTTAGGAGCTACTCGCTGGACAACCATTTTTAGAGTGCTCGTACCTGCTGCTTTCTCCGGCATTGTCGGCGGAATTATGCTCGGTTTGGGTCGCGCTATGGGGGAAACAATGGCTGCAACTCTGTTAATTGGCAATTCCAATCAGTTGAGTCTTTCTGTGCTAGCTCCTGCAAATACTATTGCTTCTTTGATGGCAAATCAGTTTGCGGAAGCTTCCGGGTTGCAAGTATCAGCTCTGATGTACACGGGGCTAATTCTGTTTATTATGACCCTGATTGTTAATATTTTGGCAGAGTGGATTGTTTCTCAAGTTAGAGCGAAGTACAACTAAAATGGGACTGACGCATTTCAAGGTAATTCTGTCATTCTGAGCGTAGGCTTTGCGTTGCGAAGAATCTCTCTCGTTGCTTCACAACACTGCGTTTAATTTACCATGACAGACACTCTTCTGCGTCCAGGACTATAAAAGTTTGCCGCAAATTCCCATACAGTTTTAATTTATGTCAAACAGAACCTCCGAAGGTCTAGATTCTTTTGCCTCGAAGACAGGCAGTTTAAAAAAAGTTAAAAACAGTCCCAAATCGCTGTTCAATATGGCGATGACAGTATTAGCGGGAGCCTGTTTAACAATTACTCTGTTGCCTTTGTTTGCAGTGCTTTCCTACGTCACTATACAAGGTTTCAATCGCCTGAATTTAGACTTGTTTACCAAGCTGCCACCGCCGCCCGGACTATCGGGAGGCGGTATTGCTAATGCAATTCTTGGTACATTGATGACGGTGGGAATTGCTTCTTTAATTGCTGTTCCTTTTGGTGTATTGGCCGCCGTTTATTTATCCGAGTTCAGTAGTGGCAATATAGCTCGCTGGGTGCGTTTTGCTACTAATGTCCTCAGCGGTGTTCCTTCGATTATTGCGGGGGTATTTGCCTACGGTTTGTTTGTGGTAAATATGGGAGGCTTTTCGGCAATTGCAGGCGGTGCCGCCCTGGCAGTGCTGATGTTGCCGACGATTGTGCGAACTACTGACGAAGCTCTACAAATCGTCCCTCAAGATATTAGATGGGCATCGGTTGGTGTGGGTGCATCAAATTATCAAACGGTGTTGCAGGTGGTTTTACCTGCGGCAATTCCGGCTATTTTAACTGGTGTAACTCTGGCAATTGCCCGCGCTGCGGGAGAAACGGCTCCTTTGATTTTCACTGCGCTAAATTCGCCTTTTTGGCCGGCTGGATTTGATAAGCCAACTCCGTCGCTTTCGGTTTTGGTGTACAACTTTGCAACGGTTCCTTTTCAGGCACAGAAAGAGTTGGCTTGGGCGGCATCTTTAATTTTGGTGTTCATGGTTTTGCTGACGAGTATTCTTTCTCGCTGGGCAACTCGCCAAAAGGTTTATTGAAGTCATTAGTCATTTGTTATTTGTTATTTGTTATTTGTTCCTCCCTGGGGGCTGGTAATAACCAATAACCAATAACTCACAACTAATAACTAATAACATTTTCCGCTTAGTTTGTAAAATTCGCTTGGAGTATTTAACTGTATGATGATGCAAGTGGAACAAAAGACTGAAACAGTTTTGCAGGTAGATAATATCAATATTTTTTACGGCGCTTTTCAAGCTGTGAAAAATGTTTCGATTGAGATTCCCAAAAATCAGATTACTGCTTTTATCGGGCCGTCTGGCTGTGGCAAAAGTACAATTCTGCGATGTTTTAATCGTCTTAACGATTTGGTTAATGGTTTTCGTTTAAACGGTCAAATTTATTATCACGGTCAAAATCTATATGATCCTGATATTGATGCTGTGGAGGTGCGCCGCAAGATTGGGATGGTGTTTCAAAAGCCGAATCCTTTCCCGAAGTCGATTTATGACAATATTGCTTACGGTGCAAGGGTGAATAATTATAAGGGCGATATGGATGAGTTGGTGGAAAAATCGCTTCGCCAAGCTTATTTGTGGAGTGAGGTGAAGGATAAGCTGAAGCAAAGCGGTTTTTCTCTTTCGGGTGGCCAGCAGCAGCGTTTGTGTATTGCTAGGGCGATCGCGATTAATCCTGATGTAGTATTAATGGATGAACCTTGCGCTTCTCTTGACCCGATTTCTACTAGCAAAATTGAGGAGTTGATGCGGGAACTGAAAGAGCAGTATACGATTGTCATCGTTACTCACAATATGCAGCAAGCTTCTCGCGTTTCTGACCTGACTGCTTTTTTCAATGCTAAACTTTCTGACGATGGGAAGCGGTTCGGCTATCTTGTGGAGTGCGACAAGACTGAGGTGATTTTCCAAAGTCCGAAGGAAGTTTCTACTATGGAATATGTCAGCGGTCGTTTTGGCTGATTTGTTGTCAACTGTCTCGGATATAAATTGTATTTTTGGGGCGGGCGGGATGCCCACCCCACAACAATTTCGCAATTACAATCCCCAAAAATATTCGATTCCTTCCAGGATTCCCCAAGCGCAGCCAGAACTAGCTAAATAATGATTTTTACCACCAAATTCGCGGTACCATTCTAAGAGTTCTGACTGAGCATTCGCGACTATTACTCCCCGCACGTCTTGTTGAAACATACTGATATCATGGCGCGCATCGCCGCACACTAATGTTGCATCGGCTGGAGTTTTTAGGCGCTTTTGCAAATAAGTAAGGGCGTTGCCTTTAGTGCTCGTTTGTGGTAAAATATCTACCTCTCCATTGCTGCTCAAAATTATTTGAGCAGCCAGTCCAGATTCAGCTAATTTTTGCTGCAACGCATGGAAAATAGAGGCGGTTTCCGTCACTGATTCCAGAGAAAAACTCAACTTCCAAGGATTTTGTTGATTGGAAGATTGGGGTTTAAGCTGGGAAAACTGCTGAGTTAAAGAGGCGAGGGCGATTTTATCCCAGTTTTGAGAAAGATATTCTGCCCAATCTAAATCGATGATGCCGTTTCGGTAAATCTCGCTGCCTATACCCGTGATTAAATAGTCGGGTGCTAGCAGTTGGTTTTGGGCGATTAATTCGCAAGTGGAAGCATAAGAAGACTCCGTAGCGTAGACTAAACAAAATTGCGATCGCTTTGATTGCAATTGCTGGTTTAAGGCTAGAGTTGCTGGGTGATCTCCGACTAGGGTGTTGTCTAAGTCTGTTACTAATAAATTCATTCTGGTTATGGGGAATGGGGAATGGGTAATTGGGAATTGGGAATAAAAATATCTGAGTATTATAATGTTGGTTACAAAAATTACATCGATTTTAGAAAAATTTAGTTAAGATTTTCTCGTTTGATTTTTGCAGAAGTGGTGTGAGTGTTATGGTTAAGAATACAACCTCCGTTAGAGCTTTTTGGCTGTGTTTTTTGGTTTCTGGCGTGGCTGTGCTTTTGCAGCCGCGACGGCTCAAATTCAGGATAACCTAACTCCAGAAGTTCCGCTAGAAGGTGGTGCTGTCTCTAGGAGTATCTCAGATGAAACGCCGATCGCGGTTGAGGTTGAACCATCGCACTTTAGCAGAAACAGCCGAGAGTCACAGCCCCAAAAGTAACGGCGACAATTCGTGAATTACCCCCAAAGGAGTTAGAAACTGCAAACTCTCCTCAGTCTCAAACAGTTGCTGAAGTCGGTACAGTGCCGCCGGCGCGAATTGGCGATCGGGTTTCAGAAGGAACGTTTATATCGAGCTGCATAAGTTGATATAAATTGGTTTTATTTTCGATCGCCGTTTACCCTGTACCCTAAAGCTTACCAGGAATTGCCATGTTTTTCTCAAGCCGAAGTGCTCAGGGATAGAGATAATTTTTGGCAGTAATTTACCATAACACAAATTCTGGTATCGATCATTTGTCTTGGGCTTTAAATAGTTACAAATTGTCAATTATATAGCAGTTCTCAATCTTGGTGAGGTATGCCCTATGCCCACGGAGGCCTATGCCCTATGCCCTATATCAAGCGTGCACCGCACTGTTACTGAGAAAGGCTATATGTCATTTATCTTGAATAATCCGGTCTAGTTCCGAAATATTATTAATCACAAACCTCGGTTGCAGCCCCAAACATTCAGTGCGATCGCCATATCCATAGGCCGCCCAACAAGCATCTATTCCAGCATTTTTAGCAAACAGCAAATCAACGGCTGTATCGCCAACCACTAAAACGTGACTATTATCTAAATCTGGAAAAAGCGGTTTAAGAATCGAGTCAAATACAGTCGAATCAGGTTTCTGAGTGATTTCTCCGTTATCACCTACAATTAAGTCAAAAAAACTGTGAATTTTGAATTTATCCAAAAATAAATTGACAAAATTAACCTGTTTATTGCTGAAAACTCCAAGGCTTAATCCCGATTGGCTTGCCAACTGCAAGATGGTCTTGGTTCCGGGAAATAGCTCTAGTTGTTTTTCACCTTCTGTGCGATAATAGGAGCGGTAAGTTTCAATCCATACAGGAATTTGGGTTTCATCGATCGCCGGAGCAAGGATTTTGAAAGTATGGGCTAAATTCATGCCGATAGTAGATCGAATTGTAGATGACGCAGGCGGCGCGATCTGGAATTTTTCAAAAGTTTTGGTGATGCAAAAGACAATGGCTTTGTGAGTAATTGCCAAAGTGCCATCAAAATCGAAAATAATTAACTTGTACTGACTCATATTCCTAACCCAATCTAAAGTATAATTTTTCANNTTAACAACATCAATTAGACCCATTTTAGACCGGATTCATCCCAACGGACAATATTGTATTGGTCAAGATTCCGGTATTTATTGGCGAGTCGCCCAACCCCCAGAACCGCCAGAAAGAGGAGCCGAAGCACCAGATTGGTTTTACGTGCCCGACGTGCCGCCAACTCTCGACGGAAATATGCGCCGTTCCTATGTAATGTGGCAAGAATTAATGCCGCCTCTAATTGTACTAGAATTTGTGTCTGGAGATGGCAGCGAAGAAAGAGATAGAACTCCAAGAAAGGGCAAATTCTGGATTTACGAGCGGATAATTCGACCTGCTTTTTATGGGATTTATGAAGTGAAAAAAGCACAGGTAGAATTGTATCATTTGGTAGAAGATCGATTTGAGTTAGTGCCAAAAAATCAGCGCGGACATTACCAAATCGAGCAGATGGAAGTGGAATTAGGCATTTGGCAAGGGGTTTATCAGGGCGTAGAATTGCCTTGGATGCGCTGGTGGGATGCTGAGGGGAATTTGGTGCTGACCGCTGAGGAACGGGCAGAACAAGCGGAATTGACAGCCGAACGAGAACGACTAAGACGAATAGAAGCTGAGTTGAAAATTCAAGCTTTAGAAGCGCGTTTACGAGAGTTAGAAGGAGGGTAAAATCAGTTGAGCAGATCGGCAAATATCGAGAGTCGATCGCAATTATCAGAATCCAGAGGGCGGGGTTGATTAAATTATTGGTTTTGAGGCGTAAATTATTGGTTTTACCCGCCCCGGAACACATATTCTGGCTCGTTTCTCCGGTTTGTAGTATGGAAATTTAAAAAATTATCAGTTCTCATCGAAAATTTGCGTATATTAACTTAAGTATTGCATCATTTTGTGTAGAGTATATGGCACTAATTGTTCAGAAATATGGCGGAAGCTCGGTTGGTACTGTCTCGCGCATTCTTGAAGTAGCCCGACGAGTTGTAAAAACAGCACAGCTTGGCAACTCCCTAGTTGTCGTACTTTCGGCAATGGGGAAAACCACCGACGGTTTGGTTAAACTAGCTAAGGAAATTTCCGCAAATCCCAACAAGCGGGAAATGGATATGTTGCTCTCCACAGGGGAACAAGTCTCGATCGCACTTCTCAGTATGGCATTACAGGAACTCGGACAACCAGCAATATCCCTCACAGGCGCTCAAGTCGGCATCGTCACCGAAGCCGCCCACACCCGCGCCCGGATTTTGCGGATCGATCCGACTCGGATTGAAAGCCAGCTAAACAGCGGTAAAGTCGTCGTGGTTGCGGGTTTCCAAGGCATTTCCGATGCCGAGGAAATGGAAATTACCACCTTGGGGCGAGGCGGTTCCGACACTTCAGCGGTAGCCCTAGCAGCAGCATTGCGGGCCGACAGGTGCGAAATTTATACTGACGTGCCCGGAATTCTGACTACAGATCCGCGCCTGATTCCCGACGCCCAGTTGATGGACGAAATCACCTGCGACGAAATGCTGGAATTGGCGAGTTTGGGCGCAAAAGTCCTGCACCCCCGGGCGGTAGAAATTGCCAAAAATTACGGCGTGCCCTTGGTAGTGCTGTCTAGTTGGAGCGACGCGCCCGGTACGCGGGTGGTGTCGCCGCCCCCCCAACCGCGTCCTTTGGAGGGCTTGGAGCTCGCAAAAGCGGTGGATGCGGTCGAATTTGACTTGGATCAGGCGGGGGTGTCGCTGCTGCGTTTGCCCGATCGCCCTGGAGTAGCAGCGCGGTTATTCGGTGCGATCGCCCAACAAAATCTCGATGTAGACTTAATTATCCAGTCAATTCACGAAGGAAATACTAACGATATTGCCTTCACAGTGACGCGAAATTCTCTGCAACAAGCCGCCGCAGTTGCAGATGCCATTATTCCTACCCTCGGCAAGAATTCTCGCCCAGAATTGGGAGAACCGGAAGTGAAAACAGAAGAACGACCCATAGCTAAAGTTAGCATTGCAGGCGCGGGAATGATCGGGCGTCCGAGAGTAGCAGCCGAAATGTTTAAAACTTTAGCGGATGCGGGAATTAACATTCAAATGATTTCCACTTCCGAGGTGAAAGTTAGTTGTACGATCGATGCTACGGATTGCGATCGGGCAGTTGGCGAACTCTGCAAAACATTTGAGGTGGCAAATTCCCCCTCCGCGCTCAATTCCTCATCACCAAAACCTCCAGCAGTGCGGGCTGTAGCCCTCGATCTCAACCAAGCACGTTTAGCAATTCGCCAATTACCCGATCGGCCCGGAGTAGCAGCAAAACTGTTCGGACTTTTAGCCGAAGAAAATATCAGCGTAGACATGATCATTCAGTCCCAGCGCTGCCACAATATTGACGGTATTTTAACTCGCGACATTGCATTTACTGTCGCCCAAATGGATGCAGAAGCCGCACAAACCGCCTTAGAAAAAGCAGCCCACGAGTTAGGATGGGGCGAAGTCGCAGTTGATACAGAAATTGCCAAAGTTAGCGTCGTCGGTTCCGGGATGATAGCGCATCCGGGAGTAGCAGCCAAAATGTTTGAAGCACTTTCCCAGCACAAAATCAACATTCAAATGATTGCAACTTCCGAGATTAAAATTAGCTGCGTTGTGGATGAAGAACAAGGCGTAATAGCTTTGCGCGCAATTCACACAGCATTTGAACTTGCCGGCACCGAAAAAATCCAAATTCCCGCCTAATACTTGTATGGCAGTTTTCGGTAGGGACACTCCAAGAGCCTATTAGTGTCAACTTAACGTCAAACCCTGTCATATCAATTCCGTTTACACCGGAATGATATCATTTCGGATTTGATATATAGCAACCGCCAAGGTGGTTAAAGCATTTATGGTTATTGAACCCTTCGACTCCGCTCAGGGAGCAATGACCTTCTTCGCCTTGGCGACTGCTATACATATGTCATTGCGAGCTCAAGCGCGAAGCAATCGCAATCACTACGATATCATTCCGATGCTGCCGGAAGTGATATCACAGACTGCTGTTTAACTATTAAGCTTAGATCCCCCTAGCCCCCAGGGCGGTTTCATTAGAGCGGAAAATCGCGATTTTGTAGGGGTAGTGCTACCCCTACTCCCCGTACCCCACCGACCCTCGAATGGGCGTTTGGGCTCTTCACGGGCTCTTCACGAGGGATTACCCCTACAAAGAATGAAACAGCCCTGCCCTAGCCCCCCTTAAGAAGATGGGAATTATGCAGTTTTATGAGAAGCAAAAAAGTCGATTAAAATCCCCACTCTCGGAACAATTAGGCTAAAAGCATCAATACCATTCCCCTGCGTAGCACAGACATTCACTATTTAACGCACAGCAGATAAATGGTATATTTCCTTCGCAATCAAAGCCGAAAAGATGCCACCGCTTTTCCATCCAGTTGCTGAACCCATAGGGATTGATATCAATTCCGGTTGCACCGTCAGGTGATTGTTGACGGTTGACGGTTGACGGTTGACGGTTGACAGTTAACAGTTAACTGTTAACTCTAATTTACTATTCCGATGAAGAGAGGATTTGATATGACTTAGGAGTATCAACTTTTGCTACTCTTTCCGATGGTAAGTTTTATGAGTCTCCCCGTCCACTAAAAAAAGCGAAAACCAAGCTGATTAAAGAACAGTGGAGAAATCGGCAAAAGCAATTAGGTAATATAAAGTTAGGTGTAATACCATCTAATAATGCTCATAAAGACTATCGTAGAATCGCTAAAACTCACTCTAAAAATCCTAAGAAAAGGCGAGATTTTTTGCCAAAAAATACGACAAAAATTAGCGAAAAATATCCCCACATGCGCCTTAAAATTTTGAAGGTGAGCGGGATGGTTGCTAACCCTAAGTTAGCAGCAGCTATTTCAGATTGTGGTTGCTCTGAATTTCGTCATCAATTGGAATATAAGTCGGAAATGTATGGCACGAAAGTAGGGACACGGCGTGCCTTGTCCGTACTAAATAGATGGTTTCCTGCTTCTAAAACCTGCTCAAACTGCGGTCATACTCAACCGATGCCATTACAAGAACCAGTTTTTGATTGTGGCTGTTGCGCTCTATTAATCAATCGCGATTGGAACGCTGCAATTAATTTATCTCCTTGTTCAGAATTAGTAAGGCCAGTTCGGTCGCTCCGTTACACCTGCGGACAAGAAGGAGCCGACTCCCTTGGTAGATGCAGTTCGAGAACATCAAATCTGCCATAGGTAGGTTTGAGTAGGTTTCATAGAACGGGGGTCTTTTGTTTTGCAGAAAGTCGATCGCCCATCAGATCAAATCCGCGCTTCATCGGAATTTTCAAGTCGAGTCAATCGATTTGAGATTTGAGATTTGAGATTTTAGATTTACCCCACGGATAAATGCGGGGGCTTGAGGATTTTAGATTTGGGATTTTGGATTGATTCCGTCCTGAGTCCTCGAAGGAATAAATCTGGGGGCTTGTACCACCTTTGAAATTATTGGTCAACCGTCAATAGTCAACCGTCAACAATCATCTCGCTC
>DPLL01000354.1 GCA_003542015.1 Microcoleaceae cyanobacterium UBA9251 | reverse complement strand
CCCCGTGCCCGCCCTGGGCAGCGGGGGGGTTAGATTCAAGATCGCTCGACCAATTGCCATCGAACAAATCGCGAATTGTAATAAAATTGTGCAAAGACTTAGACATCTTTTTGCCGTTGACAGTCACAAAAGCATTGTGCATCCAATAATTAGCAAGAGACTTCCCCGTCGCCGCTTCAGATTGAGCAATTTCGTTCTCGTGGTGGGGAAAAGTTAAATCGGAACCGCCGCAGTGAATGTCAATAGTTTCGCCCAAGCAATCGCGCACCATTGCCGAACATTCAATGTGCCATCCAGGGCGACCATTTCCCCACGGCGACTCCCAAGCAGGTTCACCGGGTTTAGCGCTTTTCCACAGGGCAAAATCCGACGGGTCTCGCTTTTTTTGAGCTTCTATTTCTTCGGTTTCCAATCTACCGCTAGCCCCAGCCTGCATTTCTTCCAACTTGCGGCCGGAAAGTTTTCCGTATTCGGCAAACTGTCTAACGTTGTAGTAAACGTCGCCGCTAGACGCATAGGCATAACCTTTATTTTCTAACTCGTGAATCAGCCNNGTTTCGCGGGCGCGGTTGAGAATTTTGTCGTCAATATCTGTAAAATTCTGCACGTAGCGGACATCAAATCCGCGCCACATCAGATAGCGGCGCACCATGTCCCACACAATGTAAGCGCGGGCGTGGCCGACGTGGCAGTAATCGTATACCGTAACGCCGCAGCAGTACATCCGCACCTTTGGTGGTTCGAGGGGCTCAAAAGGTGATTCGCGGCGGGTCAAGCTGTTGTAAAGCGTTAGGGGCATGGGATTTGAGATTTGGGATTGATGTACTGCTCTAATTTATTATATTGCGGTTGGTGAATCTTTCGGTGTCACTACCAAACATCTGTTATTCAAACTCCTAAATCTTCTTTAGTCTAATGTTCAAAAAGTGTTTCTAGCGATCGCAATTCTGACTCCGTAAAATGTGATTAAGTAAATCCACTTAATTAAACGTAAGATACCGGTGGCTAAAAAGCTTGCTGTATGAGCATTCTTCCTTCTTCCTTCTTCCTTCTTTCTTCTTTCTTCTTTCTTTTCACCTTCACTCCTCCAGCAGACACAGCCGAAAGTTTTCCAGTTTGTGATGTTCCCCAAGATACAGTATTCCAGGTTTACGAAGTAGGTGACCAGACAATCGTGTCCCTACGGCGGGGATCGATCGCGCGGTGTCCTTCATCAACGTGGAATCTGCTGTATATCTATTCTCAACGATCGCCCGCCCTTCCCCAGACTCATCAAAAAGCCCGTGAAACCCAGCTATCCCGTGGGGAATCACCCACTGTCGCCAATATGTCACCAAATCTTGACATCTGTTTCAACACCGCTCCCCAAAAATCCAGAATGTCAGTATTCCCTGACATATTGATCCCCAAAATCACGAAAATGCGTATAAGTACCCATATTTTAGGGAAAAGACCCCTTGACCAGACCACAAATTGTCTGCAAGACTAAATCATGACAAAGCGATCCCAAAGAAATGTTGTGGTTAAGCATTTCTATAAGTCAAGTAGCGTGGGAGCTGCGCTCAACAGCTTTGTAGTATCGCTCGCACTTACTAAATCGATATGGTCCGTCAAGAATCGGGGGAAAAGCTTTAGTTAGACCGGATGTAGCGCACCGAAGCCAACAAGTTATAGCCCCCGCATTGGGGACTTAACTAAGTGAAAACAATCCAGGCTTCACAGGTTAGAGAGATGCGGAAGCTCGAACATATTTGCAATGAAAAGAGTTTCGTTTCTCACTCATGTCAACACCATTGGTGTTACTAGAAAAACCTAACCCGCCATCCAAAATTAGTGGAGAACAAATTTATGGTCAAAGAACGTCCACCATTAGAAGATATGACTTTGCGCCAACTACGCAGAGTTGCTAGTGAATGTGGAGTTTCTCGCTACAGCCGGATGCGTAAGTCGCAACTCCTGGCATCTATTCAAGAAATTCAACTTACCAAATTTACATACAGTCCTTCTCGTAAATTAGAGGCACAAGAAACAGTGGAAGCAGCAAAATTTGAACTAGGTCAAGAAGATCAAACAGGCGGTCCTTTGTCGTCTGTCGATGAAGGTTTAGCAGATTTGCCCAATGGGTATGGCGAAAGCCGCGTGGTGTTGATGCCCCGTGACCCGGAATGGGCTTACACATACTGGGATATTCCTAACGATCGCAAAGAAGAAATGCGCCGCCAAGGTGGACAGCAACTCGCCCTGCGGATCTACGACGTTACAGATGTTAACCTCGACACTCAAAGCCCCCACAGCATTCAAGAATATCCCTGCGACGAACTGGCCCGGGAATGGTACGTGCCAATCCCAGTCAGCGATCGGGATTATGCGATCGACATCGGCTACCGATGCGCCGACGGACGCTGGTTGGTATTAGCGCGATCGGCCGAAGTCCGCGTCCCGCCCATCTATCCCAGCGACTGGATCGAAGACCAATTCATCACCCTCGACTGGGAAGAAGACTTACGCGGCAAAACCTTCGCCGAACTGGTTCCTCCGGCCAAGAAAATCGCTGCATCAGCAGTCGGCGCTTACAGCACCGGCAACGCTATCTACGAACAAATCTTCGGCCTAGCCGAATCCGCCGAATCCCTGCGCGTAGCTGGTTCCATCTTCGGTTCCATGCAACACGTCGCCGGTTCGATCGAACAAGTCGGCATCCACGAACAAGCTATCAGTTCCTACGTCTTCCCTTCCGGCGTTGGAATGTGGGCAGTTCCCACCATGTCCGGCCTCACGATGTCCGGTGCGGGTATGTCTATGTCTGGAGTTGGCTTCGCCGCCCCGATGCGCCCCCGCCAATTCTGGTTAGTTGCTGATGCCGAACTGATCGTCTACGGTGCCACCGAGCCCGACGCTACCGTCTATGTGGGTGGACAGCCGATCAAACTCAATGCTGACGGAACTTTCCGCTTCCAGATGTCTTTCCAAGATGGCTTAATCGACTATCCGATTTTTGCAGTAGCAGCAGACGGCGAACAAAACCGCGCCATCCACATGAAATTCGAGCGCGAAACCCCTGAACGTCGCACAAATACTAAAGAAGATGCTGTTGTTGAATGGCTGGGCTAACAGCAATGATCGATCGATCGGGGGGCGATCCCGCAGGTTTGTGCCAATTTTTTAACCATCACAAGGCTTAACCCGGACATCTGATGATTTGCTAGGGTTAATCCCAGACAACAACCCATAACACCCCCTATACACCGTTATCCTGTTTTGAGGAGCGGTGTTTTTTGTATCTAGAAACAAGCTACGGGTAGGGACACGGCAGTGCCGATTCCTGTCAACAACCAGGCTTAAATTCATCAGAAATCTCGCTTGTAGGCGACTGCGCGATCCCCCCTAGCCCCCCTTCTTAAGCAGGGCTGTTTCATTCTTTGTAGGGGCGGTGCCAAGAGTGCCC
>DPLL01000197.1 GCA_003542015.1 Microcoleaceae cyanobacterium UBA9251 | reverse complement strand
ATAGTCGTCCTAGTAACTGCTCTATGTGTACATCTCGATTGACGCAAAGTTTCTTCGTGCCAGAGCGTCAACCCGACTTGTAAGGCGATGTACTGTAGCTAGCAAGTGTAAATTATCACCTTGATTCTTTAATCCTCTGTGATAGCCGTAGTTTTTACCGCCTTTAGATAAACAGTGATTGTGTCGATTATTACAACTACAACGTAGAGAGTGAAACTTTTAAGCTACAATCAGGCTATACGCACAATTCGACTGAAGGAAAATACGATCGTGGCCGTCAATCCAAAATCTTTAAAAAACTTACGAGCGATCGGCAACAGCAAGCAACTAAGAGTCAAAATTCGCCGATCGCCTAAGAGTCAACCTTGCAGAAACTCCTCCGACCAATTTTTCGGCGGCGATGGTAAGATTTTAGAAGTTTCCTATTTTTTCAATCCCGCCGGGGAGTGTCCACAGTCTTAGTCTTTTTTGACATGGAAAAACAACAGCGGTTTGCTACTGAACAAGAGCGATCGCTCGACCTGCTGCAAGCATTGTTAGAATCTACAGATGCTGGCATGATTGCTGTTGACAAAAACGGCAATGTATGCAGTTATAATCAAAAAGTTGTGGAGATGTGGGGTTTGTCCGAAGCTGGGGAATTGAGCCGATCGAGAATCGGCGTTCTCAAAAAACCGACCAAAACAGCTTTACCCTTTGCCCTGCGACAATTAAAAAATCCCCAAGGATTGCTCAAAAACGTGATGAAAGTGTCGGCAGTGACCGATGCTAAAATCAACGACTTATTAGAATTAAAAAATGGGCGAATTTTCGAGTTAAATTCCCAGCCCTTAAAAGTCGGAGCAAAAATAGTTGGCAGAGTCTGGAGCTTTCTGGATGTTACCGATCGCCAAAAAGTAGAACAAGCTTTGCATGAGCGAGTAGAATTCGAGCAGTTAATTACCAGTTTGTCAACCGATTTGCTCAGTCTGTCAGGCTCAGAAATAGACAAATGCATCCACCAAGCCCTAGAAGCTATCGCCATTTTCAGCGGCTTTGACAGCAGTTACATCTACCTGCTATCATCCGACAAAACCTGCATCGACAATACCTACGAGTGGTGCAAAAGTGGCATGACGCCATTAAGAGACAAGCTCCAAGGACTGGCGATCGCACAAATTCCCATGCTAGCCGAAAAACTCGATCGGACAGAAAGCCTGTACATCTCTGCGATCGGCGAACTAGAACCTCAAGCTTTAGCCGAAATAGCCTATCTGCGAGGTCAAAACCCAGCAGAATTATTAGTAAATACTCAATCATCAACTGCCCAAAAAACTCGAAGCGCCTCAATAGATTCGAGTCAAAAATCCCCAAACAACTCAGAATTAAACCAGGCTCAAAAAAGTATTCAATCCCTGATAATAATCCCCCTAATTTGCAATAAAACCCTAGTAGGAATTCTGGGATTAGAGTCATGCAATGGGACAGAAAGTCGATCGCCCGAAATATCCGGGTTGCTAAAGGCGGCCGGAGAAATGCTCGCCAATACCCTAGAACGCCAGCGGGCTGAATTGGCCAGGCGGCAAGCCGAAACCAGCTACCGCAGCATCTTTGAAAACGCAGTCCCAGGTATCTTCCAGACCACCCTAGACGGGCGCTACCTCACCGCCAACCCCTCACTAGCACGCATTTACGGCTACGATTCCTGTACCCAAATGCTCGCCGAACTCACAGACATCAACCGCCAACTTTACGTTAACCCCAACCGCCACACCGAGTGGATTGCCCAATTGACCGATCGCCACGAAGTGTCAAAATTAGAATCCCAAGTATACCGCCGAGACGGCAGCATGATTTGGATTTCCGAAAACGCCCGCAGCATTTGTGACGACAGCGGTAAGATTCTATACTACGAAGGCACTGTCGAAGAGATCACCGATCGAAAAATTGCAGAATCCGCCATGAAATTAGCCCTAGAAGCAGCGGAATCCGCCAACCGGGCAAAAAGCACATTTCTAGCCAACATGAGCCACGAACTGCGTACACCCCTGAATGCGATCATCGGCTACAGCGAAATGCTCCAAGAAGAAGCCGAAGACTCCGGCAACGATGAATCAGTCCCGGATCTCGAAAAAATCCGCACCGCAGGCAAACATCTGCTGTCTCTAATCAATGACATCCTAGATATCTCTAAGATTGAAGCAGGCCGCATGGATCTCTACCTAGAAACCTTCAACATCCCTGCTCTGATTGAAAGCGCTGTCGCCACGGCGAGGCCACTGGTCGAGAAAAACGGCAACACTGTGGAAGTGCACTGTCCTGAAAACCTCGAAACCATGCACGCCGACATGACAAAAGTCCGGCAAGTGCTGCTGAACCTACTCAGCAATGCTGCCAAGTTCACCCACAACGGGAAGATTGCGATCGGAGTCGAAAGAATTAAAAATGAACAATTGAGAATGAAAAATCAACAGGAATCTTCCCAAATTTTAATTTCCAACTCCGAATTCTTAAGTTTCCGCGTCGCCGACACCGGCATCGGCATGACTCTAGAACAATTACAGCGCATTTTCCAACCTTTCACCCAAGCAGACGCCTCGACTACGCGCAAGTACGGTGGCACAGGTTTGGGACTGGCAATTAGCCAGCGCTTCTGCCAGATGATGGGCGGCAGCATTGAGGCGATCAGCACATTGGGTGTCGGCAGCGCTTTCACCGTACTCCTGCCCAGCGAAATCAAACAGCCCGAAGTAAAAAACACAGTCCGTCCCAGTAGTTCCCCAGAGGGCGCGCCTGCTGTCGGCACGGTGCTGGTGGTTGACGATGACCCGCTCTCGCGGGATTTGATCGAACGCGCCCTGACTCGTCAAGGACTGCACATCGAAGTCGCCTCTAGTGGCGAGCAAGCCCTGAAACTCGCTAAGCAACTGCAACCCGATGCTATTACCCTGGATGTGATGATGCCCGGAATGGACGGCTGGGCAGTGCTCTCGGCTCTGAAGGCAGATCCTGACCTTGCTGAGATCCCTGTCATTCTGCTATCGTTTGTCGGTAACAAAAGCCTCGGCTTTGCAATGGGCGCATCGGACTACCTCACCAAGCCAGTGGACGGTAAACGACTGGCTTCTTTGTTGAGCAAGTATCGGCGCGATCGAGATGGCGTTGCTAATCACAGTTCGATCCGTCAGATCTTAATTGTGGAAGACGACGTTGCCACGCGCACAATATTGCGACGCATACTAGAAAAACAAGGTTGGGCCGTGGCGGAAGCTGACAGCGGACGGGCTGCTCTCCAGCAGCTAGACATTGCTCGGCCACACCTGATTCTGCTGGATTTGATGCTCCCAGAAATGGATGGCTTTGAGTTGATCGGCGAACTTCGCAAATCCTACTCGGTCGATCCCATACCCATTGTAGTGACTACCGCTAAAGACCTGACCCCAGCCGAAAGCCAGCAGCTCAACGGTGATGTCGATCGGGTGCTACAAAAGGGAGTCTACAGTTGNNGTGTTTATTGCTGTTGACGGTGCTGAGGGGGTGTCGATGGCGATCGCGAAAGTACCGGATTTGATTCTGATGGATATGAGTCTGCCGGTGCTCGACGGATGGCAAGCCACGCAGCAAATTAAGGCGGCTCCTGAAACTAGCACAATTCCAGTGATTGCGCTGACGGCTCACGCGATGGCTGGCGATCGCGAAAAGTGTTTGGCCGCCGGCTGCGACGACTACGACACCAAACCGGTGGAGTTTCCCCGACTTTTGGGTAAGATAGAAACGCTGCTGAAAGAGGCAATCAGATGAAAGGTGACGAGGGCAGCGTGCTGGTTGTTGACGACAATGAGGTGAACCGCGATTTGCTGGCTCGCCGACTTCAGCGTCAAGGTCACACGGTGAGTGTTGCTGAAGACGGGTTTCAAGCTCTGGAAATGATGCGCTCTGCGCCGTTTGATTTGGTTCTCCTCGACATTATGATGCCCCAAATGAACGGCTATCAGGTGCTGGAAAATCTGAAGGCCGACGAGAAGTTGCGCTACATCCCGGTGATTATGATTTCAGCGGTGGACGATATTGATAGTATCGTCCGCTGCATAGAGTTGGGGGCGGAGGATTATCTGTCTAAGCCCTTTAATCCCGTCCTGTTGAAGGCTCGGATTAGTGCTTGTCTGGAAAAGAAGCGACTGCGAGATCAGGAGCAGGCTTATTTGCGGGAGTTGGCCCAGGAACAGGAAAAGTCGGAACGGTTGCTGTTGAATATTTTGCCGCTTGCGATCGCCGAACGCCTCAAACGGGGGGAAACTACGATCGCCGACAGTTTCGCTGACGTGACTGTGATGTTTACGGATTTGGTTGGTTTTACTAGACTTTCGGCTCATTTGTCACCGGCCCAGTTGGTGGAGTTACTCAACCAGATTTTCTCGAAGTTTGACGAGTTGGCCGATCGCTACGGACTTGAGAAAATTAAGACGATCGGCGATGCTTATATGGTGGTTGGTGGTTTGCCAACACCAACCACCAACCACGCCGAGGCGATCGCCGAAATGGCGCTCGACATTCAAGCCACAATTGCCCAGATGCGGACTAAGGACGATCGGCCACTCAGTATCCGCATCGGCATTCATACAGGCCCGGTGGAAGCCGGAGTAATCGGTACTAAAAAGTTTATTTACGATTTGTGGGGAGATACTGTGAATGTGGCGTCGAGGATGGAATCTCAAGGTGTCCCCGGTGGCATTCAGGTAACGGTTGCTACCTACGAGCGGCTGCGCGATCAGTACGTTTTTGAGCAGCGCGGCATGATTGAGGTGAAAGGCAAAGGCGATATGATGACTTATCTGCTTATAAGCCGAAAGAATCAGTAATCTGTTGTTATTGGTTATTTGTTATTGGTTATTTGTTATTGGTTATTTGTTATTTGTTGGTGCGAACAACTAATTACGAATTACGAATTCCCCATTCCCGATTACCAATTCCCGATTCCCGATTCCCNNGGGAATTCTGACAGCAGTCTTGGCTGTTGTGACAGTGCTGGCTTTTATCTTGAAATGGGGCTTTCGCTTCCGTTTGGTAGGGGTTACAAGCTTTATGGGCGTGATTGCTGCAAGTATATTTGGTCTCGGTTTGGGACTGTTTGCTCGCACAGAAATTCCCGGTGCGGTTCGCTATTCTTTAGTTTACGA
>DPLL01000198.1:3035-3182 GCA_003542015.1 Microcoleaceae cyanobacterium UBA9251 | reverse complement strand
TGCGTGCGATCGATTTCTGCTAATTGCCTTTGGGTTTGCAAGTGCAATTCGGCTTGGTAGATGGCGATTGCTAGGTGTTCTCCTATTTGCTTGGCAAATTCGATTTCGTCTTCTTGCCATTCGCGGGGTTTGCCGCAGGAGTGAATG
>DPLL01000198.1:0-2981 GCA_003542015.1 Microcoleaceae cyanobacterium UBA9251 | reverse complement strand
CGATCGGCATTTAGGAGTTGCCGGACTTCGGTTGCTGTAGTTTTGAATATTGTTTCTAAGTCTAGGGATTCGCGAATTTTGCCAATAACTCCCATGAGGGCTTGCAGCTTTTTGAACCAGGTTTGAGACTGCATTTCTCTTTCTAGGTGAATTAGCTTCATCCGCAGGCTGGTTATTTCTAGATACAGGAATTCATCAAACATATGCTATTTTTTTAGTTAATTTGTGGTTGGGTAATTACGAAGTAGAGGGCATCCCAAGAGAGAGCTGAAATTTGAGTCTGTTGGATGGGAATCACAAATGGCAAATTCTGTTCCTTCTCCTAGCACTTAGCAGCTACTCAGACTCTATTTCCGTATTTTTTTAAGCGATCGCTCGAGCGCTCATTTTAGCTCAGTACATTTACTGATTTATTGTGCGATCGGTGACTTGATGTGGTATAAATTGTCAAAATTTTGGGGATTTTACTAAAAATTGGCATTTTTTTGCGTTCGACATTTCTTTCAATTATCACACTTTTATGATTGCCACTCCCGTCGAGCAGTGGTGAGGAAGAAGAGGCGATCGCAAAAACGCTGAAGCAGTGTCCTAGCAAAAGTTATGAACATTGAGCCGCCTGTTTGAGAATTTTCCCTGATTCTCGATTCATCGGCCTTTCAGCAGCGGGCTATAAGTGCCAACCGCACCAGCCAATTTATCTTTTGTATAACTAAAATCTGGCCTGGGACTAAGATTGTTCTGACTTGTATAACAGCCCTGGCTGTGACTGACAGACTTTTTACCGCGCCGCGAGCATCGCCCGACCGGGGTCGGGATAGGCGCTGCGAATGAGAGTCGCAGTGAAACTCAATTGATGGATGTGCTACAAATCAATCAATCAGTCAATACAAGAGATTAAAACCTACCCCCAGCTTGTGGAAAGACAAGGATAGGAGACCGCCTTTTTAGGCCGCATAATATTGCTTAATAAATAGTGTTCAGTGTCGCTCTCGCTTCCTCAATATTTTGCCACACTAATTGACCTGATTCCATAAAATTAGTCCGTTCCGGCTCAGTCAGTTCGAGTTCTAAAATCTGTTCAACTCCCTGATATCCCAAGCGGCAGGGAACTCCTAAAAAGAGATCTTGCAAACCGTATTCGCCTTGCAAATAAACGCAGCAAGGTAACAACCGGGACAGGTTAAACAAAATAGATTCTACCATCAAACAAACAGAAGATGCCGGTGCAAAATAAGCACTAGAAGTCTGCATCAATTGGACAATTTCTGCGCCGCCGTGGCGAGTGCGATCGACTAAACGAGCGATCGCCGCAGCATCCATAAGTTGACTGATGGGAACACCGTTGACAGTGGAATAGCGGGGCAAAGGAAGCATCAAATCTCCGTGAGAACCGAGGACAGTTGCATTAACTTGAGCAAGAGAAACGCCCAACTCAATTGCAATAAAATTTTGAAAGCGGGATGAGTCGAGAATTCCTGCCATACCCATAACTCGGTGTTTTGGTAAACCGGTAGCTTCCCAGGCTAAATAGGTCATGACATCGAGGGGATTTGTAACTACGATTAAGATTGCTTCGGGGGAATGGGCGATCGCCTTTTTAGCAGCTTCCGTAACAATTCGAGCATTAATTTTAATTAAATCTTCCCGATTGATACCTGGTTTGCGTGGTAGGCCGGCAGTAATGACTATGATGTTGGAGTTAGCCGTATCTGCATAGTTGTTTGTACCGATAATTTGGCGTTCGTGGCATTCCAATCCTCTTGCTTGCATCAAATCCAAAGCAATTCCCTGTGGCCAACCTTCGAGAATATCTAGCAATACCACATCGGCCAGATTTTTCTCAGCTATCCGCTGAGCTAAGGTACTGCCAACTTTGCCGGCACCAATAATTGAAACGCGGGTTGAAGGAGAATTTAGGGATGGGAAATGGGGAGAAGTCATAGAATTTTAGATTTGGGATTTGGGATTTTGGATTAATCGTTACCAGGCTCGGACTGGTAAGGCAGATATGTCGGAAGAGCCTCCAATTGCCCAAGGGAGGCTCTTCCTCTGCAAATCGGTTCCCAGTTAAAACCAGTTAAAACCAGTTAAAAACCAATTAAAGTTAATTAAAATCTTGGAGTTGATCTACCCGCAGCCAAATATTCGGGGTAGGGACTTTGCCAAATTTGACGAAAGCATAGTCGCCGCGAACATCGATCACTTCGCCCTTAGTGTCAAATATATAGGACGAAAAGCGCGGGTCGCTGGCTTTGGCTTCTAAACTATTTTCCAATTTTTCGCGTAGGGCGCGGACTATGCTACCTTTTTTGATTGCCATGACTTGCTCGGTTTTGTTTATAAAAGTATACAAATTTTAATCTAGATTTGCCTTTAACGGTACTTCTGACTTCTGACTGTTGACTGCTGACTGTTGACAGTTGACAGTTGACAGTTGACTTCTTCCTATATCTATATCTGACAAACGGGGCAAAAATGAGTCGATCGCCCTGATAATTTGAGCCGTTCGATCGGGATTGAGCAAGTGCGGCAAGGTTGGGCTTTGCGATTGTACACCCAAGCGACGCCGCCGTAGTTGCCGTTGACGCCTTGGACGTTGAGAAAATTGCTAAAAGTGGTGCCACCAGAATCGATCGCCTTGGACAAGACTTGAACAATAGCTGAATGGATGCGGCCAATTTGGTCTGCTGTCAAATCCGCGCACAGAGTTGTGGGTAAGACTCCCGCCACAAACAAAGTTTCGTCAGCGTAAATATTGCCCAAACCCGCCACCAGAGACTGGTCTAACAATGCGGTTTTAATTGGTCGCGCCCGTCGGTGGAGCTTTTGGGCCAAATATGCGACTGAAAAATCTGGTGAAAAAGGTTCTGGGCCCAATACTTTGAGGCCAGTGACAACGCTGGAAACCTCGGTTTCCGGGGGCACGTACCACATTTGCCCGAAGGTGCGCTGGTCTACAAAGCGCAATTCTTGGTTTCCCT
>DPLL01000281.1 GCA_003542015.1 Microcoleaceae cyanobacterium UBA9251 | reverse complement strand
CGGTTTAATCTCGACACTTACCGTTTCCATAGATGGAACATAATCCTCTGCCATCGCTTCTAGGTAGTCGTTGCGACTAATCCCAGACTTCCCCGCAACGTCTGCCAACCACTGCCACGCTCTATCTGTGAGGTTCACCGATCTGATTTTGCGGGGATGCTCGGACTTTACGACAAACTTACCTGATGTATTCCGTGTTGTACTCATTGCCGTTTATATAAATGGTTGATACTTTTATATAACCATTTATATAAACGGCTGTCAAGGGTTTATCCAATCTCAGTCTTAAGAGTTAGCGGCCGCTAGAAAATGTCCGAAATTTTGGACACTTTTCGAGAACTCAACAGGGTTATCTACATCACCATCAGAGATAGCGGCACCAATTTAGTTTTGACCGGTGCCGCTAAATATTTGGCTAGATTCTAAGGATAAGCACCCTAGTCAGGAAGTCAACAGTTAAGCGTCCTTAGCAAGTCTGTCGGTGCGAATAGACCATTCCACATCCCCCGCACTGCCTTGATAAACTCAACCTTGAATCCCTTTGAGCCATCCGCCATCTTTTCCACACCGACAATCTTGCCTTTGACACCGCGATATGCAGGCAAGTCTGAACGGGCGATCGTTACGTCATCCCCTATACCTATTGGCTTCTTAACTGACTGAGGTTTTTGAGGTTTTGGTGTAGCACAGCTCTGCATTAAGGTTTCTGGATTTTCAGGAAGTGATGAAATTGTGTCCTCAGTGTCCTCACTATTACTCAAAGCTATATTAGATAAGGGTTTAAAGGTGAGGACAGGGGTGTCCTCACTGAGCCCACACTTGTCCTCACTTTTTATTGATTTGTCCTCTAAAACTCCTGAAAGTGAGGACAGTGAGGACGGTGAGGACAAGGTGAGGACGGGGGTGTCCTCACCTAGGACTGTTGCAGTGTCTACGTTACAGGCTACTGAGGACACTGAGGACGCATTTTCTAGTGTAAATGAAATACTCAGACCCTTAGATGTAATACTTCCGTAATTCAAAGCTACCAATTCCTCAAAGTATCCTTTAATTAGCTGATTGGTAGGGCGGTGATTTTTGTTAAAGGATTGGCTGACATCGCGGGCCTTAACCGTGCCACCTTTACGCTCAGCCAAGTCAATGATTTTGATTAAACACGGTGCTAAAGCTGATGGTGTGACAATCTGTGAGTTCATGGTTTCGACTTGCCGGCGACAATACCCGACAAACTTAGCCGCGACTCGCACGGTGTCGTAGCCTATCTCCCGACCTGGACTCTTGCCTGACTCATAGGCTTTGATACAGTGCAGAATTGTAGCGATTTTACCGAGTTTTGCCGGCATCTTGCCTAACATTGCTCGCATCCCTTGTTTTGTTTCAACCTCTCGTTTGTCATCGCACCAATTGTAAAACTTAACAAAGTGCTCGTGAGCCGGTTCAGATAACTCAAATTGAGTGTCCTTAAGTGAGTCGAGGTATGCGTACAATTTAGAGAGCGCCGGAGTCAGGGTGCAGGGTGAATCTGTCAGGCTGAGATGTGTAGCGGTCACGGGTTGGTGTATAAAATCAAAGCGTGCAAATTTGCCATTAGCATCTTTACCATCCCCCAAAAAACCGGCTAACACGTCTGGCTGGATGTTCCCGAAAATCGACAAACTCACATTTTTTACGTCTACTGTTATGCCAGCGGTTCTCAAGGTTTTTTTACCGCTTCCACTCCAGTATTCGAGTAAATCTTCATCGTCACTTCCTCTTCCCCCTCGGTATTGGTTAGCTGACTTAAACGCCCCTGCTAACTCGTCACTCAAAAGTAATAAAGATTGTTCAGGACAGCGATGAGCTTGTGCCGGTATTGCCTCACCCGTCGCACTGTTAAACGTGTAAACTTTTCTGACTGGTAGTGTCGGTTTGGGGTTTTCATTCTCATCCTTTTTCTTGTTTTTTGCTTGCCATTTTGCAAGCTCAGTTTCATAGGTAGCCATCGCATCCTCAAAGTCACTGCGGGCCTTGTCCTCTAATTCTTCCATCGGATAGACACTTATCGCATTAAGCACTGGTGTCTTTTTCATTCCAGACTCAGACACTACAACACCAAAAATGTTAGGTTTTACTCGGTAGTTGGTTGGCTTGTGCAGCATTGTTGATGTTTTTGCTGGCAACAGTGCCCCACACTGCACAAGTAAACCTAACAAATAGGATTCTGGCTTGAGGTTCATCTTTTTCGCTAGTGAAACAATCGGTTTAGCGATTCCCTCTGGCAAGAATTCTGAGAGGTTTAAAGTCTCGTGTGACGCTTTAGTCATCCGAATAAGCTCAGCACCTAAGTCTTCTAAACCCTCAATTTGTTCTGCCTCGGATTCTTTTTTGGTAATAATGCCCTGTAGAGTTGAGACTTGTAGCTTGTGTTTTGATGCCAGAATAGCGATCGCTAAATCCCGTTCGGACGGCTTGAGATTTTGAGCAATTAAAGCGTCAAGTTCTGAACTTAAGTCTGACTTGGTAGACGTTGTAACGGTTTGAGTCGGTAAGCTTGCCAAAACTTTCTTGACGCCAACTCTCGACAATATCTCTGCACGGGTAATGGGTGTATGCGACTTGTTGGTATCTAACCAGTCCTTAATATCCAGCCCCTGACTTGCGGGTAAGTTAAACCAGACTCGTGATTCCGGGTAGGCGTAAAACCATTGAGCGTCGGGGAATTCCTTATTGAGTAATTCCGCGTGTTCAATGCCTTTTTTGTCTCTGTCAGGGGCGATAACAACTTTTGCACCCTCTAAATCGTTAGTGTCGGACTCGCGCCACTTTTTGGCGCCACCAATATTACAGGTAGCCGCTATGCCTAAATCCCAAAGAAGGTCAACGCAACTTTCACCCTCAGCAATAAAGATTAATTCTTGATTGGCGATCGCCTTTCTGACTTCGGCGTAGCGGTAAACAGGGATATTTTCACGAGCAGTACGCTTGACTTCTTTATCCCAGCAGCCAGTCCGACTGTTCCAATTTTTTTGGCTCCAGTCGGGTTTACCCCCCTCACCACCATCGATCCGGGTCACTTGAATCAGTGGATTACCCGCGCGGTCTTTGTAAACCCATTGCCGGGTAGCCTTGGGGCGAATCGCTTTCTTCTCAGGGGTCAATTCATAGAATAGCTTGCCGTCTTTGTCGGCCTTGTCTGTAGCTTGCCATCCCGTGGCGGGGGGCTGCTCACGATTGCACACCGAATATGCCCCGACAAAATAGCACCAGTCTGGTTTACCACAGTGGGGGCAAGGATTTGTCTTGGAAACTGGGGTTAATTTCGAATTATCGTGTATCATATATATGTAGTGGTTGTTGCTTGTTGTTTGGCTGACAACCGCCACATCTAGCAGGAATGCTTAATACTTGCTAACTCGCTGCCTGCAAATATAAAAATATAAAAATAAATATTTTAATTACGCTTTACAGGAGACAACGAGAGAACTAATATTGAAATAACTTATTTTTTGTTTCGCCTTCCTGCAAAGAGGGCGGTTTTTTTTGTCTTTTTTTGGATTTAGGGGAGGGAGTTCACCCTAGCAACGATTATACAAGAGTTGCGGGATATACGCAAAGGCAGAAAAATGTTTCAATCCTTTGCGGAGAATACCTTGCACATCTTACCGTGTACGGAGCCGTTATAGTTTCGCTCCCTAATTGCTACATTCTTGCTGTCACGGGAAGCTTGCACAAGTTTTCACGTCGTGGCCGGACTGAGCCCTCACAAATCACTGTCTCCCAAAAACGTCCGATTTTTCGGACATTTTTGGAAGCAGTCGCCGGCTAAAACTTTGTAAATTCCGTCGCTGTCTCAAACCCTTGTCCTGAGTCGTTCGTCGAACGCTTTTACCTTTAAACACGACGAGTGAGTTTTCGCACGTAAACGACACGTAAACGGCTCGCAACTCACCCGTTTTACCTACTCCCCGACCAAGCGCTTATATTCGGCCTCAGCAGCTTTGTACTTTGGGGAGCCGCCTTTACTGACGCCCCAAACCTCAAGGATGATTTTTGCCTTCCCGTACCCGCGCGCCTGCAACTGCAGAATCCGTTCTAGCCGTTCCGAGTCGGGGTTCTCAGAACGTGCAGCTAGCTTGTCCTCAGTGGAACGTTCCAAATGCCCTGGTTCCTCACAATCAAGTGACAGAGAGCGTTCTAGGCATTCTACGGGAGAGAGGATTAGCTCAGCTTCATGTTGTCGTTGTTGCTGGCTGACATAGGCAGATGTCGAAATTTCATCAATTACATCAGCGGTAATTGCCCGTTCTTTGATTGCTTCAATTTCGCCTTGTTTAGACAGTTTGTAGGCGATATTGCCCGATTTGACTGCACAGGCAATTGCTGCACAAAGACTAACCCCTTGCATGGCTTTATGCCAGCCAATTTTCTTGTCCAAAGCTGTTAAAGGAGTCAGCCACAAAACCAGTGCAGCACTAGACAGGACAAACATTTTTAGGTGCATACAAACACTCCCATTCCTATCAGCATCATAGCTAGCCCGCTAACCAGAACTGCTTGTAAGTCGCTAACTGAAACCTTCAACAGTTGACTAATAGAAAAATCTAGCAACCAACACAAAACCCAAACAACGGCGACTGTTGCTATTAAAAACGTAATCGCCTTAAAAGCCATCGGATGCAAGCTCGCAATCCATCCCAGTAGGGAGGAAGCGATGCACCCGGCGGTAAAGTAATTTGCCAGGTACATCGCTTTCATTAGTTTGAGCCTCCCATTAACTTAGATTTAATTGCATCAATTCGAGTGCGCGCATCATTTTCAGCCTTATCAATGCCCAGTCCCAAACGAGCGTAACCAGGACGTAAACCGTGCAGCTTTTTAGCCAAACCAGCATCAGCACGTTTTTTTCCTAACTCATTCTCTGCCACTGCACCCTCGTATTTGCGGTGCGATTTATGGACTGATTTGTCGGCTTCCTCAATCTTGGTTAAAGCTGCATAGGCCCGCTTGGATTGACGAGCGCCGTCTGTTTTCTCCTTTGCCAATTCCTTGATTCTGTCGGCTTCTTCCCGGTCAAAATAGCGGGGTGCCACTACAACTGGAACACTGCGGATACTGGAAAAGTTACCAGGATTTAGTGGGGTAATGACACCGGGTGCAGTGGTTGCTAACACTTTAGATTTGTCGATTGCGTGGCCACCATCATTAGTCGTAGCAAGTTGGCTGTCTTTGTTGCCACCGCCAAACAGTCGTAGTTGTAAACTCATTTTGTTGCTCCTGATTGAATGTTGATGTTGATGCGAACAGGGCATAGATTGAATGGGTTGATTGATGGCAACAAAGAAATTACCAACACAAACAGGCCCGCAGTCGCTAAAGCAAGCGCGATAAATTGCCCGAAGTCTACCCAGTCTAAAAAGTTGATGTTGGAGCGACTGTAGTCACATATTGGAAGGCCATCAATAGTCCAGTCGGCTCTGTCTACAGTGTCTACAGGCTTGTCTACAGCGAGCGCTACGTTGTTATTGAAGTTTTCGCTAACCCGCTCGTACTCTAGGTTGTGGAATTCTAACAGCGATTCCCACGTCGCTGTTTTCGAGAGCTTCCCAAAGGATTTTGCATTGTCATTTGTGAGCCCGCAGTCGTAAGCAAGCTGTTTGAGTCCGTCAATGCGACGGCGCGATACCATTGGGGGTTTACTCATGGCAACACCCACAACAAATTAAGAATTGCGATCGACTTCATGGTCAATCGCCCTGAAAGTGGCATAATTTATAGGCTCCAAACGTTGTTAGTTAACGGATTGGGGAAGTCGTGACTTGATTGGCATTTCCAGTGCTAGTCAGTCGCGCATCAATCTTCCTTAGTTACTTACGATTGCAGGTTTGCGCGCCCTTGTCAATAGGGGGGAGTGTAAAGTTTCGTTTCAAATTATTCGGCAAGCAACTCCATAACTTCATTGGGCGTAATCCCATAAATAGCAGCTAGTAGTTTGATGTTTTTCACATCACTACCTAACTGTTTAAGCACCCGAATTGCACTACCCAAAGGAATAGCTTCCTTTGTGGATTGAGTGAGCAAATCAATTGTCGTTTTTGTATTGGCTCGTTTTTTATAAGTCCCTTCATTCATCTGTGTTGAATGCCCTAAACTCTTAGCTCTTGTTTCCTGAGACATCCCCGCCATTTGACCGCTAAGGTTAGCTAAATGACGCAGTGCGTGAGTTTGTGTCAGACCTTTGTTTAGTCTGGTTAAAAATTGACGCGCTCTCCTAGCGTAAGCTTTGCCAATCGTATTTGGGTTGTCTGAAATTGAATGAATTTCCGGCAATTGTCCTGATTTGATTTCTAAACGCTTTACCAAATCGGGATGTGTAGGAGGAAGCATCGGCACACACAATCTGTAGCCAGTTTTGGTTGTGGTGTCTAACAACGTTTTATCACCCACTACAGCAATCATTTTTATATTGTTTAGCTCAATCAGTGCCGGAATAATAACGCCATCCTTTGCTGTAAATGGTTTGTCGATGTTTTGAACAGCAAAGACCTCGTGAACCCGAAAGCCATACACGACTTGCATTGACAGCACCCACATCCACCGCTTGCGTGATTCTAAATGGTATCGTTTGTCATCAGGAATTGTTAAAATTTCCTCCCGAAGTTTCAAGAATTCATCAACCGATATAGATTGAAGGTCTTGTCTAAACTCTGTCTGTGTGCCGTCAACTTCTTTAAGGCGACCGAGCAAGTCAGTGTTCTGAATTTTTTCGGCGAGCTTACGCATAGCGCACAAGCAGTTTTTGAAACATTTAGTTCCTTTTTTTTTGCTGTTGACTGCCAACAGAATATCTGCCAAATTGACTACCGTGTTTTGGGGCAACAGTCTGTAATAGTGACCATAAACTACATTCCAAGACCGCTGCTGACTAATATTGCTTCTGTCACGCTGTTGGCGGCGTTTAGTGCGTCCATCCCAGTATTCTTTTTCTACTTTTGTAATTGCCTCGCCGAACGTTATCAAGTCATTCTTGATGATGTTTTTTTGCAAAATAACATCATCATACCAGCTTGAAAACTGAGTCTCACTAGAGAACGATTCTAGGGCAGTAGCAACCAAGTGAGCTTTATTTAAGGCATCGGTGATGCCCTGCATTGTGAGGTAGCACCCACAGGTTTTGTTGACCCGCTTGTCACCTAGTCTGAACTGAAGGGTGATGTAAGACCCCTTAGCCTTACTGTCCTTCTTTAGTCCTACCCCTTTGGGGCATTCTTTCTGCGCTTGCTTGAAGTAGTCCAAAATCCGCTCATACCCAATAAGGTAGTCAGCGGATGTGCTGAGTGTGACTGAATTAGATTTTTTGCTCATCTTTCGCTCAATTCTCCATAGTGCTGAGTCGCCTACTGTGTAAAGGATACAGCAGGCTGCTCAGTTTTCGCTCAGATGCAAAACAGGTTGCCTAGATTGAGCGAAAAAATGGGCTAGGATGGCGGAAAGTGGTAGAATAGTTCCGAGAGCTTAATTCAAATCCTGTCATCCCGATTTGATTCTACTCTTTACCGGTAATGGTTTTAGGCTTGCTACTCTCTTTCAAAACCGCTCCTTGGCCTAAGTCCTAAATTTGGAGGCGGAGCCGATCGAGCTTCATTACCAGGCAGAGCCTGGTAACGAGAAGAACGAGAAGAATTAGCCTTTTAAATGCTTAAGTTGCGCCGCAAAAAGCTTTCTAAGGATTCCATTTTGATGCTGTAAATAGATTCCAAGTTTTGCACTTCTTCGGGAGTGCAGAAAAACTCGTTACCCAGCAATACCCGCAAAGTTCCTAAGTCTTTTTGAGCTTGAGGATTCAATAAACCCAAAGCATTTCGCAAGCCGTCAAACACAACCAGCGGCGGGTTGATTACCATCGGTTCGCGATTGAATAAGCGTCCAAAAATGCGGGCAATTTCGTCTCTTGTCAGCACATCCGGGCCGCCGACTGATAAAATTTGGTTGCGCGCCCCTTCAACAGTTGGCGAGTCTACTGCAATTTTTGCCAAGTCGTCGGTACTGACAACAGATGTGCGGTTTTTGCCGTCGCCAATTAGCAGGTAAAGTCCGGTTTCTCGAAATCTTTCTGCTAGCTGTAACAAGCTGGAAGCAAAACCGGCTGGCCGCAAGATTGTATAATTCAATCCGCTGTTTTGCAGGTATTTTTCAACTTCTCGCTTGGCCTTGAATACTGCGGAATCTTCGTATCCGCGATCGACTCCCAGTACAGAAAGAAATACAAAGTGCTTTACTCCGGCTGCTTTGGCGCAGTCGATCAATTCTATGTTAGCGCGGTAGTGTACTGCTTGAACGTCGCCGCCGGTGCCGTGGGTGCTGATGATGTATTTCACGCCTTGGCAGGCTTTTTTAATATCTTTGTCTTGTTTTAAGTCGCCGATAAAAATCTCGGCACCTCGGTTTTCTAGTTCTGAGTAGCGAGATGCGAGGCGAACAAATGCGCGAACAGGCTGATCTTGCTGTCTGATTTCTCGTACAATTCGGCGGCCTAGGGCGCCTGTTGCTCCGGTTACTAAGAACATGATTTTTGNNTTGGTTGTTATGGGAGAAGAAAGTTCGGCAACGGATTTTGTAGCGGATTTAACGGATTGAAGAAGGAATCTTCTGCAAGGGGTTTGAGAAACCCACTTTCTTAAATCTCTGGTTGTTAAACCTAAGATTTAGGATAAGCTGTCGCGCATTTGAATGGTATATTTGGAACGGGCTAGAAGCCCATTCCACAAGAGTTTGATTGATGATTTACACACAATTTAAATCTAGAACAGCTTAGAAACAGGGGTTTTTGCCTGAATTTTATTTATAACTCATAAATCAAATTTCGACAATTACCGGGGTGTGGTCGCTGGGTTTGACCAATTTTCTGGGAGCAATGTCTATTGTACAGTTTTTTGCTTGTTCGTACAGGGGAGCGCTGAGATAATGGTGGTCGATTCTCCAGCCGTTGTTGCGGGGAAATGCGGCGGCGCGGTAGTCCCACCAGCTATAATGGCCGCCTTCTGATGTGAATTTGCGAAAGGGGTCGTTTAATCCTAATTCTATGATTTCTGTGAGTGCGAGGCGTTCGGGGACAGATAAGCCGACGGAGTTAGCATTGGCTTTGGGATTGTGGATATCTCGATCGTCCGGGACGATGTTGAAGTCGCCGCAAATGCACAAGTTGGGGGATTTGTCTAGTGCTATTTTGAGGTATTCTTGCAGCAGTTTGAGCCACTTTAGTTTGTACTCATATTTCTCGCTGCCGACTTCGGAACCGTTGGGAACGTATACGCAAATGATGCAAATATCGTCTATAACCCCGGCTATTAGGCGTTTTTGTTCGTCAAAAATACCTGTGGTTTCGTCGCCGAGAATGGGGGCAAATCCGCTGCTAATTTGCTCTAGGGGCGATCGGCTAAAAATGGCGACGCCGTTGTAGGATTTTTGACCGGAAATGTAACAGTTGTAGCCGAGGTTGGTGAAGGATTCTAGGGGAAAGTCTTTGTCTATGACTTTGGTTTCTTGGAGGCAAAGAACGTCTGGGGAGTTTGTTTGCAACCAGCTAGTAACGTGTTCTGAGCGGGTGCGGATTGAGTTGACGTTCCAGGTGGCGATTTTCATTAATATAGTAATCCTAACGGTGATGTGGGGGGAACCCAAATTCGGATGACTCGGCGGTTGAAACCGCTACTACACAAACAAAGTCCCAGCAGAGGGGGACTAATAATAAAAGCGATCGCACCTATTTTAACCTATTTGATTCACTTCAACTCACTTGATTTGATAAATATAAGCATCTTCGATCCACGTCTGATTAATCCGATCGTTCGTCATTCTTCTGCCTGATAAGTCTAAATTCCAATCTTGTTGTATCTGACGTAAGCCCTCAATTAAGTCATGTTTTGGGCTTACTGCTACAATGGCTGTCCAATCGATTTTCAATTCAGGTTTAACTTCGCGAAAGACTGACAGAATTTCCCCATAAGTTTTAAGAGGCCCTTTGCTATCGTACAGAGGTGAGGTGAGCATCAGCCGCCATGTTTCTGGCCCTGGTGCGTAGTTCCAGAGAGCAGAATCAACTGATAGATCTGCTAAATTGAGAGCATCTATTAGTCTTTGACCTTCTGCTATTTCTTGACTTAATAATGTTGCTGTAGCCATTGTAAAACTCCGTGAGTGGGGTCAGTGATTGCTAAGTATAGCAACCGCCAAGGCGCTTAGGTCGCTGAGCGTAGTCGAAGCGTCGAAGAGTTCAATCACAAGAAACCTCCTAACTGCCTTGGCGGTTGCTATAAGTACAGATTCAAGACTTACGATCAATGCCAAAGAAACCGGGTTTTTCACCAGTGTTAAAGGCTGGGATACAGTATTTCTGTAAAAAAACCCGGTTTCTGCGGAAAGGACTATATCTCTTAGAGCCCTGACTTCTTGAATAAGTCGGGGTTCTGGCTATTGGGCTTATTTGCAAGAAGGGCGATCGCAATTTTTTTCTAGAATTTAGTTATTAGTGTGGTTATTGTTGTTTAGGTCTTCTGTTGGGGTTTCTGAAGGTAATTTATCTGATGGTTGCAAATCTATTTCAATTGTTATTCTATTTTTCTTAATACTTATATTGGCTATCTTTCCTATGATGTCAACAGGTACGCAATTATTGAATTGAGATTCACCAGGTGACTGAGTTTTATATCCGGCTTCATGAAGCCACTCAGTAATATTTCTCCAATTTTCTACTTTTTCATTGCATTTGCCTACAAGATTTTTAACATAGGGATACAAAGTCGTACACATTTCACTTTCCACACCTTTAACGCTTTTATGGAGTTTGTCTGCGATTTCGGCGGGACTGTAACCACAAAGCAACCCTCGCAGATGCAGCTTTTCGACGGGAGTGAGACGCTTTCCCTTAGCAGAGGCTAGGTCGTCGTACAGTGTTTTCAAGTCCCAGTGATGGGCGACTTCGGTGAACTGCTCGTTAGTAGGTGGCATAGCAGGGGTTCTTTATAAAATTTTTCCTAGCCTAATTATAGCTGAATTTGTAGTCTACGCTAGGCTAAGGTTGAGTTTGGATAGTTTACTATCAAGTAAATGCACGATCGTACAGCAATGTCATACACTCAATCACTCAGTAGCGAAAATCCGGGATACATTCTCATTCTAATTGACCAATCAGGTTCAATGTTAAATCCCTTTGGTGGCACAACAGGAGGCTCTAAAGCAGAGGAATGTGCCAAAGCTGTCAACCGGGTATTGCGGGAGCTAGGTCTAACTTGCACAGCAGGTTCAGTCATTAAGAACCGATGCGATATTTCATTGTTGAGCTACGGTGCATCTGGCAATCAAGCAAAAAACGCTTTGTCTGGCCAATTAGCTTCTAAGCCAGTTGTGACAATGCAAGAGTTAGTAAACTGTTGCCTCAAAGTTGATACCGTAAAGATGAAAATTTCTGATGGTGCTGGCGGATTGGTAGAAGTTGACGAGCAATTTCCGATCTGGATTGAGCCAATTGGTAGTGGTGGAACCCCAATGGCAGCCGCTTTTGAGATGGCTTATAAGCTGGTAGATAGCTGGATTAAAAGCCATCAGGCAAGTTTTCCACCAATCGTAATTAACATCACCGATGGTGCGCCGGATAGCCAATCTGATGCACAAGTTGCTGCCTCGAAACTATCTAATCTAGGAACCAGTGATGGTAATACCTTAATACTGAATGCTCATATCTCGGAAGGCAAAGCAGCTAAAGTACAATTACCTTCTTCCCCAAGTGAGTTACCGCCAGGAGATGGTAATGCCAAGTTTTTGTTTGATATCTCTAGCGAATTGCCACCAGTCATGTTTGAGCGTGCAGGGGCAGTGGGTTATAACAACCTTGCACCTGGATCAAGAGGATTTGTTTATAACGCGGATGCTGAGACAATGATTCGCCTATTGGATGTGGGAACCCGATCCAATTTGCAATAATTGTAGTTTATTTTTAAGCCATTCATCTCATCAGAATAGATGAAGTAAAAATGCCAAATCACAATCAGAATGAGATAGTCCACTTCACCATGCCCAAGATTGGTGAGCAGGAAACAGATATACAGGATGTTTGTTGCTGGAGTACCGATGGCAGTCTAGCCGCGATCGCCGACGGTGCTTCTACCACTCTCTGGCCTAGAGAGTGGGCTAATATTCTGGTTGAACATTTTTGTCGCGATAATCAAGACTCAATTGACTGCATCCATCAACAATGGGAAGAATGGTTGCGCCCCTTGCAGGAAGAGTGGAGACAACACTCTCTCAAGATCAAAAAAGATTCAACTATTCCCTGGTATGCACAGGGATCGAGAGAGAAAGATCATGGTTCAGCTACTTTTGTAGGTCTAAAATTTCGACCGCCAAATCAGACAGGTGAAAGAATCTGGGAAGCTTTAGCTGTTGGTGATAGCTGCTTGTTTCAAATCAAGGCTAATTCAGATGAGTTAGTAGCTTTTCCACTTAATAAATCGGAACAATTTACGACAGTAACAAACTGTTTTCACAGTCTCCCAGAGTATAAGTCATATCCGCCGGTTTTTACGGATGGTTTGTACGAAGAAGGAGACATATTTTTACTCGCGACTGATGCCTTAGCCGAGTGGATTATCAAGGATTGTGAAAATCTTATTTATAGATGGAAAAATTTGATCTCAGTTGCTACCCAAGAGGAATTTACTAATTTTATTAACCAGCTTAGAGATGACAAACTGATTAAAAATGATGATACCACACTTTTGCGACTTAAGGTTGTCATCCCTCAAGGTATAAAACCTAATTCACAAAATCCCAACCCTCAAAATTTTGGCGATAAAAATCTGCAATTACTTGTAATCATCTTAGGAATAATAGCAGTTTTAGGCTTGACTGCACTGGTTTTTAGAATTAAAAATCAGCCAAACTCTAACACTAATGTTGCTCAAGAAAAGACTACAAATAATGTTCCTATAAATGTAAAATCTGCAACAGGGGGGAACTTGCCTAGTGCTAGTGCTAGTAGCTACCGATCTAATTATCCTGAACTACCTATCTACTCTGTTGAAAGCAGTGAGAGTGACAAACCTATCGGTTATCTTTTCAAAAAACCGTCTGAACAGGACAATTCACAATCATTGTGGGTTCACGTTCCAAAAGCGTACCTAAATAAAATAGAAGAAACCGATCGATTTATTATGACAATTCCTGTTGATGCTACACCTCTACCACTCTACATAGACAAGCCTGAACCCAAGTTTCTTTCGCCCCAAGACTTTGCTGGTTACTTGCTACCTGCACAATACTCTGTTTTTCAACCTATAGAGTCAAGAACATTCAAGGATGCTCGTTGGGTTAAAGTTAATTTTAGGTGGGCAAACAAAGGGGGATAATATTTTGGCAACTACTCACGTTCTTTATCCAACTATCAGTAAATATCACAGTGCTATTCGTCATCCTCAAATTGCATTCAAGAACCTTGACCCCATATTAGTTGCAGGTAAACCTGTAGAAAAAGCAGCCAATAGTCAAGGATTCAAAGATTTGTGGAGTGCCGCTGGTGGCTTTGCCTGCGTTTTTAAATATGAAACTTTCCATCCTAAAAAATTGTGGGCTGTTAGATGTTTTCTACAAAGTACATCGAGTGTTGCCACTCATTATAGCAAAGTCTCCAGTCGCCTGCCAAATATTCCTTGTTCATCTTACTTTGTTGAATGTAGTTTTTTAGCTCAGGGAATTAGAGTTGATGGCAACCTTTATCCAACTGTCAAAATGGAATGGGCTGAGGGTAAAGATTTAAGGACGTTTATTCGAGATAATCTCAACAATAAAAATAAATTAGATTTGTTAGCTCAAGCTTGGGTAAAATTATCAAAAGACTTGGCTGATAATGGAATTGCTCATGGAGATTTACAACATGGCAATATCACCGTTGATGATAGCAATGGCGTAAATCTCAAATTAATTGACTACGATAGCCTTTATTTTTCTGTAGATGGTAATGGCATTATAGACGAAATCAAAGGTCTGGATGGTTATCAGCATAAATTGAGAAAAAAGCTGCAAAATCAGTGCATTCAAATAGACTTTTTCCCTCAACTGGTTATTTATCTCTCAATTGTTGCCATTGCTGAAAAGCCTCAGCTATGGAATCAGTATAATCTGAATAATACAGAAAGATTGTTGTTCTCTGTTCCAGATTTCCAAAATCCCGATCAAGCACAAGTTTTTCAAGTCCTCTCTCAACTATCTCCCAATATTGCACGACTTGCTGATGAGCTTAAAAAAATTTGCAAGCTAACAGACTTCAGCAAAATTCCTTCCCTTGATACTGTTTTAACTCCTCCAGTTACAAAATGGGACCCCTCCCAAGTTAAAAAACCTTCCCTTAATACTGTTTTAACTCCCTTATTTACAAAATGGGACCCCTCCCAAGTTAAAAAACCGGCTGTGAGCCCAGCACAAAATCCCCCAACTAAACAGTCGAACCCCGGTGGCGGAAAGACGACAAGTCAACCCAAAACCTTAATTCAAAAGATTAATACCTCGCAAACTTCACTGACTCAACAAACTCAAAAAGGGAGTTATCCTATTTTGGTAAAAACTATTGCTGTAGTTTCAACAGTCATTGCTACTACTCTTGGTGGATTCTGTTACTACCAGTATCAACAAATCAATCAAGTTAAGCAACAAATAGAGAAAATTAGACTTGATAAAAAAATCCTTCCGCCCAAAGGAAACAAGCCATCTTTATCAGTTGAACTACAAAACATGATGAATGTAGTTAAAGGAAAGGAGTCATTTCTATATCAAGATATAGAACAATTAGTTTCCCGAATAGAAAGCCAGAAATCAGATTTTGAAAAAGACATTAATAATTGGAAAAGTAGAGTTGATAAACTTGAAGGTGAAAATGGCTCTTTGCAGGAGAAAAGCGATCAGTTGCAAAGCAAAGTGAATGAATATGAAAAATATACTTATGTAAATTTTTGCAATAAAACTTCTAGCAAAACAATAAGTGCAGGTTTTGCATACTGGGATGGAAAAGGATTGCGTTCAAGAGGTTGGTGGAACATTGAGCCAGGAAAATGTATGGAAGTTAGTCTTGACCAAAATTATCGGGGTAATTTATATATTCACGGGGATTACAATCGAGGTGAAAGTAGTTGGGGTTCAGGAGATACTTCATTTTGTGTGGATATAGTCGGTCCTTTCGCGATTGAGAATAGTGACAAAGTTAGTTGTAGTGGTGGCAACTTAAGACAAGTAACCATGAGTGAGTTGGCTGTTTCTCCTGGTACAAATAATTGGAATTTTAATGATAAGGATTCAACTGGTAAAGGTTGATGACGGTTTTTTATAATCAAGTAGAAATGACATCCCACACCTTAAAGTTACCCGTTCAGCTACAGCAAGAAGCTGAAAAATTGGCGGCACTCCAAGGCATTTCCCTCGANNTGCAAACAGTAGTCATCGCAGCCAATAAATGGGCTTTATCTCCCAAGGAAATTGCCACTGAATACGACATCAGTGAAGCTCAAGTAAACGAAATTCTCGCTTTTTATGTGGCTCACCGTCAGGAAATAGACGCATCTATTGCCGCCGAGCAAATTATCGAATCTGCCAATGTCTAAACCGCTCATTTACTTAGATACGGAATTACGCATGAAAACCAAAGAAACCGGGTTTTTGGCAGTTTCTGTCGCTGTAACCAAGTATTCTCGAAAAAACCCGGTTTCTGACTACCCGTGCATAATTAATATGTCATGCTGAGCAATCCTATATGTCATGCTGAGCGAAGCGAAGTATCTCAGATTCTTCGCTTCACTCAGAAT
>DPLL01000028.1 GCA_003542015.1 Microcoleaceae cyanobacterium UBA9251 | reverse complement strand
TTTTTTGAGAACCGCTATAAATATCAAAGAAACCGGGTTTTTCACCAGTGTTAATGGCTCAAATCCAGTATTTTCGTAAAAAACCCGGTTTCTACGTCTAGAACTATATCTAAAAAACATGGATTGGCAACTTTTAGGAATAAGTTTTATTGCAGTGTTTTTGTCAGAATTGGGAGACAAAAGTCAATTAGCTGCGATCGCCCTTGGTAGTAGTTCCTCTTCGCCGCGGGCTGTATTTTTCGGCACGGCGTCGGCGCTGCTGCTGGCGACTTTAATCGGTGTTTTAATCGGGCAAGGTACGGCAGAGGTGTTGCCGGCACGTCTGGTAAAGGGGATGGCGGCGATCGGATTTGCTGTGATGGGCCTGCGTTTGCTGTGGCCCAAAGCTGAATTATCTGATGTGCCGGAAGAATCCGAATAAGAGGACAAGACAGTCGTTTCTCTACCCCAATTCATGGTAGGGAAACGACTGTCTTGTCTCTAATTTTTATTGTCGATTAAGCTTGATGCTGATAGCACCAGCTCAGCAGGGTGACACCGACAGCCAACTTGACTGTTTCCAAGCCCAAATAAGCTTGGTGCAGTAGATTCATCCCGGTGGGTACTTCGGCTGCATCGAACAGATTTAGCTGCATTCCCAAGGCGCTCATTTGGGGTGTCAGAGCGTAGGTGTCAATCAGGGCGATCGCCAGAAGTACCAAAGATAATATAATTGCTGTGCGACTTTGCTTGCCGAAGCCGTTGGATAAATTGCTCAAAACCATCAAACCCGTCGCCACCAAGGCTGCACAAATTAACTCAACGCGGTTGAATCCCCAGAACATTAAGTTTCCCGCCGTTGCAAATTCGGGAGATGTCATCATTCCAGAGACGTACAGGCTGGGCATAATTACTAGATCCAAAATCAGGCTGCCGCTGAGCCAGAAAATTAATGCTACCATGACAATTGCTTGCCAGCGGGGTCTGATAGATTCTACTCTTGATGTAATAGCTGTCATAAAATTTCAAGCCTCTAAACCTTTTTTTGTCTCTTTTTTAGCTTAACCAATTTTTTGCTAAAATCGTGTTAAGTATTTTTAAATTAATGCTAACTTTTGTGTATAATTGAGTAATAATTTTTATTGAAAGTGCCCAGGGGCGATGGAAATGGCGATCGTATAGCCGGATCTTTAAGTCAGAAGGCATAACTCAGAAGGTATAAGTCAGAAGTCAGAAGGCTTGATTTATATAGCAAATCGGTCAGAAGTCGATGTGAAAATTCAATTACCCACATTTGTGAACTAGATTTTTTTACCGAACTGGGAAGGCACGTTCAATGTAGCCATCTTCTACACATTTGTGAATGAGATTTTTTATTTCAATTAACCACAGAGAACACAGAGAACGCAGAGTCTCCAGAAGAGAGAGGTTCATCAATGATTTATGAGCGCTATATTATGATAGCTGTGACGATCGCACTGTAATGCCTAAACCTAAATTACCATCTTGGTTTCCCCGTCTTCCTCCTCAAGTTTGGATTCTCGCCGCCGGCAGATTCCTCTCCCAAAGTGGCACTGGTTTTACTCTATTTTACGCACCTATATATTTTGTCTCTCAAGTCGGTTTATCTGCTACTGCTGTGGGGATTGGCTTGGGAAGTGGTTCGATTTCTGGGATATTTGGTCGGATTTTGGGCGGTTCTTTTTGTGATTCTAAATTTTGGGGAAGGCGGCGAACTTTATTACTTTCCGCAATGATTTCTGCTGTGGCTTGTTTCATGCTGGCGGCTGCTAATGATTTCCCCAGCTTAGTTGCGGCGAATTTACTGATGGGTTTTGGTGTTGGTTTATATTGGCCCGCCACGGAAACTCTGGTGGCGGATTTAGGAGAGGGCGAACAGCGACAGGAGGCTTTTGCTTTGACGCGACTGGCTGATAATTTGGGTTTACAGGTGGGGATTATTTTGGGCGGTTTTTTGATTGCGGTAACTGGGAATTATCGATCGCTCTTTATTATTGATGCTATCTCGTTTTTGATATTTTTTGCGGTGGTTTGGGGTGCTATTTCTGAAACCTACAAACCATCTACTTCAGTGAATACAGGAAAAAACGGCAAGCAAAATGGCTGGATGGTGGCCCTGAGCGATCGCACTTTGCTAGTCTATGTTGTTGTCAATACTATGTTTACTTTATATATTTCCCAAATCCAAACCACTATGCCGCTGTACTTTAGCAACTTTGTCTCGGTGGGAGGGTCGGGAAAAGGCTTTTCTACGGCTACAATTAGTGTTTTGTTTGCTTTTAGCACTTTTTTAACTGTGGCCTTGCAAATGCCGATTGCTAGGGCGCTGAGGCGGTTTTCTTGTCCGCGAGCTTTGATGATTTCTGCTTTGCTTTGGGGTCTGGGATTTATGGCGATCGGCTTGACGGGAATGGCTGCAACTGGTAATCTGTTTTTAGCTGCTTTAGGCTTGTTCTTTTTGTCCGTTGCTACTGTTGCTTACACTCCTTTTGCTTCTGGTTTGGTGGTGGAATTAGCCCCAGAGTCTCTGCGGGGCGTGTATTTGTCAATTAATTCTCTGTGTTGGGCGATCGGGTATTTAATCGGGCCGCCTTTGGGTGGTTGGGCTTTGGATCAAGGAAAGTTTGCAGCGAATAATTTTTGGTTGGGTTTGGCTGCGAGTGTTGGTGTTGCTATCTTGATTTTGCAGATTGTCGATCGCAGGTTAAAAAGTAGTCATTAGTCATTAGTTAGTAGTCATTAGTTAGTAGTCATTAGTCATTAGTCAGCAGTCATTATTGGTTGGGATTAACAAATAACCAATAACAAATAACCAATAACCAATAACAAATAGCTAACAACTAATTTATTTTCGCCGATCGCCCAATTTGCGATAGACTTCTCTCAAATCAACTTGATGGTGAGCGATCGCCACCAAAGCGTGATAGAATAAATCTGCAACTTCCCCAGCGATTCCATCTTTGTCATCATCCTTACAAGCCATCACCACTTCGGCAGATTCTTCGCCAATTTTTTTGAGAATTTTATTGTCGCCACCCTCGAACAATTTACAAGTATAAGAACTTTCGTTGGGGTTGTCGCGCCGATCGCAAATTACCTCAAATAATTGAGAAAGCATATCTCCTGGCGGTGGTGAAATTTCTCCATCAACTTGGTGAAAGCAACTTCTTTCTCCGGTATGACAAGCAATATCTCCGACTTGTTCGACTGTGACTAGCAACGCATCGCTATCGCAGTCATAGCGCAGCCCTTTGACATTTTGAATGTGTCCCGAAGTCGCGCCTTTTGGCCACAATTCGGCGCGCGATCGACTCCAAAACCAAGTTTGTCCGGTTTCTAGGGTTTTTTGCAGCGACTCCCGGCTCATCCATGCCATCATCAACACTGTACCGTCTAAGTAATCTTGGACGATCGCTGGTACTAAACCTCGATCGTCGTAACGAATCTTTTCTACTGGTATCGATCGGCTCAAACTAGATAAATCCGTAGCAGACATAATTTTATTTCAACTGTGTAATATACATTTACGCTTTCTTGTCGGATATTTTTTTTTATTAACCGCAGAGAGCGCAGAGGACGCAGAGTTAGAGAAGAGAGGAGATGGAGCAAGTGGTGGGCTAATTGTCAAGAACTATTTTACAAAATATTACACTTTCGGGCGATTCCCTACGGGATAGCTTCGCTTCACGGTCCTAGTACCACAAAGCCTGAAAAACTCAAGCTACTATTGCGACAAAGTGGTTTGTACCCTAGAATCTACTATCATAGTTTCCTTGAATCGACCTAACCTTTATCTTGAAGTCGCTATTAAAGTATTCTACCAACAACAGACGTTCACTAAGGAGAAAACTTTGGTTTCCACAACCTTGAAAACTACCAAATCAGAAGAAATTTTCGCCGCCGCCCAGAAATTGATGCCCGGTGGTGTCAGTTCCCCCGTCCGCGCCTTCAAATCTGTAGGCGGACAACCTATTGTATTCGATCGCGTCAAAGGAGCCTATATTTGGGATGTTGACGAAAACCAATACATCGACTATGTAGGTACTTGGGGCCCGGCCATCTGCGGCCACGCCCACCCTGAAGTCATCAAAGCTCTTCACGAATCTTTAGAAAAAGGTACCAGTTTCGGAGCACCCTCGCTCTTGGAAAATGTGCTCGCTGAAATGGTCATAGATGCCGTTCCCTCTATCGAAATGGTGCGATTTGTTAATTCCGGCACCGAAGCCTGTATGGCCGTTTTGCGCCTGATGCGTGCCTTCACCGGGCGCGACAAACT
>DPLL01000029.1 GCA_003542015.1 Microcoleaceae cyanobacterium UBA9251 | reverse complement strand
GGCTTTGTTGCCGGTGATTTTGTATAAGTAGGCATTTGCCAGATTATTTTGAGTCATTGCCCAATCTTGGGGAAAATCGGCACGGGTGAAGATGGTTAAAGCTAATTCGTAACCAATAATTGCGATGTCTAGGTTACTAGCCCTGTTACCTTTAGGGAATCGCTGAATTAAATTGCTGAAATTTACAAAATATACTACAATATTTCGAGTTTGTTCTGGTGCGGCTTGGGAGAGAATATTGTTAGCCCAGTTTTGGTACTGTGCAACTAAGGTTCGATTGAGTTTGTCTTGGTTAGCCGCCAGGATGGGAGAGATGATTTTTGCATCACCATTGCTGTCAGAGGTGGCTTGCCATACTTCATCCAAAAAGGTGATATATTCTTGATTGTTTTGCTGGTGTTGTTGGTTCATGTTTTTTTGGTAGTTTTGTGTGTCTATTGTGAATGAGCTTTTTTTTTTACCGCAGAGGGCGCAGAGGGCGCAGAGGAGTTTTAAGGGTGGGAGTGAGGGGGGAGAATTATTGAGTTTTACAAACTTTGTCTTTAATCTCCTCTAAATTAACATAAGAATCTGCCACATCAATCAACGCATCGCTCGTCATTGACCTTAAACTCACGACTTCTACTCTTGCACTTTGAGCGCTTACCTGATGCAGCGCGCAAGCTAAGTCTCCATCGCCACTCACTAAAACAACTGTGTCATATTGCCCTGCTAAGCTAACAATATCCATTGCCATTTCTACATCCAAATTCGCTTTTTTTGATCCATCCTGCCGCTGCAACACTGGTTTAGAAACCACGCGGAACCCGTGATGTCGCAACCATAAGAAAAAGCCTCGCTGTTTCTCATCCGCCGCCTCTGCTCCCGTATAGTAAACAGCCCGAAATAAGGTATCCTTTCCGACTAACAGCGCCAGCAATTTTGTATAATCTATTCTAATCCCCAATTCCTGAATTGCATAGAACAAATTAGCGCCATCAATAAAGATAGCCACTCGCCCCCGACCTTTTTTAGTGGGTGCGGATGTTGATTTTTGTAGGGCTGCTAACTGCTGTTGCACTTGCTTTAATTCTAGATCGCGATCGCCCAATTCTTCCAGGCGATCGTCCAAATCAGTTACCCACTGTTGCAATTGCGTAATTTGCCCCTGCAACTGTGCTTTTTCTAAGGTCAAAATTCGTTCTTGAATCGAACCGATCGCGATCGCATCCAGCCGATTTTCCCTTGTGCTAACCGCCACTATTTCTACTGTCGTAGTCGCCAAACGCTGCTGCAAAACTTCCTCAAAACGGCGGCGGTTAATTAAACTCAACCCGCAGCACAAAGATAGGGGAATTGCAACCATTGTCTGTTGGGAAACCGCCACTGCCCCGGCGGCCAAAGTTCCCCAAAACGCCGTCTGTTCCGCGATTTTGAGCTGCTGGGAGCCGATCGCCCGTAACAACTTTTTACCCCAAAATTCATTTTCCGACAGTTGTAGCCCCTCTGAAGGCGCGGTAACAGGTGGGCGACGAAGTGCGATGGGATTAGCCATTTTTCACAATCCTAATTAGTAGTTATGATATTTAATCGACTNNTATTTGCCCCGGATGGAGTTTTGGGACATTCGCACTAATCGGTGGCGGGGATCAGAGATGGCGATCGCCCGGTGCAGCTACAGCAGCAGTTGTCTATTCTAGTTACCTAAGTAAATACTGGCAAGCTTGACCCATTTTTTATACAAAGCAGTATAATGGGTTACACCCCTCTTAAAAACAAGAGGGTCGGCAGAATCGCAGCAAAATTAGATGCTGTTACCCACAGGTTGGCGTTTTGAGTCAGGGAAGCAAATAAGTGCAACGAAGCGAACGGCGCATTGTTATTGGTGACGTACACGGGCATTACGATGGCTTAATGACCCTGCTAGAGGCCCTTGCCCCCGGCTGGGACGATCGCGTCTATTTTCTGGGAGATTTAATCGATCGCGGGCCCAAGAGCGCTCAAGTATTAGAATTTGTCAAGGAAAGCTCTTACCAAACTCTGTTGGGCAATCACGAACAACTGATGTTAGATGCTTTACCCAACGGCCCAGTGGATCTGCGATCGTGGCAAGCTTGGCTTTACAGTGGCGGCGATGCCACCATAGCCAGCTACAGAGATACAGGGATGATGCCGTATAAACACTTAGAGTGGATGCGATCGCTCCCTACGCACCTCGACTTGGGCGACATCTGGCTAGTCCACGCCGGCGTCGATCCCAAACTCCCCATTCACCAGCAATCCATTGAGCAATTTTGCTGGATTCGTCAAGCATTTCACAACATATCCAAACCCTATTTTACCAATAAATTAATTATCACTGGTCACACCATCACCTTTACCTTTGAGGGCGTAATGCCTGGTGAATTAGTCAGAGGACCAGGGTGGTTAGATATTGACACTGGTGCTTATCATCCCAAGAGTGGCTGGCTGACAGGACTTGACCTCAGCTACCGCCGAGTTTATCAAGTCAATGTATTTAACCATCAAGTCCGAATTTTGCCATTAGAGGCAGTTGTCAGACAAATTCAACCCCTGGATATTGCTCTACCCAATCCTGTTTTGAGCGGAGTTTTTCCACATCATTTCTGATAGGATAGGTGTGAGTTTTCAGTTAGGGTATTTGTTATTTGTTATTTGTTATTTGTTATTTGTTATTTGTCATTTGTCATTTGTTATTTGCAATTAGAAGAACTAATCACTAATGACTACTGACTAATGACTAATAACTACTGACTAATGACTACTGACTACTGACTACTGACTACTGACTACTGACTACTGACTACTGACTTGCGACCCAAAAAGACTGCGGATTTCCTGTCTGTAAGCATCATTATTCAAGCCATCACCACTAGCGAGATCGGGGTCCATTGCCTGGGAGATAGCAGCAATCCGATCGGCAGTAGCCGGGTGAGTGCTCAAAATACTCGGAGGTGAAGGTTGGTTGAGCAATTTTTTCATAAAATCAACCATCCCAGATTGAGCGTAGCCCGATCGCCCCATTGTTTGCAATCCCAATTGATCCGCTTCGTATTCCGCTTGACGGCTGCGCGGACGCCGCAAAGCCAATTCTACCCCAATCTGTACTGCCTTAGAACCATCCAGTCCAGCCGCCGAAGCCAAACCAGAGGCGATCGCCATTTGACGCATTTGTTTAATCGCGTGGCGAGCACTAATGTGACCGATTTCATGGCCGATCACGCTTGCTAATTGAGCTTCATTGTCCGCCGCCGCCATCAAACCTTTATTTACATACACAAAACCGCCCATTGTGGCAAAAGCATTAATATTGTCGTCGTCAACCACTTGAAAAGTATAGGGAATATTTGGGCGATCGCTCTGCCCGGCCAGTCGCTGACCGATGCGGTTGATGTATACTGTAGCAGCGGGGTCGCGGTAAACTTTCAACTCCTTACCCACCAACTGCTGATTAATTTGCCTGCCAACAGTCACCTCTTGGCGATCGGACAAATTCGACAATTGAATAACTTGAATGCCCCGAAAAATCAGTTCGGGCAAAGAAAATGCTTGCATCGGTTGCGGGGAAATCACCCAGATGCCCGCAGCTACAATCAGCGACAAAAACAGATAAATCCCGCGGCCACAGGTACGCCGACTTCTCAACCAAAATCCCTCTTTGATCACATACAACATGGTAGATAGGTGCGATAAATTAGATAAAATTGTAGAAATAATCGGAAAAACCACTAAATCAGCAGACGCAATTTGAGACTACTTAGTTACCATTTTAGCTGGTTGACACTCTTTGAGCGCATACTCACCGCCCAGCCAGCCCCGGGCGATCGCCCTTTCCCCAACCGCCCACCGCCCACCGCCCACCGCCCGCTACCTTAAATTGCCCAAGTCTTGTGGATTTTTAGCCGCCAGCATGGTAATCTCTTCTATGGTTTTTAGCGATCCTCCTATCGCTTCTACTTATCCAACGCCTAAAGGGGACGCTGAATAAATTCAGAGTTAGACTTAAGTGCCAAAT
>DPLL01000186.1 GCA_003542015.1 Microcoleaceae cyanobacterium UBA9251 | reverse complement strand
AAAAACCCGGTTTCTTTGGCGGATTCAGTAAGTCTTAAACTAACAAATAACCACTAACCACTAACAACTAACAAACAACCAAAAAACAATCACGATCGAGGCCTACCCAAAGTAGTAATATAAAGCACTGCTTCATCAGCCGGAATTCCCAGAACCTCATTCACCTTATCATCAAAAAATCCCGCAATCCCACTCACACCCAAACGCAATTGAATCGCCGCCAAATTCAGCCGCTGGCCCAAATGACCCGCATCCATGTGCAAATAACGGTAAACGCGATCGCCATATTTTCCCACCGCCTTCTTCAAATCCGCCGTATGAAACAACAAAACCCCCGCATCTCTGCCTAATTCTTGGCCCAAGCACAAATAGTGCAACTCCCTACGGAAATTCTTAAACCTAATTTGGCGCAACTCTTGAGCTTTAGGAGCATAATAATAACAGCCTTCTTCTAGACCATTTACACCAGACACCGCCACAAAAGTCTCGATTAAACTCAAATCGAAATAGTCAGGATAACCATCTAATCCTTGGTCAGTATAGTGGTGTGGCTGATAAGTAAAATCCAGCAGGGCTAGCAGTTCTGCTAAGCTCAAGGAAGCACCTGTATAAGAACGAGTAGAACGCCGTTTCAGAATTGTATTCTCTAAATTCTCTAGGTTAAATCCCCAACTAATCGAAGGAGTCACCGTCGATACTTTAGTACAAAATGGGAAGTTATATTTATCTTCTATTCCATCTTCAATTTCATTCAATTTCCAGCCATCAGCACCTGTCGTATCTGACTCCAACTCTGTAGCTTGATGGAGGTATTCTAGCAGTTTACCTTCGGGAATTTTTGGGTAATCTGTGGTAGTATTTCCAGGTAAAGCTGTTCTGAATCTTGGTAGGTTTTGCTTGATATCTAGCAAGTCGGCTAAAGCAACTACACAGATTGCTCCTTCTTGCTTGGAGTCGATGTAAAGCAATTGATTGATGGCTTCATCTGCGAATCCTCCTATCAGGTGAGGTCGGTAATCATTGAGTGACGCAGCTAATTCGATGTTGCTCAATAAATGACCTGTGTCTAGGAAAATTCGTCTATAAGCTCGGTCTTCGTAGCGCCAAGAAGAACGGAAAAAGACATTCGTAATTGCAAGTGCCAATTTAGTATCTTCCAAAGCTGGCGACCAAAAACAAGCTGCTTGCAGAGCCGGCCAAACTTCGCTATCCCAAAAGTGAACTAGGGAGTGAGTTCTCGCTTGATAATTATAAAGTCCGGCTGGCAAATACTTAGTGCCACGGGAGATTAAATACATCTCTGCTGGGTAAAGCCCCCCAGCCGACGGTGCCGATCGCAAATACAGCGGGCTCCCGTCCATCGTGGACACCTTTGCAGTCAAGCCGTAGCTGCACAACAAGAAGTTGGACAATCGGTGCCACCAACGAGCATCAGAATCGGCCTGGGACTCCTCTGATGTCTCTTTGAGATAGGGCTTGAGGTCAAAATATGCTCCAATTTTATATTCTTTGAACGGAACAGGTTGCTCGGCCCAATCTAGCTGTTTGCTTTTGGCCGCAATGGTTTCAGGGTCATATTTTGTCCGTTGGTGGTAGTGCTGAGCAATGGATACTGGAGTTTCTGGCATAGTCAGAGTCGGAGCCTCTTTGGTTGCTGATTTGATCTTGACATTACAAACTACTTACTAGCAGCGTATAAATGGACAAATATAAAAAAAATCTTAGAAAAAATGCGATCGTTGTTACAAAAGCTTAACATAAAGAGATCAATAAGTATAAATACGCAGAAATAAATCCATTAATTATTCTAATGGATGGGCAGCACTGGCTTTAGTCATAAAGGGGTAAAAATGCAAAAGCTAAGGGCTAAGGAATTGCTGGCTGAGTATTCTGAGGGGAAGCGAAACTTTGACGCCGTAGATTTAAGTGAAAATAATTTGTTTCAAGCCGATTTGCAAGAAATCAATCTTTCTGGCAGCGACTTGAGGCAAACTTATTTACCCTACGGAAATCTGACTCAAGCTAATCTTTCTCAAACTCAGTTTCAAGATGCTGAAATGGGTGACATTCAACTTTATCAAGCCAATTTGTTTGAAGCTAACTTGTCAGGTGCTAATTTGTCAAGAGCTAATTTGCGCCACGCGAATTTGCAAGGTGCGAATTTACAGAAAGCTAATTTGCAAGGTGCGGATTTGTACAATGCAGATTTGAGTTATGCAGACTTGAGGAATGCTGATTTAAGCAGAACTAATTTGGCATTTGCCAAATTCACCAAAGCTCAATTAGCTGGGTGCAATTTATTTCGATCGCGTTTGGGAGACTTATCAGACGCTGAGTGCGATCGCACCACCATCGGCCCCGACGGACATTGATTGTTTTTGAGGGCAAAAGGGCGATCGGGTGCATTGGTCGCTCTTTTTCATATTTCTTAACATTGAGCGACATTCCCCAAAAATCGAGTTACAATCTAATAGAGCAATGCAATAAAATTCAAAAAAACATGAACCTTAAAGTTGAAACAAGCAATTTTATCAAGGATTTAGAACGAGTCGTCAAAATCCGCAAAGAAATTGCCAACCATCTCAGTAATATTGCTGAAACCATCAATAAATCAGAATTAGAAGGAGCCGAAGCATCGGGAAAACTGGGTTTAGAAACAGACAGCCAAGACATCAGCCTCGCCAGCGAAAACTTGCGGCAAGGAGTTTTTCGGCTGCTGGTATTGGGAGATATGAAGCGAGGAAAAAGCACTTTTCTCAATGCATTAATCGGCGAGAATTTATTGCCCAGTGACGTAAATCCCTGTACGGCATTACTCACAGTTTTACGCTTTGGTGTCACCAAAAAAGTCACAGTTTATTTCAAAGAAAGCCGACAGCCTGAACAGCTTGACTTTCACACTTTTAAACAGCAATACACCCTAGACCCCGACGAAGCTAAAAAGCTAGAAATTGAAAATAAATTAGCCTTTCCAAATGTCAGTCATGCCGCGATCGAATATCCCTTGCCACTGCTCGAAAAAGGCATAGAAATCGTAGATACTCCGGGGCTGAACGATACAGAAGCGCGCAACGCAATTTCTTTGAGCTACATCAACAACTGCCACGCGGTTCTGTTTGTATTTCGAGCATCTCAACCTTGCACCTTGCAAGAACGCCGCTATTTAGAAAATTACATTAAAGGGCGGGGATTAACTGTTTTCTTTTTAATTAACGCTATTGATGAGATTCGGGAAGGATTGATTGACCCCGATAATGCCGAAGAACTGGAAGCAGCAACCGAAAAATTACGCCAAGTTTTCCGCACAAGTCTGGATGAATATTGTCAATTTGAAGGACAAGATATTTACAACGATCGAGTATTTGAAATTTCGTCGCTCCAAGCCCTGCGGCTGCGACTGAAAGACCAAAATGCTGCTCTAGACGGCACTGGATTTCCTGAGTTTATGGGAGCAATTAATACATTTTTGACCAAAGAAAGAGCGATCGCAGAAATACGCCAAGCCAGAACATTAGCTCGTCTGGGTTCCAATCATATTCGCGAAGCTGTTGAGCGACGCATTCCTTTGTTAGAGCAAGATGTCAACGAGTTAAAACAACGAATTACTTCCGTTGAACCGGAATTTCAAAAATTGAATGAAATTCGCGATCGCTTTCAGGAAGAAATCAAAATTATGCGCGATCGCAAATCCAAATCCGTAGCAGATTCTTTCAAAGCATACATTCTCAATTTAGGCAATACCTTCGACTCAGATTTTTTACGATACCAGCCAGAAATCAGCTTTTTCGATTCCCTAGAATCCCACAAACGCGACGCATTTAATGCAGCCTTTAAAAAAGCATTCGAGCAATACATAAACGACAAAATTTCAGCATGGGAACTCACAGCCGAGCAAGAGATTCGAGCAGCCTTCGCGCAACTGGCTAAAAGTGCAGCCAGCTACAGCGTTAGTTACACACAAATCACAGATTCGATGACCGAAAAGTTAATCGGACAAAAAATGTATACTGGTACAAACATCGATTCCGAAGACAGTTCACCCGCCTGGGCCAAGTGGGCAATGGGATTTTTCTCCTTAGCTTCCGGTAACGTTGCTGGCGTTGTTTTAGCTGGTGCAGGTTTTAATTGGCAAAATATCCTCGTCAACTGGATGGCTGTAATTGGAATTAGCAGTTTTTTACTGATGTTTACCGGAACTTTTTTAGGGCCGATTGGCATTATGGCGATCGGTTTGGGTGTCGGTGCTTTGCAAGCCGATCAAGCTCGCAAGGAATTAATTCAATCTACAAAAAAAGAGTTTGTGAAATATCTGCCACAGCTAGCACAGGAGCAATACGAATTGATTCATCAAACTGTAGAAAAGTGTTTTGACGAGTACGATATAGCAGTGATTAAGCGGTTAAACAATGACATTAACTCTCGTAAAGCTGAGTTAGATAATTTGCTGGCTCAAAAAGAATCCCGCGAGATTAATAATGAGACGGAATTAAAGCGTTTAAAAAGGATCTATGCTGAGGTTTATTCCGAATTGCAGATTATTGAGTCTGTGTATCAGAGTCTGCTGTCAGTTGCTGCTTGATTCTCTCGTTTTCCATGCAGTCCTTCATAAAAATGCGATCGACATGAGTTACAAAATTGCCACCGAAAACTTCCTCAACGATTTAGATAGAGTCACCAAAGCACGTTCTCAAGTAGCAGCCGGACTTCAAAAGCTAGTTGAAACCCTGAAACAAGCAGAATCAGAATCCGAAAAAAATTCCGGTAAATTAGGTTTAGAAAGAGACATACAAGATATCACCACCGCCAGTCAAAACTTGCGGGGCGGTGTGTTTCGGCTGCTAGTTTTAGGCGATATGAAACGCGGTAAAAGCACTTTTCTTAATGCCTTAATCGGCGAAAATTTATTACCCAGCGATGTGAATCCCTGTACCGCTTTGCTCACTATTTTGCGCTACGGTTCGGAAAAGAAAGTAACTGTTTACTTCAATGATGGCAAAAGTCCCAAACAGCTCGATTTTAAAAGTTTCAAACAGAAATACACCATTGACCCCGCCGAGGCAAAAAGACTAGAACAAGAGCAAAAACCAGCATTTCCAGATATCGACTGTGCCGTTGTCGAATATCCTTTATCCTTGCTAGAAAAAGGCATCGAAATAGTTGACAGTCCCGGACTGAACGATACAGAATCTCGTAACGAATTATCTCTCGGTTACATCAACAATTGCCACGCTATTTTGTTTGTACTCAGAGCAACTCAGCCTTGTACCCTTGGGGAAAGACGCTATCTGGAAAATTACATAAAAGGTCGCGGATTGAGCATTTTCTTTTTGATTAATGCTTGGGATCAGGTGCGGGAAAGTTTGATTGACCCGGATGATACTGAAGAATTAGAGGAAGCTGAAGGGAAATTGCACAGAGTTTTTAAAGCTAATTTGGCTGAATATTGCGTGACAGACGGACAGGATATTTATGAGGAACGGGTGTTTGCAATTACCTCAATTAAGGCGCTCAGATTGCGGGTAAAAAACCCCGATGCTGATTTGGAAGGTACCGGTTTTCCTGAGTTTATGGCTGCACTGAATACGTTTTTGACCCAGGAAAGGGCGATTTCGGAATTGCGCCCAGCGAGAACTTTAGCGCGTCAAGTTTCTACTCGCGTCCGCGAAGCGGTTGAACGGCGCTTACCATTACTCGATCGCGATGTCAATGAGTTGAAAGAAAAAATTAATTCAGTGGAGCCTGAGTTTAACAAATTAACCCAAATTCGCGATGAATTTCAACAGGAAATTATCGGTGTGCGCGATCGCAAATCAAGAGCAATTGCCGATTCTTTCCGCACCTTTGTTCTCAATCTAGAAAATACCTTTGAAAGTGATTTTTTGCGGTATCAACCGGAGCTGAGATTTATGGATTTCTTCAGCCAAGGTAAGCGATCAGCTTTTGAAGCATCCCTCAGACAAGCATTCGAGCAGTACATAAATGACAAACTTTCAGCTTGGACGCTCACCGCAGAACAAGAGATGAATTCCGCTTTTTCTCACTTATCGAAAAGTGCGGCAAATTACGGAGCATCTTACACGAAAGTGACTGATAAAATCACCGAAAAACTGACTGGGCAAAAAATACCGCCAGCAGTCAATAACTCGAATGAAGATAACTCGCCCGGTTGGGCAAAATGGGCGATGGGACTGTTTTCATTGACCAGCGGAAATCTGGCAGGAGTGGCTATGGCTGGAGCAGGTTTTGATTGGAAAAATATCCTGCTCAATTTAATTACTGTGTTGAGTGTCAGTACAATTCTTGCTAGTTTTACAGGCATTGTCTTGGGGCCTCTGTATTTAGCTTTGGTGGGGATGGGTGTTGGTATTTTGCAAGCGGATGGAGCGAGGAAAGAGTTAGTGAAAGCGGCGAAGAAAGAGTTAGTAAAATATCTGCCGCAGGTGGCTAAAGAGCAGTGGCAGCCGATTCATGATGCTGTGAAAGAGTGTTTTGATATTTACGATCGCGAAGTGAACGATCGCATGAATGATGATATCAATTCTCGTCAAGCCGAATTAGATAATTTGCTGGCACAAAAGCAATCTCGCCAGATCAATTATCAGGCTGAATTGGAGCGGTTGAAAAAATTAGATGCTGATGTCGCAGCCCAGTCTAAAAGTATAGAATCGGTATATCAAGATTTCCTCGCATCTGCTACTTAAATAGTCCTGGACGCATAAACTCTATCTGTAGGGTGCGCATTGCGCACCTTACCGCGCTATCTGTAGGGTGCGCATTGCGCAGCTTACCGCTAACAATAACTATGCTATCTGTAGGGTGCGCAATGCGCACCTTACCGCTAACAATAACGAAAATACAACAATATGCAACAACCAGAAACTTATCAAAACTTGACGAATAATCTCAAGTCAGCACTCGGTATTCTCGAACTAGATAAAAACTCCCAACTTTATCGAGATACAGCCTCAATCTGCGACTATCTCGCTAAACCAACTTTTCAAATCGCCGTCTTTGGCCCGTTTAATTACGGTAAGTCAACTTTGCTGAATGCAATGCTGGGAAACCGCAGTTTGCCGATCGACTTAGTACCCACTACAGGTGCCGCCATTTATGTCAACTATGGCGAAGAATTGCACGCAAAAATCACCTTAAAAGATGGTACAGAAATTAGCGAAAGTGGTACTGATGTTTTGAAACAGTATGCTATCCTCGACGATGGTAGAAAAATGCGGGATGATGTCGCTGCTGTCAATGTTTATTGTCCCCATCCATTCCTAAAAACAGGTGTGGAATTGCTAGATTTACCTGGAACAAATGACAGGGAAGAACAGGATAATTTAGTCCGGGATAAATTGCTAACTGCCGATTTAGTTGTCCAGGTGCTTGATGCTCGTAAATTGATGACTTTAGGCGAACGGGAAAACCTGAGAGATTGGTTGAGCGATCGCCATATTAATACAGTCATCTTTGTTGCCAATTTTATCAATTTACTCGAACCGGAAGACCAGAAACAAGTTTATAATCGGTTGTTGTTTGTTGCCGAAAGTTTTCGCTCGAACTTGCCAAATAATATCAGCAATCTCTACCGAGTCGATGCTTTGCCCGCTTTGAGAGCGAGACTGAAAGGAGATGTGGCTGCTGCACAAACTACGGGAATTGCGATGTTTGAATCTGCTCTCCAAAGTATAGCAGCATTTCAACAGGAAACAACGGCGGTGAAGTTGCCGCGAGTAGCAGCAATAGCTAGTCAGATTTGCGAATCTCTTCGAGCAAAAGCTCAAACTGTGGTAGCAGAAATTGAAGCAGAAAAACAGACGCGACAAGCCAAAATAGAAATAAAACAAAAAGCTGAAAAACTTATAACTAAAGGATTTCAATCCAGCGTTTCCGACTTTGAAATTTGGCTTTATCAGCCGACTCTTTTGCAGCGATATCAAGCTGAAATGGCTGCATCGCTTCGGGAAGGTACATTTGATGCGTGGGAAACAAAATTTAAGCAAGAGGTCTTAAACCAGCAGCAAACGGTCGCAGAATGGATAAATAAAGCTTGTGATTTTTTTGGAAAATCACAGCCGATCGCACTTTTGATTTCATTTCCGACCGCACCACAAATAACTTTACCGCCGCCGCCCACTCCGGTTCAGAAGTCAAGCGATAGCGAAGTTGCACCGGTGGCGATCGCCACTGGCTTAGGTTGGCTGTTAGGCGGGCCCGTGGGAGCCGTAGTAATAGGGGGAGCTAGCTATATTCTGAACAAGACAACTGGTTACGAAAGGCCGCCAGAATCCTCAGCAGATGCTCTGAATCAAGTTACTGAAATTTGCAACGATGCTGCTAAAAACTATCTCGCTCGTTTCAGTACGGAAACTTTTTCGATGCTGCAACATTATAAGGAAATAGCGGAAAAAGTCATCGTTTTTGAAGACAGTAAAGAGCCGTTAAATATGAATGTTCAACAGTACCAGTTACAGTTGGTAAATAATTTATTGGAGAACTTAGAAGCAGAATTGGAGCGCATAAAATTCAAGTTATAGATTGAAAAATGACTGGTAAGTAAATCAACCTAATTAAACGTAAAACGCGATCGCTGTTAGATCCCCGACTGAGCCGAAGTTGTCGAGGCTCTAAAATCCGACGTCACCCATCCCAAATTAAGGGCGATCGGCCTTTTATTTCCTACAGCCTAAATCTTAATCCATAAATTCTTGTAAAAAAAGTACCATAGTTTGATAAAATGAGAGTTTTGCAGTCAATTACCACTTGCATCGCAGGAGACAAGCACTATGGCCCGTATGTATTACGACACCGACGCCAACCTAGACCTATTAGCCGACAAAACCATTGCCATCATCGGCTACGGCTCTCAAGGACACGCTCACGCCCTCAACCTCAAAGACAGTGGCATGAACGTCATTGTCGGCTTGTATCCCGGCAGTAAATCGGCCGCCAAAGCCACCGCAGCAGGTTTAACAGTTCACCCAGTAGACAAAGCAGCCGCCGCCGCTGACTTCATCATGATTCTCTTGCCAGATGAAGTGCAAAAAACAGTGTACAAAGAACATATTGAACCGCATCTTTCAGCAGGAAAAGTTCTGGCATTTGCCCACGGTTTTAACATTCATTTCGGCCAAGTTGTGCCCCCAGCCGATGTAGATGTAGTAATGGTTGCTCCCAAAGGCCCCGGACATTTGGTGCGGCGGACTTACGAACAAGGAGAAGGTGTTCCCAGCTTATTTGCAATCTATCAAGATGCTTCTGGCCAAGCGCGCGATCGGGCAATGGCCTATGCTAAAGGTATCGGCGGCACTAGAGCCGGCATCCTCGAAACCACTTTCCGCGAAGAAACCGAAACCGATCTTTTTGGCGAACAAGTAGTTTTGTGCGGCGGTTTAACTGCTTTGATAAAAGCTGGATTTGAAACCTTAGTTGATGCCGGATACCAACCCGAATTAGCTTATTTTGAATGCTTGCACGAAGTCAAACTTATCGTTGACTTAATAGTAGAAGGAGGCCTCGCCAAAATGCGCGATAGCATCTCTAATACCGCAGAATACGGCGATTTAACTCGCGGCCCCCGCATCGTCACCGATGAAACCCGCGCCGAAATGCGGAAAATTCTCAGCGAAATTCAATCAGGCCAATTTGCCCGCGAATTCGTTCTAGAAAACCAAGCCGGCAAACCAGGATTTATCGCAATGCGCCGTCAGGAAGCAGAACATCCGATTGAAGAAGTCGGCAAAGATTTGCGCGCCATGTTTAGCTGGTTGAAAAAGAACTAAGTCAACCAACTTAAAAAAACAGAATAGCCAGATATAGCATTTCTCAGTTGAGTGAAGTACAGATGTCCGGTAGGGACTTAGGCACTGCCCATTGGTGTCAACTTAAGGCTGAANNTTAAGTTGACACTAATGGGCACGCTTGAGTGTCCCTACAGCCTTCTGCCGTATTTCATAGAATTGAAAACTGCTATACCCGACTTCTTGAAAAAGTTGGGTATCTAACATAATTCTTGTTTTTTCCATCAACGGTTGGGAGTGGGACTTGTTTGTAGTTCGTCAATATCCCGTTGCCTTTTCTGGTTCAAATCCCTCGGCTTCACCCAACTCGGCCACAGCCCGACTACGAATTTTCGACTTGTCAGACTGGCATTTCTTGCAGGTTTGGGGAGAAAAGTCCAACTGTCACCATAGGTGATAAACAGTGCTGTTACCAGTAGCAACAGCGGAATGAAATTTTTTTTAGCCATAGGAGTTTCCGAGTAGAGTTTGTGAAATTGCTTTACTTATATTTTGCCATTTAACAGCCATAAAATATCGCTAATAATTTATGGGAATTGGGCAGGGGGAATTGGGAATTGTTAGCTGTTGACTGTTAACAACTAACAACTAACAACTGACTACTGACTACTGACTATCGTCAAGGTTACTACGAGCAAATCATGGTAATGAGTGCTCCTGTGCCCTATTTCCCTAAGATGCGACTTGTACGAGATTATGTCATGGTTTCATAACAATTATGTTCTACGGGATTCAGTGTAAATACTGAGTTGAGCGATTACGCTCCATTGGCCTACGCAATATTTACGTGCGAAAAATCAAGTTTGTGTGAAGTAATAGTAAATCACCTATTTTTTTGTGAGTAAATTAGCAATTATGCTGACAATTTTATACAGGTTTTTCCTAGCACGTAATTAGTCCGATCGCACCAATGAGAGAAATTAATTGCGATCGGGCGTTTACGTGCTTTGCCTAAACGTAGTTTTGGTGTAATTTTGCTAGTAAATACGCATTAGTATCAGCTCGGAAGAAAAACAGAGATAGATCGAAGTTACGAAATTTCTCTTTTGGAGGGTGCATGAAGATTGATATTAAAGATTTTAGGGAAGGGCGCACTGGGGAATTTCCCAGGGGCGTATTTTGATTGGGCGGGCTTTGTGTAAAGTTTTGTAACAAATTCGGCAAAGCTGCATAAAAATTAGGGGTTCACCCCGATAGGTTTTATAGAGGGTAATACTGGCGCGATCGCGTTCATTATTTCCTCATAGTATCGCTTCGTAAAAAAGGCGAGTAACTTTTGCGTATCTGCATTTACATTGTTCAGGCTTCACTAACATAATTGATTGGAGAAAAAAGCCATGTTGACTTCTAATAACTCACTCAACTCTTTAATCGCAACCTCTCTGCAACAGGTTTACAGCACCTTAAATAAATTTGCCAATAGTGATGATTTTATTGCCAAAATTCAATCTATTTTTGGTACGAACTTTGACGCGAGTAAGTTAGAAGAAATCCGTCAGCAGTGGATTAACAGTAATTTTACATCTCTGCCCCCGATCGAAATTCGCAGTGGTTCAGAACTCCCAGGGGCTAATGCTGCTTATGCAGGTTCAAATAATACTATTTATGTTTCTCAAGACTTTTTGACTAAATATACTGATAATCTGCAAGCGATTACCAGTGTTTTATTGGAAGAAATTGGTCATTCTGTGGATTGGCATATTAATACTTCTGATACTCCTGGGGATGAAGGGGAGTTATTTTCTAATGTTGTGCAAGGGATTAGTTTGAGTGAGGGGCAGATTAAGGCGTTGCAAGCTGAAGATGATTCAGGTATTGTGAATTTGAATGGAAGTTTGATTCAGGTTGAACAGTCAACTGAATCGAAGGGAACAGTTAATCAAACTACAAGTTTTACCAAGCCTGAAGATTATCGAGCAAAGGCAGTATTACAGGATGAAGGGGTAAAATGGTCGGGTAATTCAATAACGTATAGTTTTATTGAAGATGATCCTTATTATCAAGGACAACCAGGAGGATCAGCATATATATATAGGGATAAGCATAAAACAGAGTATGAAGCACTTCTTAATGATAATCCAAAGACTCCTCCAATCCTCTTAGAACCTAAAGCATTGACTCCTGATGTACAGGGTTATGTTCGAGGGGTTTTCTCTACAGTTCTCAAATCCATTGTAAATGTGAATTTTAACGAAATAACGGAAAACGTGGATTATTATCCACTAGATAGCAAGGGGGAAAAACAGCCAAAGACAACACTGGACTTTGGAACAATCCGAATTATGGGTAGTTCAGCATACCAAAAGGACTTGTTGGGGGTAGGACCATTTCCTATATCTGGCAATGTAGCAGGAGATCTTTCCCTTAATGTTAATCAGGACTTTTCTCCAGGAACAATAGGTTATTCTACTATCATCCATGAAATAGGACATACACTTGGCTTAAAACATCCTTTCGTTGGGAAACATACATTGCTTATGAAGGAGGACAATAATACTAACACAATAATGACTTATAATGATGGTGCTAACTATACCAATGGATATTATGCTGTATCATTCATGCCCTATGATATTCTGGCATTACAATCTATGTATGGAGCGCGAGCTAAAAATCCCAAAAATGATGTCTATTCATATACACATATACCCAAGGTAAAAAAGACTTTATGGGATAGTAATGGAATAGATACAGTTGATTTTTCTGCTCTTACATCTAATGGCAATCCACTGGTAAAAAATGTTGCATGGGTGTATAATTTGATCAATAGTACAGATTTTATTACTGTAGACTATATTTTCAATATGAACCCTGGCGGGTTTTTGACTGAAGTATCTGCCTACAATGGAGCGACATATTCTGTCTCTGTTAATGGGAAAAATATACAATACAAAACTCATGCTTATGGTATTGCACTTGCTTACAATCCAATTATTCCTTATGGTCCTGGTATTCCCTCATTTGATGCTACTATCGAGAACCTAAGTGGTTCAAAGGGAAATGACTTCATTATTGGGAATCAAGCAGCAAATGTCATATATGGCAACCAAGGTCGTGATGCTATAGCTGGAGGAAAAGATAACGACATTATTTATGGCGGTCAAGATGATGACAAATTGTATGGCGGCGGAGTTTTCAAGGACTTCCAACAGGGAGATCAAATTATTCCAGATTCTCCCAAAATTGCTAGTACAGGCGCTCTATCAAGTGCTTTCCTTGCCCCGGTTGAGGATAACAGCCTAGATAACAACATCCCTGTTGATACTACACTCAATAACAACGCCGATGATTCATTGACGATCGAATTTGATTCGAGTTTACCCGATGGTAATGATAGCCTTCATGGTGATAGTGGTAACGATCGAGTGGATGGCGGGAATGGCAATGACTATTTATATGGCGATGCAGATAATGACATTTTGTTAGGTGGCATTGGTTCAGATAATCTCAATGGTGGCAATGACCAAGATCAACTTTTTGGTCAAGAGGATGCCGATATCTTGAATGGGGATGCAGGTAATGACTTCCTCTATGGTGGCAAAGACAATGACTTTCTCTCTGGTGGAGATGATGCTGACGAACTCTACGGCGAACTAGGGAATGATGTAATCAACGGAGATGCAGGAAATGACAACCTCTACGGCGCTGAAGGAACAGACATCCTCAACGGTGGTAATGATAATGACTTCCTGAGTGGTGGCCTCGACAACGACACCCTCAATGGAGATAGTGGTAACGACATTGCCTATGGCGAACAGGGAAACGACATCCTCAACGGTGGCGACAACAGCGACTCTCTTAATGGCGGTGAAGGGTTTGACCTATTAAACGGAGATTTGGGTAATGACTTCCTCTACGGAGGAAAAGATAACGACATCCTCAATGGCGGTCAAGATGCCGATGAACTATACGGTCAACAAGGGGACGACCAACTAGCAGGCAATAGCGGAAATGATACCCTCTCAGGAGGCGATGGCCAAGACTTACTCAATGGCAACGAAGACAACGACCTCCTGCAAGGCGACAGCGGTAACGACCTCCTACACGGCGACACAGGCAATGACTCCCTAAATGGTGGCGATGGCACCGACAACCTCTACGGCGACGACGGCGAAGACCAACTCTTCGGCAATGCAGGCAATGACAACCTCTACGGCGGCGAAGGTGCAGACCAACTCAACGGCAACGAAGACGACGACCTCCTAGAAGGTGGAAACGGTAATGACCTCCTCAACGGTGACGCAGGTAACGATCGCCTTTTTGGTCAAATTGGCCAAGACTTACTCAACGGCGGCGACGGCACCGACCAACTTTTCGGCAACGAAGACAACGACATCTTGAACGGCAACGCCGGCGACGATTTCCTCAACGGCAACATCGGCGACGACATCCTCAACGGTAACGACGGCGCAGACCAACTCTTAGGCGAACAAGGTCAAGATATCCTACACGGCGACGCAGGCAACGACATTCTCAGCGGCGGTGACGACAAAGACCAACTCTACGGCGACGGCGACAACGACATCATGGCCGGCGACAACGGTAGCGATACCCTCTACGGCGGTACTGGCAACGACCAAATGAGTGGCGGCGAAGACACAGACACCCTCTACGGCGAAGATGGCAACGACAAACTAGCAGGAGACAACGCCGAAGACCTCATCTACGGCGGTAACGGCACCGACACCCTCAGCGGCGGCAACGGTGCTGACCTCCTCTATGGCGACAGCGACAACGACATCATGGCCGGCGATGCCGACAATGACACCCTCTACGGCGGTAGCGGTGATGACGAAATGAGCGGCGGCGATGCCATCGACCTCATTTACGGCGAAACTGGCAAAGACTCCCTACACGGCGATGCAGGCGACGACAGCTTATTTGGCGGCGAAGATAACGATCGCCTTTACGGAGACAGCGGCAATGATTTTCTCGTCGGCGGCCCCGGTGCAGACTTCCAAGACGGCGGGACAGGAGACGACACCGTTTCCTACTTTGACTCAAAATCAGCTATCTACGTCCACCTGCAACCAGGCCGAGGCGTAGGAGGCGATGCCGAAGGCGACAGAATCGAAAACGTCGAAAACCTCGAAGGTTCCGACTACAACGACACCCTCATCGGCGACAACGGCCCCAACGTCATTAGCGGTTTAGGTGGCAACGACATCCTTGATGGCAAAGTGGGCAATGACTCCCTAATTGGCGGTAGCGGCGACGACTACATGGACGGCCGCGAAGGCAACGACTGGATGAAAGGCGGCGACGGCAAAGACACCCTCTTAGGACGTTCCGGCGACGACAACATGGGTGGTGGGGGAGACGACGACATCCTCGAAGGCAGTTCCGGCAACGACACCCTTGACGGCGGTTTCGGTTTCGACCTCATCTACGGCGGTGCCGGCAATGACACCCTCTTAGGTAGCGAAGATGGTGACACCCTGTACGGAGACAGCGGCGATGATTCCATCCTCGGTGGCAACGGCAACGACGTAATCTACGGCGAAGTCGGCAACGATAACCTCTATGGTGGCGACGGTCAAGATATCTTTATGCTTTCTCCTGGTGAGGGAGTAGATATCATCTGGGATTACGTCATCGGCCAAGATAATTTAGGTGTTTTGAAGGGACTGAGAAATGATGAATTAGAGTTTACCAACGGCACCGGCGAAAATGCCCAAGATACCTTAGTCTGGCGTGGCAAAGGTAAAGATAATGAACTTTTAGCCATCCTCAAAAACTTGCAATTGGGCACGCCAAAAACACCCACACCATCGGTAACACCTGCACCTGCGATAACACCCACACCTGCGATAACACCCACACCATCGGAAACACCTACACCTGGGAAAAAACCAACGCCTGCGGAAACACCTACACCTGGGAAAAAACCAACGCCTGCGGAAACACCCACACCATCGGTAACACCCACACCATCGGTAACACCAACGCCTGCGGTAACACCAACGCCTGCGGAAACACCTACACCTGGGAAAAAACCAACGCCTGCGGAAACACCCACACCTGCGGTAACACCAACGCCTGCGGAAACACCCACGCCTGCGGTAACGCCCACGCCTGCGGTAACGCCCACGCCTGCGGAAACACCCACGCCTGCGGAAACACCCACACCATCGGTAACACCAACGCCTGCGGAAACACCCACACCAGCGGTAACACCAGCCGTAACACCAGCGGTAACGCCTGCGGTAACACCAGCGGTAACGCCAGCGGTAACGCCAGCCGTAACGCCAGCGGTAACACCAGCGGTGACACCAGCGGTAACACCAGCGGTAACACCAGCGGTAACACCAGCGGTAACACCAGCGGTAACGCCTGCACCATCCGTAACACCAACGCCTGCGGTAAC
>DPLL01000078.1 GCA_003542015.1 Microcoleaceae cyanobacterium UBA9251 | reverse complement strand
TCATAGCGAACTAAAGTAACGCGGGCTGCTTTCACCATTGAGTCCGCAACTTCTACGGCTGAGGGAAGTCCTAAGACTTCAACCATTCCAACTGCAACACCCATTACACTATTCTCCTAAATTTCACGGAATATCTGAAACTCATTGTANNATGACTAATGACTGCTGACTGCTGACTAATAACTAATTCAAAACTCGTCCAGCAGCCACTCCGAGGCTCTTTCGCCCAAATCTAGGGCGACGCTGACGGCTTTGCCCAAACGGGGGCGATCGCGGGTAGTTGTAATATACTCTCTCACCTGTTCGGTGCTCCCCCAGGCGTTGAGATAATTGGCCACTGCGTCCAAATGCTCGAAGTAGTCAGCCTCCGTCATGGGAAAAGACACCTGTTCCAGATATTTCCACATCACCTGGACAAAAATCTTGCCCCGCGTCCGCCGCAATCTGATATCGTAAGATTTTCCCCATTTTTCTATTAATAGCTGGTGTAAATCCTTGCCCGTCATGGTTGATCCTCAGTAAATTCCGTGAAGTACCCACCACTGATTCGGAGTACCGAATACAGTGGGGGCTTCCAGTTTCATAGGTCAGTGCCACGTTGGGGATTCCTATTGCTAGGAGTTCGTCACCAAAGACGATGATGGTCTTACCTGTCCTTCGGAGGTTTGGAACTCGCCCCTTACTCCCGTAACCCCGTGGTTACCCTGGCAGCAACCCAGCCTTCCGCAGGTTGTTTTGAATTAGTTTACTTGAAGCACCGCATGGATTTACAGCGACTTGTGCGCTCGCTTGTACACTCGCGTAGTGAAAGTACGCCGCCGAAGTATTGCAGACCAGCTAGCAGTGCTCTTTCCCTGAACTTTGAACTTTCTGCGGTCAGCATATTACTGCTACTTTGAAGTTTACCTGTCTGGTCGTCACAATCAGGTGGGTCAGCAACCATCTATAGCCTATCATGTATGTAGATATTGTGTAGATGGTTATGACTAAAAAAGGATTGAATCTACGGATAACTGAGCGTCGTCTAAATAAGCTTAGGTTATATGCAGCCAGCAAGGAGAAAACAATGACGCAATTAGTAGAAGACTGGATTGACAGACTACCAAGTCCAGAAATTGACGCAGAGTTCAAACATCCCTCCCGCACTGACCTACGTTCAACATAGGTCGAGGATGCCTTCGTCGCTGGGAAAGCTTAGATCCCGCCACTGATTTGGGGTACCAAATACAATGGGGAACTTACGCCGATTTAGTTAAACAATAAAAGACAAAGTTCAAAAAATGTAATAATACTCTAATAAAAGCTGGAAGGCGCATTCTTAAAGGAATTTTCGCTGCCTCAACAAGAGTGAAAGCAGATTAACCGCAATCATTCCCGTTGTCTGCACGTAACAGACTCACAGCTACAGCTCGCAAACAAACGTAACTTAAAATCGCAAAGGCAAGTCATGGCTCAAACTTCTGCTGGAAATCCCGATGTCCCCGATATGGGGCGTCGCCAATTTATGAATTTGCTCACGTTCGGTACTGTCACAGGTGTGGCACTGGGCGCACTCTATCCCGTTGTCAATTATTTTATTCCTCCTTCGAGTGGCGGAGCAGGCGGTGGAGTGACTGCTAAGGATGCCCTGGGTAACGACATCGTAGTCAGCAAATATTTGGCTTCCCATCCCGCTGGCGATCGTAGCCTAGCTCAAGGTCTCAAAGGCGACCCGACTTATATTGTGGTGGAAAAAGACTTATCTGTGGCCGCATACGGCATCAATGCAGTCTGCACTCACTTGGGCTGCGTCGTACCTTGGAATGCTAGCGAAAACAAGTTTATCTGTCCTTGCCACGATTCTCAATACAACAGTGAGGGCAAAGTGGTACGCGGCCCTGCACCTTTGTCTCTGGCCCTGGCCCACGCCACTGTCGCGGATGACAAGCTGGCTTTTACCACTTGGACAGAAACTGACTTCCGCACCGGGGAAGCCCCTTGGTGGTCATAGTTATTAGTCATTAGTGAGCAGTCAGCAGTTAGTAGCCAGTCGTTAGTGGTTAGTAGTTAGTAGTTAGTGGTTAGTAGTTGGTAGTTAGTTCCAATAACCAATAACAAGTAACCAATAACAAGTAACCAATAACCAATAACCGATAACTAATGACTAATGACCACTGACTAATGACCAATGACTAATGACCACTGACTAATGACCAATGACTAATGACCACTGACTAAATTGTTAGACCTTTGAGATTGAATACTCTGATGCCACAAACTAATTTATCTGCGATTTTTCGTCGCAGTGCTCGGACGATCGCCAAAACTGCCATAGTTGCGATCGCCGCCGCCGCATTTTTCCTCAGCAGCGACATCGCACTTCCCCAAGCAGCACTAGCCTATCCTTTCTGGGCTCAAGAAACAGCACCCGCGACTCCCCGCGAAGCAACGGGCAAAATTGTTTGCGCTAACTGTCACCTCGGCGCCAAACCCACCGAAGTAGAAGTACCCCAATCTGTTTTGCCGGACACAGTTTTTGAAGCTATTGTCAAAGTTCCCTACGATACCAACGTTCAACAAGTAGTTGGCGATGGTAGCAAAGGGGGCTTGAATGTGGGTGCTGTAGTGATGTTACCCGAAGGTTTCAAAATTGCTCCCGAAGACAGAATTCCTGAAGAAATGAAGGAAAAAGTCGGCGATCTTTACTTCCAACCTTACAGCGAAACCCAAGAAAATATTATTTTAGTGGGCCCACTGCCAGGAGATCAGTACAAAGAATTGGTATTCCCAGTTTTGTCGCCAAATCCAGCAACTGACAAGTCCGTTCACTTTGGTAAATACCTAATTTATGTCGGCGGCAACCGTGGTCGTGGTCAGGTTTATCCTACTGGTGCAAAAAGCAATAATACTGTTTATAATGCTTCGGTAGCGGGGACAATTTCTAAGATTTCCACACCGGAAGATGGCGGTTATGAAGTGACAATTCAACCCACAGAAGGTGCAGCAGTTGTTGATACAATTCCTGCGGGCCCGGAACTGCTTGTTTCTGAAGGACAAACTGTGACAGCAGGTGAAGCTTTGACAAACAATCCTAATGTGGGCGGGTTTGGTCAAAAAGATGTCGAGATTGTGCTGCAAAGTGCCACTCGAATTCAAGGAATGATGGCTTTCGTGGCTTTGACCATGTTGGCTCAAATTATGCTGGTTCTCAAGAAGAAACAGGTCGAGAAAGTTCAAGCTGCTGAAATGAATTTCTAATACCAAATCCGGGGAAAGCCACCCCCTTTATTATGCGGCGGTTGAAACCGCTTCTACATAAACAAAGTCCACTCCAAGCGGACTAAGAAGTAAAGGGAGTATTTAAGCCGGATTTGATCTAACAGCGTCTGTAACTCGATCGCCTGTAAGGTGTCCCCTAGACACTCTAGTATTAGGTAATGAGGGCGGGTATTCCCGCCCTCTTGTTTGATAAATAATCAGTAAAATAATGTCAATTGATGAGAAAGTAATTGAGGTCGGGTCACTGCAATGGTTTTATCGGGAAACTAATCCGGTTAACGAATCTGACAAGCCTCCGGTGCTGCTACTGCACGGTTTACCCTCCCAAAGTTTTACCTGGACTGCAATTATGCCGGATTTGGCGGCAAGCGGGTTTCGATCGATCGCACCAGATTGGGTGGGTTATGGGCGATCGACAAAACCGGACAAACGCGACTTTGCCTACACTCCCGATGCTTTTGTTGAAGCCCTCGCTGGCTTTATTCAAGCTTTAGAAATAGACAGATTTTATTTAGTTGTCCAAGGATTTTTAGCTTCTGCTGGCATTCAATATGCCTTGCGAAACCCCGATAAAATTGAACGTTTAGTTGTTATAAATACACCTGTTTCAGCAGATATAAAATTGCCTTGGAAAATGCAGCAATTGGGACTGCCTTTTATTGGCGATATGATGACGCAAGACCCGCTTTTGGTGGACAGAACTTTAGAAGGTGGGTGTTGCAAGACGATATCAGACAAGGATTTAGATGTTTATCGCCGTCCATTTCTCAAGAGTTCAGATGCTGGGCGATCGCTGATGAATACAGTCCGCAATATTCAATTGCCGCAGTCAATGGCAGAAATTGAATCCGGCTTTCAAGGATGGACTCGACCCACCTTATTTGTGTGGGGATTAACAGACCCTTGGCTGAGGGTTGAACCCGCTCAAAAGTTAGTTAGTTCCTTGCAAAATGCGGAGTTAGTTAAGGTGGAACAAGCGGGACATTATCCTCAAGAACATTGGTCAGAAAAAGTTGGTGATGCCTTGATCACTTTTCTGCGCCGAAAAGAGTTAAACTAATTTTTTAGACCTCACTTTCGGTGCTGGGTAAGCGAGGCAGAGCCAAAGCATCTGCGTTAGCAGGCAGAGCATGGTAACGAGGAATAATCTGGCATATACTTAGATTATTTG
>DPLL01000422.1:12234-12904 GCA_003542015.1 Microcoleaceae cyanobacterium UBA9251 | reverse complement strand
TTTCAAATATAAAAGCTTTGGGACGATTAGCTTTTACTACCCTAAATACATCTGTCCATAACTTGCCTCTTGGGTCGTCCAAACCTTGCATTTTACCTGCAATCGACCAAGGTTGACAGGGAACACCACCCACTAATACATCTATGGCAAAAGGGAATTGACTGAGATTGGTAATATCTCCTAAATATACCTCATCTGAGTTGGCATCTTTAATAAAATTATCTCGATAAACTTGAATGGCTTTTTGATCAATTTCCGAATAGCCTAAACATTTACATCCTAATTCTTCGAGAGGGATTCTAAAGCCACCAATCCCAGCAAATAAGTCTACGAACGTTAATTGCGATCGGGCATTTTTAATAGACTTTGGATTGAATAGATCGAATAATTCAAGTTGTTGAGCATACATAGTTGGATTCATTTTATTTTTGTTTTGGATGAAGTTAGGCATAAGATTGTCGCACATTTATTGACTATTTTTTACGTGATGTTCAACATAAGAGCGCAGCACAGCATTCATCAGAGATTGATAACCTTTTCCTTGGTTTTTAAACCAATCTAATACATCGCTATCAACTCTTAGAGAAATAGCTTGTTTAGTCATAGGTTGCACCAGTTGTGCTTTTTCCCAGAAACTCGAATCTAACTCAGGAATATCAGAGGTATCGAT
>DPLL01000422.1:2057-12180 GCA_003542015.1 Microcoleaceae cyanobacterium UBA9251 | reverse complement strand
CCATGTTTTTTGAGATTTTGGGCGTTTTTATTTTCATCCCATTCAAACTGCATAGTGTATATACAAAACGTATCTACTCATAGGATAGCATAAAGGGCGATCTCCCTGTGAGAATCCTCCTCAAAGTCCGATTAGGGGGAAACCGGAGGGGCGATGCAGGAAATACGAGCGAGAGCGTACAAGCTTGCGAAACCTCGATCGACCTGCTATAATCATCCTTACTTTCTTTACCTAAAACCTAATCTTCTATTTAATTTACTGTTATGTATTTTCAAATTGAACCAACTGCTTATATTGTTAATGGGCATGACTTATTAATAACACCTTTCAAGACACCTATTAAAACAGAGTTTTATGATGAAGACACTGACGAAGAAAAAGATATAGAACTAGGCTATATACTAGCGCACAGATTTGATTTAGCATATTCACCCAGAACATTAGTGAGTTTTGCAGATGACCTTGAGTCTGATTTATTTCATGTGGCTAAATTTTTCTTTGAAAATAAAAATAATTCTCAAAAACTTTCTGGTAGCAGATATCTCTTTTATATCGATTATATTTTTCTTGAACCTGAGTTTAGAGGACATGGATATGCTCTTCAAGCATTAGCGTTGTTCTTAGAACTATTCGCTAGAGGAGAAGTTGTAAGTTGTCATCCTAGACCCATGAATGATTTAGAAGGTAAATACTCTAAAACTAAAGGCCAACTCATTATGAGAAAGTATTGGTCTAAACTAGGATTGACCTATTACAGCAAAAAACATAACATACTTTGGCAAGATGAATGGTCTATGCCCCAATGGTTGAAAAGTACAATATTCAAGTCATTCGATGACCTATGACAGTCATTTTATACACCCAAATAAAAGGCAGAACAGGCAAGATGCCTGCCCTACTACATTATAACCCTATTCTACCCCCTCAATCCGGTCTTCCACCTCCTGATAAAGTTCACGCAACCTGTCCAAATTACTCTCCGAAGTCTCCCAATAACCCCGGCCGTTCACCTCAAGCAAAGTGCTCACAATCTTGCGGAAAGAATGAGGATTTAAGTTAAGCAAACGCTTCTGCATCTCCTCATCTTGGATAAACGTACCGTTCACATCCTCATACACCCAATTATCCACCGCGCCCGCAGTCGCACTCCATCCAGTCGTATTCACCAAACGCTTAGAAATCTCCCGCACGCCCTCATATCCGTGCGATAACATCCCCTCATACCACTTCGGATTCAGCAACTTAGTCCGCGAATCTAAACGCACGGTTTCTGATAGCGTCCGTACCTGGGCGTTCGCTGTTGTGGTATCAGCAACAAAGGATGTTGGTTGCTTCCCATCGGCGCGCAAACTGCCGATTAATTTAGTCGGATCGGAGTCGAAATAGTGCGACACGTCGGTTAGGGAAATCTCGGCAGAATCTAAGTTTTGGAAAGTGACTTCAGCAGTTTTTAAGGATGATTCAAAAATCTGCCTGTCTTGTTCCATTGTTCCGGGATTGTCGGAAGAAAAGGCGAAGGATTTGCGAGTTAAGTACATTTCCTGCAACTCAGCTTCGGTTTCCCAGGTGCTGTTTTCTACCGCCAAGTTGACGTTAGATGAATAGGAACCGGAAGCATTGGAAAAGACGCGGGTTGCTGCTTGGCGCAGGTTAATTCCCATTTCTTCGGCTTGCTTCAATGCGTGTTTGCGGACGAAGTTCATCTCTAAAGGTTCGTCGGCTTCTGCTGCCATTTTCACGGCTTTATCTAACAGGTTCATTTGGTTGATGAACAAGTCGCGGAAGACGCCGGAACAGTTAATTACTACGTCGATTCGAGGCCGTCCTAACTCTTCTAAAGACAGCAATTCCAGCTTATTAACGCGACCTAAAGCGTCGGGTACTGGCTTCACTCCCACCATCCACATTACTTGGGCGAGGGATTCGCCGTAAGTCTTGATGTTGTCGGTTCCCCACAACACAACGGCGATGGTTTCTGGGTAATTTCCGTCGTTATCAGTGCGCTGTCTTTCTAATAGCCGATCGACTACAACCTTAGCAGACTTAATCGCCCCAGTCGTGGGGATTGACTGCGGGTCCAAAGCGTGCATATTCTTGCCAGTCGGCAAAACATCCGGGTTACGAATCGGATCGCCGCCAGGGCCGGGGGTAATGTATTCGCCTTCTAATGCGCGCAACAAGGCGCCCAATTCGTTATCGGCGCAAACTTGTTCTAAGCAGAATTCCAGATACTCAAACAGCGGTTTAATCAGGTCTGAATCGACTTTTTTGTAACCGGCTGCGTGTAAGGATTCAATCCAAGGTGTTTTCTTGCCCATGTTGAAGAAATTCAACTTGGAAACCAGGGAAACTCGACCCTCAGCATCGGTTTGTTCTTTGACTAAAGCGGTGACAGCATCGCGACAGGCTAAGGTGATGTTTTGGAGCAATTCAACATCTGCTAAAATGCCTTTGTCGTTGTTGGTGTAGATATCGTCAATATTCCGATCGCAACTTAAAGCAATAATCCGCGACAAACTGACTAATCCGTCTTCTTCCCGGTCTAAATTGGCAATGTTAACCAAAGTTGCGATCGCCTCTTCCGCAGTCGGTGGCTTCCCGACAATGTGCAAACCACAAGGTAACAACCGCGACTCAATCTCCATCAACTTGCGGTAAACCAAGCCAACTAAATTATCCCGTTCCTCCGCAGTCATTCCCGCAGCAACCCCTCGTTCTTGTTCGGGAGGTAGGGCGATATCCTTATCCAAATTCACCAAACGGCACTTCTCAACGATCGCATCCACAATCGCCACACCGCGCCCAGTATCTTTCAAAGTTTGATAAGAAGCAATTAACTCGCTGAGTTCCTGCAAACCTTTATACAACCCAGCATTTTCCGCCGGAGGAGTCAGATAGCTAATCGTTTCAGCATAACTGCGACGCTTCGCAATTGTTGCCTCACTGGGATTATTAGCAGCGTAGTAATAGAGGTTAGGAATCTTGCCGATCAAACTGTCAGGATAACAATCCACAGACATTCCCATCTGCTTACCAGGCATGAATTCCAGCGAACCGTGAGTGCCAAAGTGCAGCACCGCATCTGCACCCCAAATGCGCTCTAAATATGTGTAGTAAGCAGCAAAACCGTGGTGGGGACTAGCAGAACGAGAGAATAACAACCGCATCGGATCGCCTTCATATCCAAAAGTAGGTTGTACTCCGATAAACACATTGCCGAAGTGTTTGCCGTAAATTAGCAAATTCTGTCCGTCACTGTTCAAATGTCCCGGAGGTGGTCCCCAATTTTCTTGCAAGCGTTCCGAGTAAGGAGTGAATTCTTCATACTCAGCTACGGACATCCGGTAAGCAATATTCAATTCCGGGCTTTGGTATTGGGCTGTTGCATCATGGATGACTTCTTGCATCAGTTTCTCGGCAGATTCTGGCAATTCTGGCAAGTCGTAGCCGTTGCCTTTTAAGGCTTTCAATACTTCGTAAATCGAGCCGAAAACGTCCAGGTAAGCGGCTGTTCCAACGTTACCTTTGTCAGGAGGGAAACTGAAAACTGTAATCGCAACTTTCTTGTCTAATTTGGGTTTGCGGCGCAGCATTGCCCACTTCATGGCGCGCTGGGAAATCGTCTCAATTCGATCTTGTAGCGCGATCGCCTTTCCAGTTGCACCATCGCGTCCCGACACAATAATCGGTTCGATCGCACCATCCAACTCAGGAATCGCAACTTGCAAAGCAACTTGAATCGGGTGCAAACCTAAATCGCTATCTTCCCATTCTTCAGTCGTTTGGAAAACCAGCGGCAAAGCCACCATGTAAGGGCAATTCAATTTCTTCAAAGATTCGATCGCCTTCGGGTGATCTTGTTTCGCCGGGCCACCCACCAAAGCAAAACCAGTCAAAGAAACCACCGCATCAACAATCGGCAGAGGTGCAACACCTTTTGCCCCAACTTCCAAGAAAAAAGTCTCAACAGGTTTCGAGAAGTCCAAACCGCCGGCAAAAATCGGCACAACCCTCGCCCCCATTGCCTCCAATTCCTGCACCATAGCTACATAATGGGCGTCATCTCCTGTCACTAAGTGAGTGCGTTGCAAGACTAAACCAATGCAAGGTGCGAGGGGATCTTTGACATCCGCAGAAATATCTGTGCGGGCATTAAACCAGTTCAGATATGCTTTGACATCCTCAAACATGGACGGTGCCAAAGGATGCCAAATCCCCATGTCTAGATAAACAACTGGTTCTTGGTATTGTAGGGGCAATCCCCCCGTGGTTGCCCCCTGGCCTTTGAAGACATATTTCTGTGACAGCATCAGCAAGAAGTTTTCCAAGTTTTCTTGGGAACCTCCCAGCCAATATTGGAAACTCAGCATGAAGTTGCGGGCATCTTGAGCTTTGTCAATAGGCAAATATTTCAGCACTTTCGGCAAAGTTTGCAGCAGTTTCAGCATTCCGTCTTGGAAGGAACTCCCGGATTTTTCCTTCCGTTTTTTCATGAATTCGCCGATCGCACTTTTGCTTTGTCCCAACTGTGCCATCGAGAAACTGCCCATTTTATTGAGCCGCATCACCCCAGGCATCGACGGGAAGACGACGGCGACATCCAAGTTGTCCCGCACCGGTTCCACCGCCGCTACCACTTTTTCGGCCAAGTCTTCGATAAAAATTAGAGAAGCAATAAATACGTTGGCATCAGCGACATCCCGCTTGAAAGCTTCGTAGTTTTCCGGGCTGCGGAGTTCCTCGATCAGGTAGCCGCTGATTTCGATCGCCAGATTCGGATTTTTGTTGTTGATCGATCGAACCGCTGCCGACAGGGCGCTTTGATACTGCGGTTCGAGTACGACATAGACCACCTTCAGTAGCGATCGGCCCTGCAAGTTTTCCGGCACGATGTGGCGAATGGTGGGCTTGACGTGAGTGAACATCCGGTTAGGCTCCTTTAAGATGCTGTTTTCGGGAATCGGGAATTTTTCTATCCCATAAGTATTTTTACCAGAAAACGCTGCCCATTAGGTGATTTGAGCCTGCCGATCGCACAATTCGACAAATTTATGGCAATTTTTAGTTACATTTTTTTATAAATTCCTTGAGCAAATACTCCAAATTTTATTTATAAAAATTTACTTGACATATTCGTTAATATATGCTTAGGATTAAGGTATAAAAGAAAAATAATCCCCAATCAACCAACCTTTGAGCAAAAAGTCCAGAAGAAAGTTCCCAGTTTGGGAGAACAGATCCAACTTGCGATAGAGGAATTGACTGAGGGAAAAAGGCATAATTTATGAAGGCAGAATAAATCCTTGGGAGCATTGCTTTTTCACAAAAATTAATGTTTGGCTGGGAACTTAAAACCATTTCATAAAGTCTGTTCCTGTGTAATTTGCCCCTCGGCGTTCGAGTGAATGAAAAGCTAATTAGTATTCACGATCAAACTCATCAAAACCTTGGTATAAAAACATGGCTAACTACGCAATTTTTGACGAACAATTCTACCTGGCATCCTATCCTTGGATCAAACCAGCCATTGATGCAGGAGTCATCAAATCGGGACTAGAACACTTTCAAAAATTTGGTGAAGCCGCCGGCCTAACTAAAGTATCGCGGTATTTTGACGAAGCTACTTACCTTGCCGGCAACCCAGACCTCCAACCCTTTGTCAAGACTGTCAATCCAAACGCACCTTTCGCGACTGGACTAGACCACTTTATCCAGTTCGGTTACGATGAAGGACAGCGCCGCACTCAAGTATCGCCTGATTACAACGAAGATTTTTATTTAGCAAATAACTCAGAGTTGCAATCGTTTATAGGCCCCAATGCACCTTTCAAATCAGGATACCAGCATTTCGTTCAATTCGGGGCAAAAGAAGGTCGTTTTGGGACTTCATTTTTTGAACCGGAATACTTAAAGAAAAACCCCGACATTGTGCCGTTTGTCAACTCTGGAACCTTGAAAACTGGTCGGGATCACTACTTCAATTTCGGGCAATTTGAGCCAAACCGCTCTGCGACTTTTGTCGGGAGCCGCAGCAACGACATCATCACTGGCGTTGGTGTGGGGAATGTCGAAGAGATTGGAGTGGAAGTAGGTATTGATCCCACAGGAAATCGGCAGTATGAAAGCTTTGGAACCAATGAGTTCGATGTCCTGATCGGCAGCCCCGGAGTTGATACATTCGTACTCGGAGTTCCTCCTACAGCCGGGAATTTCAATGCGACTCCGCTCTATTTGGGTAACGGTCAAGCTACTATTCGCAACTTCGACATAGCAAAAGATTTGATCCAACTGCAAGGAAATTCTTTAAACGACGGCTACAGCCTGAATCCCGTTGGCAGCAATTTGTCAATCCAGCGTTTTGGAGATGTGCTCGGCGTGATTGAAGGAGGAGCAAGTTTGAATTTGATCTTCCTAGAAGCTAATGGTAATGGTACTTTCATGATTGGTTAGTCATTGGTCATTAGTCATTAGTCATTGGTCATTAGTCATCAGTATTAGCTAATGCTGATGACTAATGACTTTTTTGCGATCGCACTTTCCTATTCCGGCCACTCGCCAAATCTATCCCCCTAAATCCCCATTCAAAAGGGTGACTTTGAATGCTCTTCCGTGCCCGCCCTATCGAGTTAGCGATCGCGCGCTACCTTCAGCACCTCAACAGCATCTTGCTCTGCCTCTGAGCGACAAATTTATTGCTACTTTTACATTTTTTTACAAATTACTTTAGCAAATACTCCAAATTTTATTTATAATAATTTACTTGACAGATTCCTGAATCTATGTATTCAGGGTATGTATAAAATACAAATAATCAAAAATCAACCAACCTTTGAGCAAAAAATCCTGAAAAAAATCCTGAAAAAAATCCTGAAACAACTGCCAATTTTTGTATAACAAATACAAGTGGCGGTCGAGCAATTAACTGACAGAAGAAAGGCTTAATTCCTGAAGTCATAATGTAGCATTCGGATAATTGCTGTGTCACAAAACTTAATAGTTTACCGGGAATTTAAAACCAGTTATAACCTCTGTATTGTGTAAGTTCCCGATAGTTCGAGTGAATGGAAAGCTAATTTGTCTTCCCGTTCAAACTCATCAAAATCTTAGGAGGAAAACATGGCTAACTACACAATTTTTGACGAACAATACTACCTTTCACAATATCCTTGGGTCAAACCAGCCATTGATGCAGGAATCATCAAATCTGGAAAAGAACACTTTAAAAAATTTGGTCGAGAAGCCGGCCTAACTAAAGTATCGCGTTATTTTGACGAAGATACTTACCTGGCCGGCAACCCAGACCTCCAACCCTTTGTCAAGACTGTCAACCCAAACGCGCCTTTTGCTTCAGGCCTAGACCACTTTATCCAGTTCGGTTACGATGAAGGCCGCACCAAAGTAACGCCTGAGTTTAACGAAGATTTTTATTTACGCAATAACTCAGATCTGCGATCGTTTATAGGCCCCAATGCACCTTTCAAATCAGGCTACGAGCATTTCGTTCAATTCGGGGCAAAAGAAGGTCGTTTTGGGACTTCATTTTTAGAACCGGAATACATACAGAAAAACCCCGACATTGTGCCGTATGTCAACTCTGGAGCCTTGAACACCGGTCGGGATCACTTCTTCAGTTTTGGGCAATTTGAGCCAAACCGCGACGCTACTTTTGTTGGGAGTCCGAGCAACGACATCATCACTGGTGTTGGTGTCGGGAATGTCGAAGAGATTGGAGTGGAAGTAGGTATCACTCCCACAGGAAATCGGCAGTATGAAAGCTTTGGAACCAATGATTTCGATGTCCTGATTGGCAGTCCGGGAGTTGATAGATTCGTACTCGGAGTTCCGGCTACAGCCGGGAATCCAGCCCCGACACCGCTCTATTTGGGTAACGGTCAAGCTACTATTCGGAACTTCGACATAGAAAAGGATTTGATCCAACTGCAAGGAAATTCTTTAAGCGACGGCTACAGCCTGAATCCCGTTGGCAACGATTTGTCAATCCAGCGTTTTGGAGATGTGCTCGGCGTGATTGAAGGAGGAGCAAGTTTGAATTTGACCTTCCTAGAATCTAATGGTAATGGTACTTTCTCGATTGGTTAGTTATTGGTCTTTAGTCATTGGTCATTGGTCATCTATCATCAGTATTAGCTAATATTGATGATAGATGACTTTTTGGCGATCGCACTTTCCGATGCCGGCAACTCGCCAAATCTATCCCCTAAATCCCCATTCAAAAGGGTGACTTTGAATGCTCTTCCTTGCCCGCCCTATCGAGTTAGCGATCGCGCGCTAGCTTCAGCACCTCAACGGCATCTTTATGCCCCTCAGAAGACGCCCAAATTAACGCAGTCCAAGTATTATTATCCTTAGCTTTAATATCAGCTCCCTTCTCAATCAACAATTCCACAACTTCAGTACGCCCACTACCAGCAGCACTCATCAAAGCCGTCAAACCAAAATTAGTTTTAGCATTTACCTCCGATCCGGCCTCCAACAAAAGCTGTACAATCTCCCTATGTCCCCCAGCAGCGGCACTCATTAACGCTGTCCAGCCGTCATTGTCGTGACTGTTGACATCAGCACCAGCAGCGAGCAATTTTTTGGCGATGTCAAAATGGCCAGCCTCAGCCGCAGCCGTCAAAGCCGTCGCACCTTCCTCATCTTTAGCATTGACATCTGCACATTGTTCGATCGAAGCTTCTACAGTAGAAACATCACCAGTCTTGGCCGCATTAATTAAATCTGTCATAACTTCTCCTTTGTATCCTCTAAAATCTTAAATCCCATGACAGTAGATATCTTAGTCCTCTCTAACGGGCCCGGAGAATTAGCAACCTGGGTACGTCCTGTTGTGCAAGCTTTGCGAGAACATTTAGGATGCGATCGCACATCTGTCCGCATTTCAGTTATCCTGTCCCCCTGTCCCCACGCCACCGGGAAAGAAGCACAAATCGCAAGTTCCTACCCAGAAGTTGACCGAGTGCAAGCACCAGAGCATTTTTTGCCATTCCTATTATCCGGCAAAACTGCTGAAAATTGGGATTGGCATGAAAAAGGAGTTGTCTTATTTTTAGGAGGCGACCAATTTTTTACAGTTGTTATTGGTAAAAGGCTCAAATATCGCACTGTTATTTATGCTGAATGGGAGGCGCGGTGGTACCGCTGGATTGACAAATTTGCCACCATGAAACAGGAAATCTTTGATAAAATCCCCCCAAAATATGCTAATAAATTTACAGTTGTCGGAGACTTAATTGCGGAAGTAGGCGATCGGAAATTGGACAGGGCGGGCACGGATAAATTGGACAGGGCGGGCACGGGGGCACCGCCCCTACGGGAAATCGAACTAATTGGATTGTTACCAGGCTCCAAACCTGCGAAACTAGCTTTAGGCGTGCCGTTATGTTTGTCGATCGCCCAATCCATCCATCGCATCCGCCCAGAAACTCGCTTTGTAATTCCCGTTGCTCCTACCATAGATATACAAACCTTAGCACGTTTTGCCGACCCAGAACAAAATCCTTGTCTGCATTTATTTGCCAATTCCGCCGCCGAACTACATTTAACAGAATCACCATTTTTGCAGACAACAAATGGCTTGCAAATAGAACTTTGGACTGAGACACCGGCCTATGATTTGCTATCAGAATGCAGTTTGTGTTTGACTACTGTGGGAGCCAATACTGCGGAATTGGGTGCTTTAGCAGTACCGATGATTGTTTTGCTACCGACGCAGCAATTGGATACGATGAAAGCTTGGGATGGTTTGCCGGGATTGCTGGCAAATTTACCGTTTGTTGGTTCTATTTTTGCTATAGTAATTAATTGGCTAATCTGGCGATTGGGAAAGAGAAAACTTTATGCTTGGCCGAATATTTGGGCGCAAGCAGAGATTGTCCCAGAGTTGGTTGGGAAGCTGGAACCGGAAGTGGTGGCCGGGTTGGCGATCGACTATTTGAGTCATCCTGAAAAATTAGCACAAATGTGCGATCGTTTGCGATCGGTTCGGGGAGAATCTGGGGCGGCGAATAAAATTGCTGAATTGGTTTATGAAGAACTTGATTTGTAATAATCAATAAAACCTCGTAGATATGGTAGTTCGTCGCTATCAACAATCTCCAAA
>DPLL01000422.1:0-2034 GCA_003542015.1 Microcoleaceae cyanobacterium UBA9251 | reverse complement strand
TCACAGCGACGCACCTTACAAAAATAACTTAACCTCGATCGTGCTTGGCAATCACCCAAATGGCGTGGATCATACCCGGAAACCAGAAAAAACAGGTGAGAACCAGGTTAATCCAAAAATCAGTGCCAATCCCAACCGTCAGAAATACGCCCAGGGGGGGAAGAAAAATGGCAGCTAGTATGCGAATTAAATTACCCATCTGAGTTACTCCAAACGACTTTTCTCTTTCAATTTAACTTCACTGGCCGACAGAACCTTTCCCGAAAAATTTAGGCGGTGCTGCCATAGTGTAAACTTCGGTTTCAGTGGCGATTACTTTTCGCAAGTGACCGGCAACCTGCATCAATCCCAACAGGGTAATTCCGTCGAACATTCGGAACCCACCGATGGTTTTTTCAGCGAGTAATTTGTCCGTAACTTCTGGTTCGGGACGGGTGTTGATTTCCTGAGTTGAAGCTACAGCAAAGCCCCAAGGAGCTCCGTAAGTAGAAATAAAGCTGGTGCAAGATTGAACGTTGGGGAAAACCGACTTCAGCGTATTGACAATCCGGGCGTGCATTTTCATTTCTGCTGGAGAAACAGGCCCGGCTTGCACCACAAAATATCCCGTAGGTGACATGACGCGGCGAACTTTCTCAAAATACTCTTTTGTAAACAACTGGAAAGAAGGGCCTTCTTCAATGGGGTCTGACAAGTCGGAAATGACAACATCCCAGTCGTTGTCACTGTTATCTAAATAGTCTAAAGCATCGCCGATTACTACTTCGCAACGAGGATCGTCAAAGGCATTTTGGTGCATTTCTGGCAGGTGTTCGCGACAAGCATCTACTACTTCGCCGTCGATATCAACCATCACTACTTTTTCAACACTTTTCCACCGCAGCACTTCTCTAATTGTAGCTCCTTCACCGCCACCGAGAACGAGGACTTTTTTGGGTGAACCGTGCATAGTCATGGCTGGGTGAACCAGCGGTTCGTGGTACAGAAACTCGTCGCCTGTACAAGATTGCCATTTGCCATCCAATACTAAGCCTTTGCCGTAGGTGCCGGTTTCAACCACGTACATTTCTTGAAACGCTGTTTTCTTGTAAGCAAGCACCCGTATGATGCCGTGAACGTAGATATCCCAAGGGGTAATGTACTCGCTCATCCAAAAATCTGCACGAACTTCGCTACCTGACATCCAATACTCTCCCAATGTAAATTGCTTAAGTAGTAATTCATAGCACAGAATGGTGTTGGTGTGTAAGTGCGATCGACACAAACAGGTTATATAGCTTTTCTCTGGTAAATTATGTACTCTTGGGAATAGGGCATAGGGCATAGGGTATAGGGAATTGGGAATTGGTGGTTTCTTATTCGCTAAATCTAATAGTTAATATTAATATAAATTATGCAAAAATAAGCTTAGTAAAAAGGCCCAACTTCTTAAAGAAGTCGGGGATAAAACAGCAGAGTATTTTATGTTTAATTTTGAAAAAGTGAGCGATAATAAAAACTCTCTTCGATCGAAAGCTATTTGGTCGGGGGCCCCCGATTCATTCCGAAACCAGGCTGACTGACGGGGGCAATCTAAAATCTAAAATCTAAAATCTAAAATAGCATGACTGCGGCTCTTTCTAGTTTGGTGTGTAACGCTATGTCTACTGTCACTTTTGCTTTATCAACGCCCTCCGCTGCTGAGGCTGGGGCATCTTACGGCAGCGATCGACCTCCGAGTCGCCCCACCGTGCGGGCACAGTGGATCGAAGTTTTGGTTGACTCTCCTTTCAGGGGTGCGGGGGACTCCCCAGGGGAGCAAAAAAATTTACTTATCTATCGGTTGCCGGCGGAACTGACGGTGCAACCAGGAGATATTCTCAGTGTACCATTGGGTAGTCAACAGGTGGGGGCGATCGCCATTCGTTTTGTTTCTCAACTACCGCCAGACTTACAACCCGCCAAGGTTAAAGATGTTGAAGATGTAGTCAGCACTGGATATTTTGCTCCTACTTACTGGGAATTGCTAGAACGCACTTCTACCTATTATTGCAC
>DPLL01000031.1 GCA_003542015.1 Microcoleaceae cyanobacterium UBA9251 | reverse complement strand
TTGCTCGTGATCCAGACCATAGGCTCTAGAACCAACAATGCAGCGGTAAATTACAGAATCATAGAGGTTATATTCTGCTAGAAAATCTCCTTCTGACTGCAATCCTTCGCTCTGAAACTGCTTGCGGATACTGAGTTCGTGTCGCCGCAGACTGATTTCTGTTCCGTCTGGGAGTTTGACTAAATATGCGTGGGAATTGTCCGTAGGCGATTTAACGATGACACCTACTAATCCCTGTTTCCAAGATTCGTTAGTTGCGGGNNTGTAGTATAAAAATGGGAGTTTTGGGCGATCGGCAGTTTTGGCCTTGTTGAACAGTGTCTAATTCACGATCAATTTAATAATCGATGAGGAATACCGCCAGCGGTTTGAGGGGAAGGTGTTGGAGATTGTTGAGACTCACCCGACAATTGCCACAATTCGCAATGGGGAAGCGGTGACGGACTTGCAACTGGTGGCGTTATAGTGTACTCTAGTACAGTATAACTTATCAAAGGATAAATATTCATGTCTAACAATAATGATGTCGTAATTCTCAAAAGTATTCTCGAAAGAAAAAGACAGGAATTAGCAAGTACATTATCACAAGATGAGTATTTTGAGAGATTTACTTTTGAACAACTGTTAAAAGACTACGATCTTTCATATGATGAGTTATTGTCTAATCAGGTTGATGGAAAAGATGATGGAGGAATCGATGGTTTTTTCATGTTTCTTAACAATGAAATTCTTAATGAAGACTTGGATTTGGCAAGTATAAAAAAGAACCCATTAATAGAAGTATATTTAATCCAAGCCAAGAGTTCATCTTCGTTTGGAGAAAAACCCATAGAGACGCTTATGGCTACTATAGAAGATATATTTGATTTAGGCAAAAATATTGCCGATATTAAAGATTTTTATAATGCACAGGTTATAGAAAAAGTCGAATTATTTAGAAAAACATACCTTGACTTAGCCATTAAACATATTCAAGTGAAAATTACCTACGTATATGCTAGTCAAGGTGATACTGAAAATATTCATATTAAGGTCAAAAATAAAGCGGACAATCTTTGTTCTAAAACCGAAAAATTTTTTACAGGCTGTGAGGTAAAGTTTGAATTCACAGGAGCCAGAGAACTACTAAAGAATACAAGGCAAGAAAAAAGTTACTCTTTAAAATTAAAATTTCTGGAAAATTACATTTCTACAGATGAAGATAATTATGTTGTTTTGACAAGATTAGATGAATACTATAATTTTGTAACTGATGAGGGCTCTTTACGCAAATATTTATTTGAGTCAAACGTTAGAGATTACCAAGGGAATGTAGAAGTCAATATAGATATCAAAAATACCCTTGCTTCAAAAGATACTGATATAGATTTCTGGTGGTTAAACAATGGGATAACCATATTAGCTTCAAAAGCAACTATCGCAGGTAAAACCATTACACTCGATGATGTACAAATTGTGAATGGGTTACAAACAACTAACTCGATATATGAGTATATGAACACTCTTGCAAAGGTTGATGATAAGAGAGCTATTCTTGTAAAGATAATAGTGGCAAACAAATTAGAAGCGAGAGATAGAATCATCAAAGCAACTAATTTTCAAACTCCCGTTCCTGCTGCTTCTTTAAGAGCTACTGAACCTATTCAGCGTGATATAGAAGATTACTTTTTAAATAAGGATTGGTTCTACGATCGCCGCAAAAATTATTACAAGAATATTGGAAAAACTTCTGAAAGAATAATTAGTATTCCTTATTTAGCTCAAGCAGTTACTTCCATTGTTCATCGCGACCCAGATATAGCTAGATCCCGACCAACGTCAATTATTAAAGGTGATGCAAATTACAGCAAAGTTTTTAATCCTTCAATTGCAATGGAAGTTTATCTCTTTTGTGCAAAATTAATGAAGAATATTGAAGGCTATATAAGAAGTACAGATTTTTTAGCATTAACACAAAATAATACCAGTAGCTTATTACGTCCTGGAACAATTCGGATTTTAATATTTCATGTTGCAATGCTTTTTACTCTTAAACTACTTAATAAAGTTAATTATACACAAGGAGATGTACTTTCACTCCTGCCAATAGAATTAGACTGTTATCAGGGCTTGCTTCGTTCTATAATTCTAGAAATCACTGAAATAACTAATAGTTATTTACATGAAAATACCTCTCTTTCGATTAATACAGTAGCTAAGCGCTCTGAATTTACTAAGTTTATTATTGAGAAAGCAAGTGAAAATTTAGGGCGTTGCTTAATCAGGCTATGAAAAAAATTAGTTGAAAATCCTCAAGCTTTGTCGATACTGGTTTCTATGACTGGCATATTTAGCCTTTCATACCGTGAATCCGCAACGCCAAATTTAGCTTGAAAGTGTTTTGCGACAATCTCAACTAGAGGAGGAAGATTAATGCGTTATGCTGTTGTAATTGAAAAAGGTGAAACTAGCTACGGTGCGTATGTTCCCGATTTACCTGGATGTGTAGCTGTGGCTGAAAGTTTAGAAGAGGTGAGGCATTTAATTAAAGAGGCGATCGCATTTCATATTGAAGGACTACAAGAGGATGCTTTTCCGATTCCCGAACCGGTCTCTATTTGCGAATATGTTGAAGCTTAAGCTAAACACCAATTACTTTTTATTTTCAGTTCGTTAAAACTGAGATATTGCACCATTTTCAATAGGCTTTTCACGTATTCCTTAAACAAGGACGCTCGGCGTGTAAAGCCTGGGTTTCTTCACATAACTTGCTAAAAGTTTCAGCTAAAGCTTGTCTGTGCGGATCGGGCTGATAACTATTGTTAAGTTCCCGGCTCATTTTAATTTTTTCTGCTAGTAACTCTTGTGCGGGTTTTCCTGAAAGAATGGTTACTACTTGCCGAGGTTGATTAAGATGCTGTTTTTCTGACAAAGCTTTTAAAGCATCAGTAATTACCTGATCGGGGGTTGTATATTTCCCTGTTTCTAACTGTTTTTGCAGTAACTTTTCTTGTTCTGAGTTCAGAATTATTTGGATCATAAAGCTGCCTCTATTCCTGCGATCGCCTAAATGAGTCACCTTAAAATTTTTGATGGGCAATGCAGGATTTGAACCTGCGACCCCTTCCGTGTGAAGGAAGTGCGCTACCACTGTGCTAATTGCCCGTAGATAATTAACATAACATACTAAATCCAAATTAGCAAGTAAAATTTTCCCAAAAATTCAGCCACTGGTTTCGGAGTTAAACTCGACACAATGCCAAGAATACAGGCATTTGTCGAGCCTAGCATCAATCAACCACCCACCAGCCCGCCGCTGGACCCACAAACCGCACTACAATCCACCAAGCAACCAAAAGGCTAATTCCTGTCCAGCTTCCGCGACTTGTCCACTTGACAAAATCTGCGCTTTGGGTTTTCGTGATCGGCAGCCAGGGATAGATACGCTCTTCAGTACCGTATTTGTCGCCGATCGACTCTTTGCGACGCTTAGATTCGCCCATAATCTTTGTCTACTAAATTTGATTTCAACTGGAATACTAAACAAAATTATATGCCAACAGGTCATCTCAAGCCTGGGTCAACCAAGTTGTATCGAGATAGTCAATCCTCGCAAAAGGACTCATCGCGGCTAAAACTTGCTGTCCATAACTGCGGTGAATCACCCGCGTGTCAAAAATCGCCACAACCCCCTGCCTTTCTCGCACAGGCGCGATCGCCCTTTGCAACTCATTCAACGCCGCCGGCAACAAATACAACCGAAACCAATCCTGACGCCGTTCCTTATAATAAGCCACCCGCGCCGTCACCAAAGGATTTTCTAAAGAAGGTAGCGGCAAAGTTGCGATCGCCAGCAAATGAGGCGCCCTCAATTCCCCCTGATGTTCCCGCCAAAACTCCCACCCCGTCACCAAAATCCCATTTTCCCCCACATCTGTGGTTTCTACCCGCACCCGAGAACCGAACTCAGAAGCCAAAATCGCCGCCATTCTCGCCTTCAGCGGTACATCTCCCACAATCAGCACCGTTAACCCCGCAACCGACGCACTCATGCACAGCAAAGTCCGAATTTCCTGAATTAACACCCCCTGAAATTCCGGCGTATTCGGCAACGGCAGCCCCGAAGGAATGTAAAGTTGAATTAATTCGCTTTGTCGATCGGGCGAAAACTTAACCGTCGTCAATTCTGGAAGTCCCAGCATTTCCCGGAAAATCGGAGCCTTCGGTTCCAAATCCACCGCCCCGCCAATCAACACCACAGGCTGATTATCCCAAATTTTGCTCAAAACCTCCGCCACCTGCACCGGCGCGCAGTACAGTGAAAATGACCCAGCCGATCGATTAATTTGCGCCCATCTCAGTTTTCCGTTGGTTTCCCACCGATGCCAAAAATTGCTCCAAGCCGCAGGAATTAGCTCGATCGAACTTTGAGCAATCTTTTCGAACAGCCCCACCAAAATATTTTGCTCTGCG
>DPLL01000032.1 GCA_003542015.1 Microcoleaceae cyanobacterium UBA9251 | reverse complement strand
ATTTTCACATCCTCACCAGATTGTCTGAAGAAACCCGGTTTCTGACTCCCCACGCGCCTAATCCAAGAAACCGGGTTTCTGCGATAATTTTCACATCCTCAGCGAGATATTGTGAAGAAACCCGGTTTCTGACTCAAGTTTTAGGGTTTCTTTTGGGGAACTTGGGGAAGTTTTAAGATTTTGTCGGCGGCCATTTTGTCAACGATTAAATCGCCGATAATTTTAGCACCGTGGGAAGTAAAGTGCACGCCGTCATTAACTTTTACATAGCCTCGCTTCCCCGATTTGTCAGCAACTACAGGAGTAAATTGGCCACCTTCAGCAAAAGTATCCCAAGTTGAAATAAATTCAATTTTTCTTGAAACTTTACTCGCATTTTTATAGATATCGTTCATAATTGGAAAAGCCTTGATGTACGAAGATCTGTTAGAGTTCGATTGACCCACCCAGTAAACTTTACGCACGGAGGAATAATTCAATAATTTGGCATATTTTTCGACTCTTTCTTGATAGGCTTTTTGCCATTCTTTAGTCAGGATTACCCGGGATTTTCCTTGATAATCAGTGATGTCTTGAGTGTCATTTCCTCCAAATAAAACTATCACTACATCCGGCTGATAATCATTGATAATTTCTTTGGTTCTGGCATACCAGTCATAATAATCTATGCGATTTAAGCCACTGGATACTTTGTAGTCAATTTTCGTATCAGCGATCTTATATGTTTCCTTCATAGTGTACTGAAGTTGAATCCCTAAATCAAACATTACTGAATCTCCAATAAACAAAAATCTGCGATAAGGTTTGGTGAGTTTCGGTTTGACTGCGGTGGGCTTTTTAGTTGATTTTTTCGGTGGTAATGGCGTTTTTTCGAGGTTAGCAGTTGCGTTTTTTGGGGGGATGCGATCGAAGTCAATATCTTTAATTTTGCTCCAAAAATCTTGTTCAGATTTCCGAAAACCTTCGATCTTTACCTGTCGCGCTGCTTGTTTGATTTCGGGAGTTGCGAAAGGAGTTGAGGATAAACTCTTGAGAAATAAAGATAAGTTGGAAAAGATCAAAGTGAGAATTACAGAAGTAAAAATTAGTAAAAATTCTCGGTCTCTCATATTTATTAGAAATTAAAGTAGATAAAAGGCGGGACGGTGCTCGGCCCTAGCATCAAAATAGTATACACGAACAGCGAAACTAAGACAACCCGAAAAAATATGTTTTTTAAGGAGAGCATGACTTGCAATAGTTGGGAAATGCGATCGCCCCAGAAGTTAATAGCGCCAATTACTGCAATTACTAAGTACAATTGCCAAAAGTTAAATTGAAAGGTTGGGACACCGGAATGTATAATGCCTTGGAAAAACTGCACCGCAGTTTCCCAGTTGGGAGTGCCAAAAAATACCCAGCTACAAGTGACAAAACTAAAGGTTAACAACCAATTCATAACTTTAGCTAACCTGGGAAAGGAATAGTCTAATTTGAAGTGGATAGCTTGGGGGATATCTCTGCATAAATGGGTGACAATTAATCCTAAACCGTGAAGGGCTCCCCACACAATAAAGTTTAAACCGGCACCGTGCCAAAATCCGCCGATCGCCATTGTTAAAAATAAATTCAGGTACTTTCTCAATTTGCCGTGTTTGTTGCCTCCTAATGGAATGTAAAGGTAGTCTCTCAGCCACTCGGAAAGACTGATGTGCCACCTTTTCCAAAACTCTTGGAGGCTTAAGGATTGGTAAGGCATATTAAAGTTGGGAATGGGTTTGAAACCTAGCAAACAGGAGATACCGTTGGCTAAATCTGAGTAGCCGCTGAAATCTACATAAATTAAACAGGAATAGGATAGGGCGGCGAGGATTAAATCTATGCTGCTGTACTGTTGGGGAACTTTGAATGGCAATTGTGTGAAGTTAAATAAAAAGCTTGACAAAGTATACTTTTTGAACAGTCCAGACAAAATCAAAACTATAACTTCTTCGATTTGATAGTCGTATTTTTGGGGTGAATTTAGCTGGGAGTAAAATTCGCGAGATCGGGAGATTGGCCCGGAGGCAATTTGGGGAAAGTAGGTGATGTAGGTGGCGTAGTCTATAAATTTAGGACAGGGGATTTTTTGCTGGTAGCAGTCGATTAAATGGGAAATCATTCTAAAAGTGTAGAATGACACGCCGACGGGGGCGACAATTTGCAAAACTTGAAAACTGGCGGGAATTTGTAGCTGGTTCAGTACCTCAAATAAAGAAGTTACAAAAAAGTTGCAATATTTAAAGATGCCGAGGTTGGCAATGTTGAAAATTAGGCCGGATATGAAAGCAAGTTTTTGATATTTTCCGTTGCAAACAGCTCGGAGAATGATATAATTGTAGGCAGTAGCTAAAACTAGGAGGAGGAGAAAGTCGAAACTCCAGAAGGAATAAAATAATAAGCTGGAAAGTAGTAAAACAATTTTATACAAATCGACTTTTTGTTTCAAAGGGAAGAGGGCGCTAAAAACAATTAGGAAAAAAACTAAAAATTGGTAAGTGGGAAATAGCATGAATTTTAAGCTTATTTTCTGGTTATGGCAAGATTTTTACAAGTTCGTCAAGGGAAGCTATCCCGAAGGGTAGGGAATCGCCCGATGGTTGGGCTACAGAAAATTTGGCAGGGGATTGGGGACTTTAGGTTTGGGCTCTCTTGTGATCCGATTTGAGATTAAAGATTAAAGATTAAAGATTAAAGATTAAGATGGTTGTGAGAGTATATATTCAGGGATAAAAGCAGAATTCCCTATGATTGCGAGGAACCATGCAGCCAACAGACCCTAGCAAATTTACCGATCAAGCCTGGGAAGCCATTGTCAAATCCCAGGATGTAGCCCGCCGTTTTGCGAATCAGCAGCTAGAGGTTGAACATTTAGCGATCGCCCTGATCGAACAGCAAGGCCAGGCCAACACCATTCTCAGCTTGGCTGGGATCGATGTCACCCGCTTAGCCCAGCAGTTAGAAACTTTTGCCAGACGCCAGCCTAGAGTGGCCAACGCTGACCAACTATACCTCGGTCGCGGCTTAGAAGTGATGTTAGATGCTGCCGAGTCTGCCAGACAAACTTGGCAAGATAATTTTATCGCCGTTGAACATTTATTAATAGGCTTACTAGAAGACGAACGAGTTGGCCGGCGTTTGCTGACTAGGGGCGAGGGGCCGCCGGGCCGCCCTGGTTACGATCGCAAACCCCCGTCGGGCACAATCGATCGCCCAAAACTGGAAGAAGCAATCAAATCAGTCCGCAGCAGCGCCAAAGTTCAAGACCAAAATCCCCAAGCTAGCAAGACTCGTAATCCTAGCAAAACTCAAGACCAAAATGCCGAAGCTAACAGCGACGCGCTATCTAAATACGGCCGCGATTTGACAGAAGCGGCCAAAGCCGGCAAACTTGACCCCGTAATCGGCCGCGACGAGGAAATTCGCCGGGTAGTACAAGTTCTGTCCCGCCGCCAGAAAAATAATCCGGTGTTAATTGGCGATCCCGGAGTCGGAAAAACTGCGATCGCCGAAGGTTTAGCCCAGCGCATTGTCAACGGCGACGTCCCCGAATCTTTGAAAAATCGCCAACTATTTAGCCTTGACATGGGGAGTTTAATTGCTGGGGCAAAATTCCGGGGCGAATTTGAAGAACGATTGCGATCGGTGTTGCGAGAAGTCATTGATTCAGACGGGCAAATTGTCCTATTTATCGACGAATTACACACCGTTGTTGGTACTGGCGGCGGTGGTAGTTCCGGTTCGGGAATGGATGCGGGCAATTTGTTGAAACCGATGTTAGCCCGTGGCGAATTGCGCTGCATCGGCGCCACAACTCTCGACGAATTCCGCAAGAATATTGAAAAAGATGCGGCCTTGGAACGTCGGTTTCAACAAGTATTTGTCGGCGAGCCCAGCGTTGAAGATACTATTTCCATTTTGCGCGGATTGAAAGACCGGTATGAACGCCATCACGGGGTGAAAATTACTGATTCGGCCCTGGTAGCTGCTGCAACTCTTTCTTTTCGCTATATTTCCGATCGATTTTTGCCGGATAAGGCGATCGACCTTGTAGATGAAGCGGCCGCCCACTTGAAAATGGAGATTACTTCTAAACCTGTGGAATTAGAAGTAATCGACCGCCGGGTGATGCAGTTGGAAATGGAAAAATTGTCGATCGAAGGCGAGGGAAAAGGTGCTCAATCCCCCGGAATCGGCCCCCGCATTGAACGCATCACATCTGAGATTGACATTTTGAAAGTCAAGCAGGAAAAATTGTCCTCTCAGTGGTTGGGCGAAAAGCAGTTGTTGGATGCAATCAATAAATTGAAAGCAGAAGAAGACCAATTGCGAGTGCAAATCGAACAGGCAGAAAGGGCTTACGATTTGAATAAAGCCGCACAATTAAAGTATGGCAGATTGGAAACTGCGGTGCGCGATCGGGAAGCGAAAGAAGCGGAACTTTTGAAACAACAATCTCAAGGTTCTTCCCTACTGCGCGAAAAAGTTACTGAGGGCGATATTGCCCAAATCGTGGCAAGCTGGACGGGAATTCCTGTCAATCGGCTGTTAGAATCTGAGCGCCAAAAATTGCTGCAATTGGAGCACCATTTGCACCAGCGGGTCATCGGTCAACAGGAGGCTGTGACAGCCGTTGCTGCGGCAATTCGGCGGGCTCGCGCGGGGATGAAAGACCCCGGAAGACCGATCGGTTCTTTCTTGTTTATGGGCCCCACAGGGGTCGGAAAAACTGAATTAGCGCGGGCTTTAGCGGAGTTTTTATTTGACAGCGACGATGCAATTGTTCGCATTGATATGTCCGAATATATGGAGAAGCACAGCGTCTCCCGGTTAGTAGGAGCTCCTCCCGGATATGTCGGTTACGATGAAGGGGGACAACTTTCGGAAGCTGTGCGGAGACATCCTTATTCGGTAGTGTTATTTGACGAAGTGGAAAAAGCGCACCCGGATGTATTTAACATTTTGCTGCAAGTGTTGGATGATGGCAGGATTACGGATTCTCAAGGCAGACTTATTGACTTTAGAAATACCGTAATTGTGATGACTAGCAATATCGGCAGCGATCACATTTTAGAAGTGTTTGCTAAGAAGGGAAAAGCTGCGAAAAAGCCTGCTACTCGGAAGCATGAAGTGCCTGATTTTTCAAGTCAAAAGACAAATTATAAAGTTGATGATGATGGTACGGTTGAGATTTCGGCTTCGCGAGTTTCTGATACTGTGATTTCTCCAATTTCTCAGGAACCTGAAAGTTTACCGATTGCTGAACGGGAGACTGATGAAGAGTACGAACAAATGTTGAAACGGGTGATGAATGCGTTGCGATCGCACTTTCGGCCGGAATTTCTCAATCGGGTTGACGAGACAATTTTGTTCCACACTTTGAGCAAGACGGAACTGCGGCAAATAGTCAGCATTCAAGTCAAGCGCATCGAGTGGTTGTTGGCGGAACAAAAAATTACTTTGGAACTGTCCGATGCTGCGAAAAACCATATCACAGATGTCGGTTACGATCCAGTTTACGGTGCTCGTCCCTTGAAACGCGCAATTCAGCGGGAGTTGGAAAACCCGCTGGCTAATAAGATTCTGGAAAATGCGTTTGTGGAGGGCGATACAATTGCGATCGACTGTGAAAATAATACTTTGCAATTTCGCAAAAAAGAGCCTCGCCCAGCGCTGACAGGTAACAGTTTGTAGTGGCGTTAGGAATGTTTGTATCGAAGTTTCGATCCCCC
>DPLL01000117.1 GCA_003542015.1 Microcoleaceae cyanobacterium UBA9251 | reverse complement strand
GAGGACTAACAGTGGAAATTCTAGACATCAAACGCGATATCGAAACATTGTGCGATCGCCTGGGTAAAACTCAGGACTATCTTTGACATCCCCGCACTATCCGCAAAAATCCAAGACTTAGAGCAAATTGCCGCTCAACCAGCTTTTTGGGACGACCAAAACCAAGCCCAAGAAACTCTCCAAGAACTTAATAACCTCAAATCTCATTTAGACCAATACCACCATTGGCAAACTAGCTTGGAAGACGCTAAAGCTATTTTAGAATTGCTAGAGCTAGACGCAGACGAATCCTTGTTTCAAGAAGCCACATCCAACCTTTCTCAGTTAACTCGCGACCTCGATTTGTGGGAACTACAACAATTACTATCCGGGCCCTACGACGAAGGCGGTGCCGTTTTGACTATTAACGCCGGTGCTGGTGGTACTGATGCTCAAGATTGGGCAGAAATGCTGATGCGGATGTACACGCGCTGGGGAGAAAGTCAAGGTTATAAAGTACATTTAACCGAAATCTCTGAGGGAGAGGAAGCGGGTGTTAAATCTGTGACTTTGGAAATTGCCGGCCGCTATGCTTACGGTTATTTGCGATCGGAAAAAGGCACTCACCGCTTGGTCAGAATTTCGCCTTTCAATGCTAACGACAAGCGTCAAACCAGTTTTGCAGGTGTCGAAGTGATGCCAATTCTCGATCGCTCCGTACAGTTGGACATCCCAGAAAAGGATTTAGAAGTCACTACTTCCCGCGCAGGCGGCAAGGGCGGGCAAAATGTTAACAAGGTAGAAACCGCAGTCCGCATCGTTCACCTTCCTACTGGTTTGGCCGTGCGCTGTACAGAAGAACGTAGTCAGTTGCAAAATAAGGAAAAAGCTCTGGCGTTACTCAAATCTAGGCTATTGGTGATTGCAAAAGAGCAGCGGGCTTCGGAAATTGCCGAGATTCGGGGCGACATGGTAGAGGCGGCTTGGGGCCAGCAAATTCGTAATTATGTTTTTCACCCCTATCAAATGGTCAAGGATTTGCGGACTGGAGTGGAAACAACGGCGATCGCAGATGTGATGAATGGTGAATTAGACCAGTTTATTCAAGCTTACCTCCGCCAGGAAAATCAGTTGGTCGAAAATTAACCAGGCTTAAGCCTAGGTAAGAAGAAGACACTCTCAGAGATTTGGACAGGGATACTACGCAAAGCCCATGTGTCATGCTGAGTGAAGCGAAGCANNGATGCTTCGCTTCACTCAGCATGACAGAATTACGTTGAAATACGTCCAGGACTATCTTTGTGAAATTGCGGTGTTTCTGAAGATTCAGCCGCAGTCATAGGTCGCGCTGCCAAAAACCTTGATATGATAAAACTTGATCTGACAAACACTAAGGAGAAAGAATGACCCAAGTTGTAATCGGCGAAAACGAAGGGATTGAGTCAGCCCTGCGACGCTTCAAGCGGCAAGTTTCCAAAGCGGGAATTTTCCCCGACATGAGAAAGCACCGCCACTTTGAAACCCCGTTGGAAAAGCAAAAGCGCAAAGCAATTGCCAGAAGAACTAAGAGACGCTTCCACCGCAACAACAAACCCTAAAATTAGTGGCTAATTGATTCGGCAGATATAATTCCTTGGGATTCTAATACCGCAGCGACTCGGAGAATTACCGCTTCGCTGTAGGGAGCACCAATAATTTGCACTCCCAAGGGTAAAGCGCCGGGCCGCTGTACGGGCACGCAAAGTACAGGTAAGCCAATAAATGATAAGGGTTGAGTGAAAAGTCCGAGATTGGGACGTACTAAGATTTCTTGTCCGGCTATGACCATTTTCTCGACACCAATTAGAGGGGCCGCCATCGGGGTTGCGGGTGCGAGAATGATGTCTGTTTGTTGGAAGATTTCGCGTAGGTGATCGCGATACCATTGTCTGAATCTCTGGGCTTGTAAGTACCAAGCCGCCGGGATCAGGGCTCCGGCTAAAAAACGATCGCGCGTCGCCGGATCGAAATCTTGAGGGCGCGATCGCAAATTGTCGAGATGCAAATTTGCCCCCTCACAGGCGGTAATGATAAATGCAGCAGCCCGCGCGCGATCGGATTCCGGGATGCTGACAGTTGCAAGCCCCCCAATTTTCGGGGGGTTTGTTGTTTTTTTTACTGTCTCCATACCACATTTGAGGACATTTGTCAAGGCTTTTGCAACTATTTCTACAGCCTCCATAGCTTCCGGTTGGGCCCCCGTAGCGAAATACCCGTCAGCAACAGCAATTCGCAATCCCGCAATTCCTTGATTTAACAGCGGCGAACAAAGTTCTGGCGGGCGTTTAGTGCAAACCGGGTCATCGGCATCAGGTCCTTGCAAGATATCATACAGAGTCGCAATATCTCGGACCGATCGCCCAAACGGCCCCACACAATCCAAACTGCCCGAAAACAAATAAGCTCCAGCCCTTGACAAACGACCATAAGTAGGCTTAAAGCCAAAAACCCCGCACAAAGCAGCCGGTACGCGGATGGAACCATTAGTATCCGATCCCAAAGTGATGGGTACTAAACCCGCAGCAACCGCCGCAGCCGAACCGCCACTGGAACCTCCAGCGATGCGGGTAGTATCGTGGGGATTGCGCGTGGGCCCGTAGTGGCTGTTTTCGGTGACAAAACCGTAGGCGTACTCATCCATGTTTAGCGTGCCTAGGAGCACAGCACCCGCTTGTTTGAGTCTGGCAACCCCCCCCGCATCCCGCGTAGCCGGAGGGTTGTCAGCGTTGATTTTAGAGCCTGCTAGAGTGACAATTCCGCCGATGTCGAAGAGGTTTTTAACGGCGAAGGGAACACCCGCTAAAGGGCCTGGGTTTTCGTTGTTTGCGATCGCATTATCTATTTTTTCAGCATCCGCAAGCGCGCGATCGGCCATCACATTAGTAAAACAGTTAAAAGCTTGATCGTCAACAGCAATCCGTTCCAAAGCAGCACTTACCGCCACTGTAGCCGTAATCTTACCACATTTAACCGCCGCTGCCGTAGCAACCGCATCAGCCTTATCTAAAAAACATCTGCGTTCATCTGTGTTCATCTGCCCTCATCTGCGGTTTAATATCTAAGGTTCAAACACTGGCGCGGCTTCTATTTCTGGAGGTAAAGGGAATTCGGTAACGAGTTGGGCGATCGCCACTATCCTCTCGAAGTTTACCACAACACCGGGCCGATGTTCTGGGTCTAAGGGTAAGTTGATCAGTTCGGCGGTGCGATCGATATATTCTTCTATATTTATCATAGTCCATCCAAAAAACATCAGCGTTCAGCCGCGTACATCCGCCCTCATCTGCGGTTGAAAATCTCAGATTCAGATATAAGTGCGATCGATTATCTTATTGTAAGGGCGATCGGGCTGTCAGTCATTTTCTAGCAGTTTTTTGTATGCCTCGGATTGTCTGATATCATCTAGAGGCGATATAGGTTCAGTTGGGCGATCGGGACAGAACTCTATACATATATCAATAACAGGTTTATTATACTTTAATAATCCGTCATTTTCAAAATAGCCATCTACGACTCTTCCCTGCACTCTCACTGTTCCTTCCTGCCATCCTCCAAAACCTACTTTAAGAAGTTTACAATTTACCGCGTCACCTTTCCATTGAATTTCACTCATTTTAAAAGGTATTGAATTAAACACAATCTTTGTTAGATCAGGTTTTAGAGTTTGAGCAATTTTTTTTCCCTGACAATCATCATAGTGACCAACAACTAAAAACTGTCTCTCAAAAACCCCACTAATCCCCTCCTTGAATTGCCCTACTGTAAATGTATTGTTGTCGAACAACAAAACATCATCATCGCGGTCTAGTATCTCATACCTTCTATTGATTTCAACTTTTTCGTCCATTTTATTTCACAAAATTCTGCTGCTTTATATTTGATACCATTTCAAACTATCTTAGTCAAGCTGGTTAACCTAATAAATTGACTCTCGCACTTTCTCAACTCAAACACTCACAGTTTCCCGCAACTTCTCAACCGCCACATCCAGCGGAGGAAAAGAAAAATCCTCAGCATCCATCAATTCCTTAACCTTATCAAAAATCTCCACCTCCGCCTCTTCCTGATCCGTCAGCTTATCATAAAAATAAGGATCGGTAAACCACTGTTCAAAAGCAAACCTTAAAACCCCATTCGGGTCAAGCATAAACTGCCAATACTTAGAAACTCGGCTGTCAACAACTTCAAACAGCGGTGCAGGAGTCTGTATGGGATAATAGCTGTAATTGTCGTCACAAATATAGTACCAAACTACTCCCTGCCATGCTCGGATAGCATAGACAACATATTCCTTGCCAACTGTCAACGGCAATTCAACCTTTTTAGTATAACCTCTTGCCGGATCGATATAATTTTCCGGTAGGTGTTCCCCATTATTAGCAATACAGCGAATTCTCATAACTTGTCTACCTATAAATTCTTAGGTGCTATTTTAGGATATTGTCGTTTAAACTTTAATTCAACTTGTTGCAAAAATTGCGCGTTTTCAAACCAGTGTATTTGTACGGAAGCTCCATTAATTGTAAAAGCCTGAATGCTAGTCATTTTGTACCAATCTTCTGAATTGCCTCCATAAAGGGCAACCAGTCTGGAAACATCCCCTAGTATATCGTCAGGGCCACCCTGAATTGCTCTACAATT
>DPLL01000190.1 GCA_003542015.1 Microcoleaceae cyanobacterium UBA9251 | reverse complement strand
TATCAAAAAAGACAAGGTGATTTCAATTATCGATCGCAACGAGTTGTTCTCCCTGATGAGGCTGTCGTAATTCCGGGTTTTCCCGATTTGTCTCTGGATTTATCTTTAGTGTTTCCAGCCTAATTTAAAAGTACGATAAGATCAAGATTAGAGAACCCATTTGACATCTTGAGGTCGATCGGCGCGATCGGTATTTTAACATTGTGGACGCAAAATTATAGCAAACTTCACTCCGTATGTCAAGGATTACCGTTAAAATAGCGGTAGGACTTGTGCCATCTTTGAGCTTTCCGCATACTAATCGCTAGACAGAGGAAACCACAACATGATCCAAACCATATCTAAAACAATCACGTTTGATGAGTTCGTTGCCTGGTATCCAGAGAACTCTGTCCATAAGTACGAACTACACAATGGAGTAATTGTTGAAATGCCTTTAGGAACCGGCGACCATTCGGAAGTTATGGGTTTTATCTCCGGTGAGATCAATTTTGAAATCAGGCGACTGCAATTGCCTTACTTCATCCCTGGTGACTGCCTACTTAAACCCGTCCGTGACGAGGCAGGTTATCAGCCAGACATAATAGTTCTAGACAGAACCGCACTTGCAAACGAACCACGCTGGAAAAAAGAATCTATCATCACGATGGGATCTTCAGTGCGACTAGCTGTAGAAGTCGTCAGCACGAACTGGCAAGATGATTACCTGGTTAAAGTAGCCGATTATGAAAGATTAAGTATCCCGGAATATTGGGTTGTGGATTATGCTGCTTTGGGCGGCAGACGCTTCATTGGCAATCCGAAACAACCTACTATCTCGGTTTACCAGTTGGTTGACGGGGAATATCAAATCAGCCAGTTTCGGGGAAGCGAAAGGATTGAGTCGCTGGCTTTTCCAGAATTGAAATTAACGGCAGAACAGATTTTTCGGGCTGGCTTGCCAAACTAGCCAAAGCAGGTCTTCCTAATGTTGAGAGTTGACAGTAGCAAGGGTCAGAAACCCGGTTTTTACGAGAATACTTCGTTACGATCGCAGAAACGCGAAAAAACCCGGTTTCTCTGGTTTTGGTGCGTAATTCCCCGATCGCATCCACCGACACATTGCAACTTATCAAATTGTGTGATATCATAAAACGTTCTCAAAAATAGCGCAACAGCAAATATTACTGCATGGCAACGAAGCCAACGATCGCATTTACTCACCTCGGCTGCGAAAAAAATCGCATTGACACCGAACACATGATTGGCTTGCTGGCTCAAGCAGGCTATGAAGTCGATTCTAATGAAGAATTAGCGGATTACGTCGTCGTCAATACTTGCAGTTTTATCCAAGCTGCGCGAGAAGAATCAGTCCGCACCCTGGTAGAATTAGCCGAAGCTAATAAAAAAGTAGTCATCACTGGCTGCATGGCACAGCATTTTCAGCAGCAATTGCTGGATGAATTGCCGGAAGCAGTAGCAATTGTCGGCACTGGTGATTATCATAAAATAGTCGATGTCATTCAAAGAGTTGAAAAGGGCGATCGAGTTTCCCTCGTCTCTAGTGAACCAACTTACATCGCTGATGAAACGACTCCCCGCTACCGCACGACATCGGAAGGTGTCGCCTATCTGCGGATAGCAGAAGGCTGCGACTATCGCTGTGCATTTTGCATTATCCCGCACTTGCGCGGAAATCAGCGATCGCGGACGATCGAATCTATTGTCGCCGAAGCTAAGCAATTAGCCTCGGAAGGGGTAAAAGAAATTATCCTAATTTCTCAAATTACCACCAACTACGGCAAAGATATCTACGGCGAACCAAAACTAGCCGAACTGCTTCGGGCTTTGGGTAAAGTAGATGTACCTTGGATTCGGATGCACTACGCCTATCCTACAGGTTTGACTCCGCAAGTGGTCGCAGCCATCCGAGAAACGCCCAACGTTTTGCCGTATTTGGATTTACCCCTGCAACATTCCCATCCCGAAATTCTGCGGGCGATGAATCGGCCTAGTCAAGCTGGGATAAATGATGCTATAGTCGATCGGCTGAAAGCATCAATTCCCGGTGCCGTGATGCGGACAACTTTTATAGTCGGCTTCCCCGGCGAAACAGACGAACACGCAGCACACTTGCTGGAATTTGTCAAGCGCCACGAATTCGATCACGTGGGAGTATTCACATTTTCCGCCGAAGAAGGAACGCCAGCCTACAGTTTGCCTCAGCAATTACCAGCAGAAATAATGGAAATGCGGCGAAATGCAGTAATGGCGGCACAACAACCTATATCATTGAAAAAGAATCAAGAATCTGTCGGTCAGGTAGTTGATGTCCTGATAGAACAAGAACGCCCAGAGACAGGTGAGTTGATTGGTAGATCCGCGCGGTTCTCCCCAGAAGTAGATGGATTGGTCTATGTGGAAGGAGAGGCGAGGTTGGGTTCGATCGTATCTGTGAAAATTACTGACGCAGATTTCTACGACCTTCACGGTCAAGTAAAAGTATCGCTGGAACTGTCTAGTTAGCTAAAGCAGCATCAGCCCCGCGCTAGGAGCGTAGCCTCGCGTCGGGATGAATGCCAGTGAGTTGACGATTCCACTCCCGCGAGTCGAATTCCAAGCGCAGCGGGAAACAGCGACGGGGTGGATGAGGAAACGAGCAATTCTTATGATAAAATTGGTACATCTTGACCACCAATGCCGTAAGCGAAAACCAAGCTCATAGGTACGTGTTGCCAGAAAAAGTATGGGTCTTGGGAACCAGGACTCCTGCCCTTGGAGGCAATGTAAGACCAATAGAATTACGGAGTTCTGGTGGCTGTTGCCAATGAATTGGGAAGCCCGTGCTGTACCTTTATGTCAGCGTCAGGTAGTTCACTGTTTTGTTTCTGAATGTAAAGAGCTAGACTAAATAGCCAAA
>DPLL01000114.1 GCA_003542015.1 Microcoleaceae cyanobacterium UBA9251 | reverse complement strand
GAGTGCTCTTGTCCCCCCCTTATTAAGGGGGGCTAGGGGGGATCTCCGGGTTTTAAAACACGCCCTAGGGGGATCGTTTTTTGTACCTCATATAATTAAGGAAACGCTATAGTAACTTATATATTGCACAATTTTAAATCAGCCTGCCCGGGGCAGGATACCCCACAATAAAATTAAATTTTTGTGGAACACGCATCCTGCTTTTTCTTGAGAATGGTGCAATATCTCAGTTACTACTTTGACTACAAACCAGCAACTCTCCAGCAACTCTAACGTTCATTTTGTAACTTTCTTACTTCTTTGTGCACGCTCATCCCAATTTCCAACGCTTCATTCAGCAACCGCCCGTATTCGCTGGCCCGATCGCTCACATCCAGCGCCATCAAAGCGGCCAGATTACTTTCAATATTAGCAAATAACTCGTAACGGCGATCGATAAAATCCTTATTTTCCCTCAGAATTCTTTCTGTCCGCAAAGCACAAACCAAACTTTCCCTAGTAATCTGTAATGCCTCAACTGCATCCTCTCGATTCATCAAATTTGCTGGTAAATTGCCAGCCGCTGTTAGTCGATCGATAATATCTAGAGCCTGAATTACCTCATGATACTTCTCAACTTCATCCAGCAGACTCGCCAGAGTTTCCAGAGGCTTTGCTTTCACCCATTTATAAACATTCCAACCTACAGCAATCGCCAGGGACAAAGCCAAAGTTATTTGCAAAACCCGCACAAAAAGTGCAGCATCGCTGACTGAATTAACTTGATTTTTAGTGACCAGCAAAGCCACAGGGAGTGACACAACCAACGTCACGCAAAATATCAGCAACTCATTCAACAAAAGAGAGAACAGCTTTTGGCGATCGCGGAGTGCAGCCGAGCGATATAAATCCCCTGCAAAACCGTCGCTCAAAGCTATTGAGCTCAACTCTTCTAACTCTTTTTCAGGAATTTTTAATTGCTCTAAGTCCAGTTTCATAGCTCTTTCAAATCTCCTTAATTTAACAATAATTAAAACCCTCCAATATGCCGAAGTGAATCCCAAACACTTAGATAAAAATTGCTTTCTCGGTTTCGGAATAGTTCAAAAGCCTTTCCGGGCGAGCCAAAAAATGGCCTCAGAGTCCATCCCAATTGAGTGCCTACAAACGCATAAAGTCCCAACCAGAACCGCAAAATATTTAGCCTAATCTCCTTGCCTTCCCCATCTTCTTCAGAAAGAGACTGCATTCCTTGATAAAAGAAACTAATTCCCAAAAATCCCGTAATTGCCATAATCGCAATATTCAAGAGCAGAAAAAAGGTATAATCGGTGCTGCTGATCAAAAAGAATAAGCTGACGGGTGCAAAACCAAACAGCAAGATGCTAATCATCGCCATTGCTGTCATCAACAGCGTCAAATACTGTTCAAAAGTTCGTTTTGAACCAAACATGACATTGAAAAAGTACAGTGTAGGAAAACAGATAATCAGCGTCAGCAAGTAAAGTGCTGGTAACTTAATTGCTGAAACTAGACATTGCATCCATGTGCTAGATGCACCTAAAATCGCGCCGTAAATCGCAAAAAATACCGTACTAGAAATCAACAGACCAAAAATTTTAGATTTAAGCTTTACACCTTCGCGGATCTCTTCGAGAAACTGTTTCCGTTCTCGGAGCAAATACATTACTACTGAAAAATATTTCATGGCGTTTCCTGGTGGCTGATGCAATTCCGAATCGGTTATAACTCAAACTGAGTTCGATCGGCAATAGGTAAGGTTAACCAAAAAGTTGCCCCAGCACCGTTGGTGCTAATCACCCCAATTTCCCCGCCGTGAGCCTCAATAATTTGTCGGCAAAGATACAGCCCCAAACCTAAACCGACGGAGTGTCGGGATTGATAGCCCCTCACATAAAGGTCAAAAAGATGTTCGCACTCGAACGGCGATATTCCCGCCCCGTCATCTTCAACAGTACAAAAAATCATACTTTTTGAGGTATTGGGAATTGGGACTTGGGAATTGGGACTTGGGAATTGGGACTTGGGAATTGGGAATTGAGCCGTATCCTCTTTATGGCCTCGGTTTATACTTAATTGCTCAGCATCTATTACTTGTGCTGAAACTGTCAAATTCAGTCCCGGCAAATTGTGTTTTAAAGCATTAGCCATTAAATTAGAAAATACGCGGGATAACTGAGTAGCATCAGCATTAACTGCCGGCAAATTATCCGGTACTAAATTTTTAAATTTCGCTTGATAGTCATTCATTAAAGGCTCTAAATCTGCGGCGGCAGCTTCAATTACCGCCTTCAAATCTACCCGATCGCAGTGCAGAACCAAACCGCGCAATTCGCTAGCGTGAACTTCCAACAGCGAATCGATTAACCGCAATTGCTGCTCGCTACCTTGAATCATCCGCGCCAAAACAGAACGAGGAATCACGATGGATTCCCCGGTTTGTTTCTGCCAATTTTTTAGCACCATTAACATTCCCGAAACTGGGTTTCGCAAGTCGTGAGAAAGAGCGTGAATAAATAGCCGTAGTGATTCTTGTGCCTGCTTCCGCTGCGTAATGTCCTCAATTAAACCTTCATAATAAAGTACAGTACCGTTGACATTCCGTACCGCTCGTGCTTTCTCGGAAATCCAGACAATACTGCCGTCAGATCGATAGATTTGAGATTCAAAATCCGATACTCTGCCACTTTCTGCGATCGCTCGCAAAAACTCCGCCCTCCGATTTGGATCGACGTACAACTGACGCTCGATATCAGTGAATTTTGCCGTCACTTCTGACGGCGAATTGCAGCCGTAAATCCGCGCCAAAGCTGGATTTGCAGTAATATAGCGGCCATCGGGAGTGCTTTGAAAAATCCCCTCACCAGCATTCTCAAAAATGCTGCGATACTTGGCTTCCGCCACCTCCAATTGTTGATAAGCAGATTCCAACTCGCGGCGGGTGCTAAACTCAGTTCGTTGTAGCCGATCGTACCAGTAAACTGATAAGTCGCAAATCAAACAAAACCAAAATAAATATAAGTAAAATCCGCTCAGCCTAAAAGCAGTATATTTAGTAAAACTCAGGTTCAAAACCACATTAATCCCGACATGGCACAGCAAAACGCCCAGTTGAGAAATGAGGTGCAAAGGCCAGCGAACAGGTATGAGGGTAGCTTGAGTCAGAAATGTTAAACTCCAGGTTAAAATTGGCAGAGCTTCAATCCTGGCGGCGGCCAAACCAATCTGTACAACTACCGTCAGCGACCAGGAAAAACCCAAAAATAGCAAACCGGGGTAACGTTCTGCGATCGAAGTTTTTTGCAAAGCTAAACAGGTCAACAACCCTAACTCTACAGCACCGCTAGTGTATAAATAGATTCTTTGAAATTCCTGGGGAGCGAAGATTGCTTCGCCGCAAAAATAGACAATAATGGTGAAGGCAAAAAAGATGGCAATCCGCACAGCATGGCCCAGCCGATCTCGGAGGAAGCGATTGCGCCACACCTCATAAACGGTTAATCCTTGAACTGATTTAGCATTGCCCAAATGGGTCATACCATTTTAGATTTTAGATTTTAGATTTTAGATTGGGAAAGAGGAATCGTCCGAGTTGACAGCAGGTAGCGAAAACCAAAAAGTCGAGCCGCCTCCGGGAGTGGTTTCGACGCCGATTTCGCCGCCGTGAGCTTT
>DPLL01000023.1:4169-5713 GCA_003542015.1 Microcoleaceae cyanobacterium UBA9251 | reverse complement strand
CTAGGGCGTGTTTTCAAAGTCTTAGATCCCCCCCAGCCCCCCTTAAAAAGGGGGGAGAAAGAGTCTCAATCTTTAAACACCACAGTCAGTAGCTTGATTGCCGAAGCGGAAATTAAATGTACAATAAATAAATTCCTTGCTAGTTTTACCTGCAACACCCTTGAGATCTAGTAAGGGCTTGAATGGTAAATAATCTCCGCAATGCCCTTCGCAAAATATAACTTCTCCCTTTCTATTCTTTGCCCACTCGGCCAATTTATTGTAATCAATCAGTTTGCTACTGTACCTGTAACCTTTACCAGCATTTTCTTTATAGGGCGGGTCAATAAACCAAGTTGCTTCTATGTCAGGAGCTAGTGTATAATCCCCGCTAATAATTCTCCAATGCTTAACTTTGAAGAGATTTTCTGCCATGTATCGTTTACTGATCTCCCAATTTCTTGCTAAAACAGGAGTTACTTTAATGGTCTTGTAATGAAAAGCCATTTTCGTGGCAGCATGAATAATATGAAGTAACTCAGAACTCTTTTCACCAACCGCTAAATCAGGGAGGCTACTAATTTTTGATGGTGTCGCCTCATCGATCAACCACTGCCAAATTTTAGAAACTCCCTCATCTCTCTCAATCAGAGTAACTTCCTTTTTCCAATGATCTCCATAGAGTGAATAAGCTGCTGAACCTGCAAATGGTTCTATGATGGCATCAAAGTTAGGAGAAGGGTAATGTTTTGCTATTTGCTTTTTTCTGCCGTAGTAGTAGAACATTTGCTATTGAATATTTTTGAATACTTAGTACGAGATAAATCTGGGCATAAGTCATGCAATGCAGGATTTACACACGAGAGGTCAAAAACCCGGTTTCTCTGTCTATATCTATTACAAAGATGCACAATTTTGTTCAGAAACCGGGTTTTTTTGCCTGATTCCTACAATGTTTATCGATCATGTCCAAAAACCGAGCATTGCCACTTAAGGAAACCGTTTCAATTACAAAAAGCGCTGCAATTCCTGCTGTAAATGTTGGCACCATTTAGTCGCTAGAGGAATTTCTGTAAAGGGAACCTGCACAGCCTCCGCATCTTTTAACAAAAATTCTAGTACGATCGCACTTCCAGAATTCGGCGGATTTTCCAAATCTACCGCAGAGTCGTTAACTAACAACCGCAGTGACTGCACATCTTTTAAGGAAAAAGTTTGCAAATTCACAGGCCCACTGCGAGTAGGCTTTCCCCAAGTTAAATTCTCTGCTTCCTGACCAAGTACGGCATAAATATCGTACTTGGCTCGATCGAACTTTTGGGCCCAGACGCGATAAGCTTCCAGTTTTTGATACTCGTTCCATCCAGCCCAAGCCAGCCCCATAAAAATTGCCAGCAGCGGCAGCCACATTAAACCTCTTTCCATGCAAGCTCCTGATTAAAAACACTCCAAGTTATGTTGGCACTCTCCTCTAATAATACAATTGATTGAACTGATAAAACTTGCTATGGCGTGTTCTTAAACCCGGAGAACCCCCCCAGCCCCCCTTAATAAGGGGGGAGAAT
>DPLL01000023.1:0-4075 GCA_003542015.1 Microcoleaceae cyanobacterium UBA9251 | reverse complement strand
AGGGGGATTTAGGGGGATCTCCGGGTTTGATTAGAAAGACAAGAAAACACGCCCTAGAGAATTTAAACTAGAAACTACAGCAATAAACGATCGAGAAATAGCGATCGCATAAAAATAGAAAAAGCGGGGGCGCGACTTCTAGGAGAACTCCCAGCCTGTGAAAAGTGGCATCAGGGTTGAAAACTGGGTTATTGTGGTGAACAAGCCTTCCTGACATGGATAATTGCCATGAAAAAGTTTTTCCTTCTGTGCTTATTTTTAATCGGTCTAGGCTGGGCGATTGCTAATTTCCCAGGACTGGCTGTTCGAGGCACCTATGACTCAATTGTGCTGGATTTCCGCGAAGATGTGGGTAATGCCCAGATTGCTAAACAAGTAGAGGCGATCGCCCAGCAGTACCAAGTCGCGCCCCAACTCAACAGCGAATTCTCGAAAGGGGATAATGTGTATGTTGTCAAGGGCGATCGCACTTTGCTAGATGCCCTGAAAAAATCAAATTTAGCTAAAGATACCGAATACATTGAACCAAACTACGTTTACAGCGCTTTCGAGATTCCCAATGACCCCATGTATAACAAGCAGTGGAATCTGCGTAGCATCAACGTAGAAGCAGCTTGGAATGAAACAAAAGGCAGCGGCACAACAGTAGCAATAATTGATACCGGCATTAGTCCCGTCGCCGACTTAAAAGAAACCAAATTTGTACCGGGATACGACTTTGTAAACGATCGCGCCGAAGCCTACGATGACAACGGCCACGGTACTCACGTCGCCGGTACTGTCGCCCAATCAACTAACAACAATTACGGCGTTGCCGGCATCGCTTACGAAGCAGCTTTAATGCCGCTAAAAGTGTTAAGTAGCAGCGGTGGCGGCACGGTTTCCGACATCGCCGAAGCAATTAAATTTGCTGCTGACAACGGTGCCGATGTGATTAACATGAGTCTCGGTGGCGGTGGCGAAAGTCAGTTAATGGAAGAGGCGATCGAATACGCCCACAGTAAAGGCGTTGCGATCGTCGCAGCAGCCGGTAACTCCGGCGAGAGTTCCGCTTCCTATCCAGCCCGCTATCCCCACGTCATCGGCGTTTCCGCCCTCGGCCCCGACGACGAAAAAGCTGGTTATTCCAACTTCGGCGCGGGTGTTGACATTTCTGCCCCCGGTGGTTCTGAAAATGGCAAGATTCTGCAAAGTACGATCGACCCAGAAACCGGCGCAGAAATTTTTGCAGGCTACCAAGGTACCAGCATGGCATCTCCCCACGTTGCCGCCGTTGCTGCGCTGGTGAAAGCTTCTGGTATTACGGAACCAGACGAAATTCGCAGCGTACTCTTGCAGTCGGCGCGAGTTGTCAGCGAAGATCCCCTAAACCATTTTGGTGCCGGAAACCTCGACGCAGCAGCAGCAGTTCAGCTAGCCCAGCGAGGACAAATCAACTTCCGCGATTTCTTCCGCTGGTTGCGCGACAACGGCTATCTCAGTCCCCGTTTCTGGATCGACGGCGGTGCTGTGGCGCTGTTACCTAAGATTGCAATGGTGCTCGGTTCCTATCTGTTGGCTTTCTTTTTGCGGAATTATTTCCCGTTTGCGTGGACTTGGGGTTTTTCTGGTGGTTTAGTTGCTGGTAGTTCTGGGTTATTTTTCCTGCGAAATCTGTTTGTATTTGACCTGCCGCAGTGGCCGCTGCGGGTGATGGGTAGTTCTATTCCCGAACTGGGCGGCGCAATTAATGGCAGCAGTATGCTGAATCCCATTTTTGCTAGTGTTTTGATTCCTGGGATTTTGATTGTTTTGCTGTTGGGACATCGAGAGTGGAAGTGGATTGCGATCGCAACTTCGATCGGTTTTGCCAGCAGTTTAGCGGTGAATGCTTTTGTGTCTCCGGGTGTTTGGGGATTAGGAACTGGTTTATTATCACAAACGTTCTTGATTGTCAATGCTTTTTTGTGTTTCGGACTGGCTAGTTTAGCAATTAAAACAGAGGTGCGATCGGCATGAGTATTACTGTCAAAGGTGTAATTGAACGTCAAGGATTCGGCCCTGGTACTTGGGCTTTGGTTGGCGAAGATGGAGAAACTTATGAACTTAAGGATGCTCCTTCTGAGTTGAAAAAAGCTGGTTTGAAAGTCCGTGTCAAAGGTTTGGTGCGTAAGGACATTATGACTTTTGCGATGATTGGCCCGGTGCTTGAGGTGCAATCTTTTGAGGTGATGAAGGCCTAATTAGTTAATGCAGCTTTTGAGCTAAAAAAAACCCCGGCCAAAATTGGCTGGGGTTGATTCATCAGGGTGCATCTTTATTTACTTTCCAGTGACTAGCGCGCTGTTCAGGACAAATTTGATTTTTAACCGCAGATGCACGCAGATTAACGCAGATAATTATTGAGAGAGTGCAAAATTTCTGGTTTTGGCTGTAACGCCAAAAAAAAACCCGGCCAAAATTGGTCGGGAGTTAATTAATCAGGGTGCATCTACTAATTTAGTCTCCGGTATCTACACGCCTCTTTCAGGAATGTTTGGATTTTTGGCAAAATTTCTGGTTGTGGCTGCAATACGCAAAAAAAAACCCGGCCAAAATTGGTCGGGAGTTAATCAATCAGGGTGCATCTACTAATTTAGTCTCCGGTATCTACACGCCTCTTTCAGGACAGTTTGGATTTTTCACCGCAGATGACGCAGATTAACGCGGATGTTTGTGGATTTTGGGAATGATCTCAAATCCGTTGATATAGGAATGATTCATCTCTCTCTTCTCTGACTCTGCGCCCTCTGCGGTCTCTGCGGTTAAATCATTCCGAAACAACGGTAAACGATAGGATTTGTGGCGAAAGTGCGATCGCCCAAAAAAAACCCGGCCAAAATTGGTCGGGAGTTAATCAATCAGGGTGCATCTACTAATTTAGTCTCCGGTATCTCCATACCTCTTTCAGGACTGTTTCGGAAAATTTGGCAAAATTTCTGGTTTTGGCTGTAATACGCAAAAAAAACCCGGCCAAAATTGGTCGGGAGTTAATTAATCAGGGTGCATCTACTAATTTAGTCTCCGGTATCTACACGCCTCTTTCAGGACTGTTTCGGAAAATTTGGCAAAATTTCTGGTTTTGGCTGTAATACGCAAAAAAAAACCCGGCCAAAATTGGTCGGGAGTTAATCAATCAGGGTGCATCTACCAATCTAGTCTTCTGGGAATGCGATCGAGATCCGGAAAGTCGCAACTCAAAACTCAAAACTATTTTCGGTGTACCAGAGTTGCACTAGCTTGGTCTGTCGGAACCAAAAGAATTTCGCTAATATTGACGTGGGGCGATCGCGTCGCACAAAAATACACCACATCGGCTACATCATCCGGCGTCAACGGTGTCAGTCCTTGATAGACATTTTTCGCCTTTTCTGCATCGCCGTGAAACCGGACATTACTAAATTCTGTTTCCACTAAACCTGGTTCTATTTCCGTCACCCGCACCGGTGTTCCTAAAAGGTCTTGTTTTAACCCTTCAGAAATAGCTCTAACTGCTGCTTTGGAAGCGCAATAAACATTGCCTTTGGGATAGGTTTGGCGGCCTGCAATGGAGCCAATATTCACTACATGACCCCGACCTCGATTTACCATTCCCGGCACTATGTAGCGAGTCATGTAAAGCAAGCCTTTCACATTGGTATCAATCATTTCTTCCCAATCTTGAAAGTTGCCTTCGTGCAGTTTGTCTAAGCCTCGACTCAATCCGGCGTTGTTAATCAGAATGTCGATCGCCTTCCAAGATTCTGGAAGTGTATTTAGGGCTGTTTCGACTTTTTGGCGATCGCGCACATCCAACTCTAGCAAATGAATCTGGTTCGCCGACGCTATTAATCCGGTTTCTACCAGTTCCTTTGCTAGTCGATCGAGCTTTTCGATGCGGCGCGCTGCTAAAATTAGTTGAGCGCCGCCCCTAGCGAATATCTTGGCACAGGCTGCTCCGATACCGCTACTTGCACCTGTAATGAAAACAATTTGATTTTGGAGAGAAATCATTTTTTGTCAGTTGGCGGTACGACTGTTGACTGTTGACTGTTGACTGTTGGCGGTACGACTGTTG
>DPLL01000293.1 GCA_003542015.1 Microcoleaceae cyanobacterium UBA9251 | reverse complement strand
AGAATGAAACAGCCCTGCCCTAACCCCCAGGGCGGTTTCATCCTCAAGAAAACGATGCTTTTGTAGGGGTAGTGCGACCCCTACTCCCCGTGCCTACCCTCTACCCTCCCCATCCACAATTTGCAGGCGTTTCAGGGATTGGGGCAACCACGGGGGGGTTGCCCCTACAAAGAATGAAACAGCAGATTGTGGATGGGGAGGGTGGCACGGGGGCACGACAAGAGTCAAAATCGTGATTTCCCTGAGAATGAAACAGCCCTGGGGCAACCACGGGGGATTGCCCCTACACAAACTTTCGTCCCTCTCTGCGGAGACTAAGAAATAAGGGGGTATTTAAGCCGGATTTGGGATCAGTCATTTTGAGGAATAAAGTCCTCACTACAAACCTCAGTTTTAACTTATGAAATCCACTAATATCAACCCAACAACTAACAAATTACCGATTTCAGAACCTGTAATTTCTATGCACAAACTCGACCACTACTTCGGTCAAGGTCAACTGCGAAAACAGGTACTTTTTGACATTAACCTAGAAATTAATGCAGGTGAGATTGTGCTGATGACTGGGCCTTCTGGTTCGGGAAAAACAACGCTTTTGACTTTGATTGGCGGACTGCGTTCGGGTCAATCTGGAAGTCTCAAAATTCTCGGTCAAGAGATGTGTCATGCGAGTTCAGAGAAATTGGTAAAGACGCGGCGCAACATTGGCTATATTTTTCAGGCGCACAACCTGCACCGCAGTTTAACAGCACTACAAAACGTGCAAATGGGTTTGGAAGTTCACGGCAATTTGTCGCGTTCCGAAATGGGCGATCGCTCTGCTAAAATGCTAGAATTAGTAGGACTGGAAGAGCGGATTAACTATTATCCAGATGACTTGTCAGGGGGACAGAAACAAAGAGTTGCGATCGCGCGGGCTTTGGTTAGTCACCCGCAAATTGTTTTAGCTGACGAACCAACAGCGGCCCTGGATAGCAAATCCGGTCGCGAAGTGGTGAATTTGATGCAGAAACTTGCCAAAGAGCAAGGTTGTACTATTCTGTTAGTCACCCACGACAATCGAATTTTGGATATTGCCGATCGTATCATTAATATGGAAGATGGAAAATTAGCATAAATATCTTGGGAATTGGGGATTGGACACTTGTGCTGAGCCCTTCGACTACGAGGAAGGGCACCGCTACGTGGCCCTTCCTCGTAGTCGAAGGGTCGATTTTATTGGGTATTGGGCTTGGGCATTGGTAATTGGTAATTGGTAACAAGTATCTAGCAATGTTCAGTTTTTTGACTCACTCTCAACTGTCAACAATCATCTCCAAGAGTGCAACCGGAATTGATCTAAGGATTTCAATGTGTGGATATCCGAAAATGTCGGGCGGTCAATCAATCTAGATCACCAGCTAAAATAAAGGGATTAACCTAAAACCTTTATCATATTAGATATCTATTTTGAACAGCATTACTTGCCTAGAATTAGAAGTCGCCGAAACAATGCTGAGGTTGGCGATGTTGCTAGCCTTAACACTTTTAATCGCCTTTTTCGTGGCGTCAGAATTGGCTTTAGTATCAGCAGACAGACATCAAATCGACCAACTCGCGCAGTTGTCAGACTCTCCAAAAACCGCCGCATCCGCCCAACTCGTCCACCAAGCTCAAAACAACATCCCCCATTACCTATCCGTCACCCAAACAGGCACAACTGCTGGGAGTTTGCTATTAGGTTGGCTGGGCGAGGGAGCGACGGTGCATTGGATCGAACCGTGGATTGACAAATTGCCTCTAGGTGATTTTCCCGCGATGCTAACTGCTCATGCGATCGCAGTTCCAGTAGCTTTCGTCTTAGTAACCTACGTGGAGATAGTGTTAGGAGAACTGATACCCAAAGTATTAGCAAACCACGCCCCAGAACGCACCGCTTTACTGCTAATGCCCGCCCTCGAAATCTGCTCAAAATTACTGTGGCCATTGCTAGCAATTCTCAACGGTACTGTGCGGCTGCTGACGGGTTGGATTACCCGCAATGAATCTCCACCTTTACTATCATCTTCGGAGGCAACTATCGTTCAAAACGACGCACATTCTGTACTGCTTTCTGGGGGATGGGAAGTGACAGTAGTCAACGAAAAACTGGGATTAAAACTACCAACTAACGAGGCTTATAAAACAATAGCTGGATTCATGATTCACCATTTGGGTAAACTGCCAAATCAAGGAGAGCGATTGTTGTGGGGTGAGTTGGAAATAGAAGCAGCCAATGTAGTAGAAGGCAGTTTAGAAACAGTGCTGATACGTCAAGTAACTCGTCCTTTGTTTGAGACTAAACAGCCAGAACTTGTGTTGAATTGAACTACTACGAGTAGGAACAATAATTACTCAACCCTTTATCTTCTCTTCCCTTCCATTCTCTTCCTTCGTGTCCTACCCTACGGGAACGGCTTCGCCGAACGCGTCTTCGCGGTTCGTTTAAATCCTGAGATTTGAGATTAGCAAAAAATCCCAAATCTCAAAAACAGCGCACTTAATCACCCAACAGCCACCTGAATCGAAGCACCAACAAACTGCTCATAATCAGCCAACAACCACTCCGGCAAACAAGTATTAGCATCCTCAACCCGCAACTGTCCAGCGCGACAAAACAGCATAGCAGCTAACAAATAATTCACAGCTTTCGGCCTTCCAAACCCTTGAATTAACTCAGCAACTAACGAATTAAAAACAGCACGTTCAGAATCATTCAAAGGCTCGTTAATAAACCCACTAGCGAGCATTGCTTTGTAACCTTTACCGAAATCGCTCCGGTACAAAACTTCTAGTTGTTCCTCGGAAACACTCATCCACAAATCAGAAATTTGCTGGCGAATTTGCCGCAAATCTGCTATCACCAATTCCGCCGTCGGGTCTATCTTATAAAGATTGATACCAGCAGTTAATTGATTGAGAAACTGTGGCAGATAATCTTGTTTAACCAAGGTTTGTTCTGTTTGAGCAAATACACTTTCAAACACCTTTTCATAATCATCAAACAACCACTTTGGCAAACGAGTGTTAGCATCAGCAACCCGCATTGTTCCCGGCACAAAATAGAGCATCGCACCCAGCAAAGCATTGATAGCTTGCGGATGCACCAACCCTTTACTAATGTCAGTCAACTGTTGCAAAAACTGCTGTTCGGCGTCAGTCATTGGTTCTGCTTGCAAGCCACATCCAAGTATTGCTTGATATCCTTTGCGAACTTCACCTTGATAAAAAGTTGCCAGTTTTTCTGGCGGAATAGTTAGCCAAAAATCAGCCAGTTGTTTTCGGAGTTGTCGGAGTTCCAAAACTACCGATGCGTCAGATGAATCAATGCGGTAGAGATTGACGCATCCTAACAATTGATTGACAAACTGCGGGGATTGAATGTATTGAGCTAGCAAGTCAGAACTCGATTGGTAATTTACAGCATTTTCTGGCTCAAAAACTTGTTCGTAATCGCCGATTAACCATTGTGGCAAACGGTTGCGAGCTTCGGGAATTCGCATGGTTCCCGGTGGGAAATATAGCATCGCGGCAAGCAGGGCATTGAGAGCTTTGGGATGTACTAATCCTTTGCTAATCTGGGTTAATTGCTGCAAAAATCTTTGTTCGTCTTCCATCATTGGTTGATGTTGAAAGCCGGAAGCCAGCAGAATTTGGTAACTTTTTCCTGAATCGCCTTTGTAGGCATTTTCTAGATTCTCAACGGAAACATTCAGCCAAAAATCGGCTATTTGTTTGCGGATTTGACGCAGTTGAGATATTGCTGAGATGTTTGATGAATTTCTTTGATAAAGCTGGACAGCATTTGAGAGAATCTCGCCCAAATCTGCCTGTTTGGGAATGCTATCCTGTAGGATGCGGGCTGTTGCTTGGTGGCTGATTTGCCATTTGTGAAAGAGTTGTTGAAATAATTGGGCGATCGCCCCTGAATATGCAACACTATCAAAACAAGCGGGATTGGCTTGCATTTTCTGCTGAATTTCCTGGCGATAGCGCTGCCGCAATTCAGGATTAGTAGCGAGAGTCACTGCTAGCTGAATGTAAGATGCTTC
>DPLL01000172.1 GCA_003542015.1 Microcoleaceae cyanobacterium UBA9251 | reverse complement strand
TAACAGGTCGATATCAACAGTGGTATTTAGCAGAGCTTTTTCAACTCTCAGGACTTACGCAAAAAACCCGGTTTCTTCCAAAAATAGTCGCTTTTTTCGATTTGCTGTAGCCACGTAATGCCAACTCCACCAGTAGTAGTAGCAATCCCAGTAGCAGTTGCTCCACTGATGGTGGCTAATTTACCGACAACTAATGCACCGCCTACAGCAGTAGTGGCTAAACCATTATTACTGTTCATAATCGAATGACTCCTTTTAATCCGAAAGTAATCAGGTGATATGTCAAGAAACGGGGTTTCTGTTGTTGGACAAGCGGATATTTAGTTGACCCCTTCAAGAAACCCGGTTTCTAAAATTAATGGCAAAGTATGTAACAGAAGATTTTGTGATTTGATCCTGATGGCTCTTGGGCATTAGTGACGATTTGTAAACCAAGATGCAACTTGGGTAATGAATGTGGTATATTGAACTTGCTTGAATCTGATAAATTTCAAACAAGTTCAATATTGATCCAGTTGGCAATTCATAAAATCAGGGTTTTTTATGGAAAAGTTAGTGACTCTCAATATTAGTGGGGAATTTGACCAGGGTTTTGTCGTACAGGCAGAAGTGCGGCAAGATGGAGGAACAACAAAAAATCAAACTAATTTGGCCATCGCGGGTGCATCAGGGAAGTTACCCCCGCATCCTGAACTATTAGAACAGTATCGTCATTGGCAAAGTTTATACAACAAGACAGAAGAATTTTGGCGGAGTCGTTTAACAGCGAAAAAAGACAATGTAAAAAGTTTTTCTGAGCAAGAACAAGAAATAGTAAAAAAGAAAGCTTTTGATGCTTGTAGAAAGGCGGCTAATTTATTAGCGGAAACCTTAAATAATTGGTTACAATCACCCGATTTTCAACCAATAGTCAATTTACTCCTTAATCATTTACAAGACTCAACCAGCACCAGATTTTTATTAGCTACAGAAAATAATTGGTTGCGACGTTTACCTTGGTGTGAATGGAATTTATTAGAGCATATTCCTAACGCAGAAATTGTTTTAGCTTCTCCTAAGTTTAAACAGGTTAAAAGTTCAGGAAATTCAGGGAAAAAAGAGAAAGTTAAAATTTTAGTCATTTTGGGAGATAATGCGGGAACTGATGCGGATGAAGCCGTGATTCAGAAATTAATTCCTGATGCCGAAATTTGTTGGTTAAAAGAACCTCAACGGCGTGATTTAGATGCACCTTTGTGGGAGAAACAATGGGATATTTTATTTTTTGCGGGTCATGGAAAGACAGAGAGTGATGGAAGTATCGGCAAGATTCAAATTAATTCTAAAGATACATTGACAATTGACGAAATCAAAAATCATCTCAAAAGGGCTATAAATAATGGTTTAAAGTTAGCAATTTTTAATGCTTGTGATGGGTTAGGGATTGCCTATCAATTAGCAGAAGGAGAAGATTTACATTTACCGCAAATTATTGTAATGCGGGAGATTTTACCCATAGCTTTAGCACCTAAATTTCTCCAATATTTCCTAGAAGGTTATACTCAAGGTTTATCCCTATATCTGGCGCTCCGTAATAGTCGAAAACGGTTACAAATTGAAGAAAAAGATTTTCCCTGTGCAAGTTGGTTGCCTGTTTTATGTCAAAATCCTGCGGAAATTCCGCTACGTTGGCACGATTTAGTAATTCCCCCTAATCCTTATCAGGGTTTATCGGCTTTTCAGGAGAAAGATGCAGCCTTATTTTTTGGGCGAGAAACTTTTACCAATCAGCTTGTCAAAGTTGTAGAAACTAAAAAACTGGTAGCTGTTATTGGTGCTTCTGGAAGTGGGAAATCTTCCGTAGTATTGGCAGGTTTAATTCCTAGTTTGCGCCAGCAAGAAAACTGGTTAATTGCTAATTTGCGCCCGGAATCTACTCCTTTTGAGAATTTAGCGAAAGCGCTTCTGTCACCTATGACGCAATTAGAAACGGGTAAAAATGAGGGAGTTACTGAGGTTAATGGGGATGAAATTAACCAATTGGCGATAGATTTACAAGAAGGGAATCGCAGTTTATCCGATGTGGTAAAAAGCATCGGTAGCAGTCGGCGTTTTCTGTTATTTATTGACCAGTTTGAGGAAATTTACACTTACCCAAATCAGAAAAGTCGGCAATTTTTAGATTGTTTATTGGATGCAGTGCAAAATTTTTCTGCTTTCAGATTGGTGATTACTCTGCGGGTTGATTTTTTGAATCAAGCAATAAAATATGATCCTTTTCGGGAACAGTTAGACAAATGGAAGCCGGAATTTATCGGCGGGATGGTGAGAACCGAATTGCAAGCGGCAATTGAGGAACCTGCTAAGAAAAGAAATGTCTATCTGGAAGCGGGACTGACAGAACATATTCTCAATGAAGTAGGCGAGGAACAGGGTAATTTGCCATTGTTGGAATTTGCGCTTACGGAACTTTGGAAACAGCAGGAAAATGGTTTGCTGACTCGTCTGAAATATGATGAAATTGGTGGNNGAAAATTGGGATTTGGTAACGCATTTGGCGACGGCGCGTTTGGTGGTGAGTAATCGCAATGAAACGACTGAGATAGAAACAGTGGAAATTGTGCATGAGGCTTTGATTAAAGCATGGCCTGATTTGATCCAATGGATTGAGGAAAATGATGCTTTTTTGAGATGGAAAAAGCGCTTAAAGGTGGCGTTTCTGGAATGGGAAAGGAATGAGAATAAGGAGGGTTATTTGTTGCAAGGCGCACCCTTGGGAGAGGCGGAGGGGTATTTGTTGCAACGGTTGGAGGATGTAAGTAAGGCGGAACGGGTGTTTATTAATCTGAGTTTAGAACAGGAGAAAACACGCCAACAGCGAGAGTTGGAGCAGGAAAGAAAAGCAAGAAAAGCGGCTCAGACAAGAACTAGAGTAGCAGTAGCATCTACAGTTATTGTTATTGCAGCAGGTATTTTTGCCTTTTGGCAGCGAAATGAGGCAATCAAGGGTCAAATCAATGCCTTGGCAGCAGAAGCTGAATCTCGTTTTTCTGCAAAGGATCAGCTAGGAGCTTTATTGGCGAGTGTGAAAACCGCACGACAGTTAAAACAGTCTTTCGGGTTATCAGCTAATGAGCAGATTCAGACTTTGGTTAAGATTCAGCAGCCAATTTACAAAATTCAAGAACGTAATCGCCTTGAGGGACATAGTGACTCCGTTGAGACTGTCAGTTTTAGTCCTGATGGCAAGCTAATTGCATCTGGTAGTGCTGACAAAACTGTGAAACTTTGGAGTCGTGATGGTACTTTACTTAAAACTTTTGAAGGACATACTGGAAGGGTTTCTAGTGTCGGTTTTAGTCCTGACAGTAAGACGATTGTTTCATCGGCTACGGACGGAACAGCAAGGCTCTGGAACGTTGATGGTACTTTACTTAAAACTCTAAAGGTATCTGCAAAAGTAACTGCCAGTGATGTTAATTATGTGAATTTTAGTCCTGATGGCAAACTGATTGGCTGTTATAGTGCTGATAACGTTGTCCAACTTTGGAATCTTGATGGTACTCTATTTAAAACAATCTCAGACGATAGAGGCTTAAATAACTTCGCATGGAGTCCGAATGGTCAGATAATTGCTACTGTTGGTTTTGCTGGTTATGATGATAGAGTTTATAATAAAGTAGTTATGCTTTGGAAGCAGGATGGCACTTTAATCAAGAGTTTTAAAGTAAAGGGAGATATTACATCGACAGCGGCGCAAGTAAAGTTTAGTCCTGATGGCACAATAATTGCATGGACTGATGGTGATAATACTATAAAGCTTTTTAACACTGATGGTAAGCTTTTGAAAACTCTCAACAAGGAGTCTGACATCCTAAAAATAGGCAATAATATTATCGATATGGAATTTAGCCCTGATGGCAAGATAATTGCTGCTAGTAGCGCGGATAGAACAGTAAGACTCTTAGAGGTAGAAAAAGATGAATATACAGATTTGTTGATAACATTTTTAGGTCATAAGGGAAGTGTTAGTAGTGTGAGTTTTAGCCCAGATGGTAAGACAATAGCATCGGCTAGTCAGGACAAAACGATAAGACTATGGAGTATGAATTACCCAAATGTTATAGATGGTGGCAATAATCGCAGCTATGCGTTTAGTCTAGGTTTTAGCCTTGATGGTAAAACTGTTACTACTGCTGCAAGCGATTATGAAGAAAAGGAAAAGGGTCATAATCATAGTAATAATGTGAGAATATGGCAGATAGATGGTACTTTACTAAAAACCTTCAATATACCTAATAATTCTTATAGGATAAGTTTCAGTCCAGATGGTAAAACTTTTGCTATTAGAGGTTTGAGCGATGATAAAGAGATACCGATTTGGAATTTAGAGGGAACTTTACTCAATACTATAAAAGGGCATAGTGAAGACATAACTGATATAAATTTTAGCCCTAATGGTAAGATGATTGCTTCTGCCAGTAGGGACAACACAGTTAAGCTGTGGAATGCAGAGGGAAACTTAATTACAACTATTTCTGACGGTTATAAGAGTCAGATTAATTTTAGTTATGACTCAAAGACCCTTGTTACTATTTTTGACAAAATAAAATTTTGGAGTTTAGATGGAAAGTTACTTACCACTCTCGACATAGATGGCAGACGTGAGGTAAGTTTCAGCCATGACACCAAAATTATTGCCACTAATGATGGTTTCATGATAAAACTCTGGAACTTAAAAGGTAACTTGATAAAAACGCTTATTCATCAAGATCGAATCAGCGATCATTCTTATTCGGTCACAAGCATCAGCTTCAGTCCTGACGGCAAGATGATTGCTACAGGTTCCAAAGATTTGAATCTTTGGGGTCTCGATGGTAGGCTAATTGCGACTATCTCTGGTTACGATAATGAAATTGCTGATATCCGTTTCAGCCCTAATGGTAAAACTATAGGTATGATCCATAAACATTTCAGAGGACTCGGCAACCTTGGCTATCTCCCAACTGCCACCTTTTGGAGTTTTGACGTGGATAGTTTGTTAGTAAGTGGTTGCAATTTGCTGGGTGACTATCTCAAAACTAATCCTAATGTCAGCGACAGCGATAGACACCTCTGTGACGGAATTAGTAAAGACCAATAAAAGAGCAAATAAAAATGAATTACTAGCGACAGGGTGCGATTGGTTAAAAGATTATTTCGTTACTCGTCCAGAGGAAAAACAAAAATTAAAAGTGTGTCAAGAGCATCCCAAGTCTAAATAAATTAGGACTTACGCAGGGCCAAAGAAACCGGGTTTCTGCTTAGAGATTGTTGAGGAAAACCAGATATCTATGAGAAACCCGGTTTCTGACTTTTGGGGCGAAGATTATTTCGTTCGTAACTGAGAAGAATATTTTTGTCAATGAGAGTCAAGAATATAGGAGATAAACCAATGGTTACAAGAATAGAAAATACCCAAAAACCAGGTTTTTCGATCGCGTGGCAATTATTGCTCAATTACCCGAAAAGTCAAATTAATTCTGGGACAATTTGATTTAGCTGTTTTCGGGACATGATGCTGCCAAAACTTCTGAGTATCGCCCCCCATCACCAAAAAATCGCCATCACCTAAATTTAATTCTACTTTGATTTGATGGTTATCCCTGCGTCTCAAGATAAAACGCCTGGTTTCTCCGAAGCTAACAGACGCGATTATCGCACCTTTGGCTAAGTTGCGCTCGTCGTCGCTATGCCAGCCCATATAATCTTGACCGTTGCGATATAAATTAAGCAGCACTCCATTAAACTGAGTATTAACTAAAGGTTCTATTTCTTGCTTGATTTGTAATAGCGGTTCATTCCAGGGTAAGGGCTGCATGGTAACGCCGGAGTAAGTATAAGCCTGAGTTCCATAATAAGCAGTTAACCGAGGCTGCATCACGGACTTGCCAAAGATTTTAATCGGCTCTTGTTTCCATTCAATTCGATCCAATAAATCGTGCAAAAGTTGGTGGCTTTCTGGCTGGGGAAATAGGCGAGGATAGAAAATAACTTCTGCATTAGGTAGTTCTAAGTTTTGACAGATGGCATTTAAAGTACGATCGAACATTTTTACTTCTACTCATTTTGCTGAAATAATTGTACGTTGATTAACACGATCGCGCATTTTTTCATCCAATCGATTATAAAGTTATATTCCTTCTTTCAACTCAACTCTCTATTGACATCGCACAGATTTCGTGCATCAGTGGAAATGTCCTGTATTAGCCCTGGACGCATAGATACCAAAGAAACCGGGTTTTTCATTTTATTTAAAGGCTGCGATGCAGTTTTTTGGTAAAAAACCCGGTTTCTGCGTCTCTGTGGCGGCTTCTCACCCAAATTAATTGCCCCACTAAATTAATCTCCGTTACATAACGTTACAATATAGGAGTAAAGAACTTTCAGGCGAGCTAAACAATCAATGCGCTTAATATTAATGACCGGAAAAGGCGGTGTCGGTAAAACCTCCGTAGCCGCCGCCACAGGGCTGCGATGTGCCGAATTGGGATACAAAACCCTAGTGCTGAGCACCGATCCCGCCCACTCCCTAGCCGACAGCTTCGACATGGAACTCGGCCACGATTCGCGGCTGGTAAAACCGAATTTGTGGGGAGCAGAATTAGACGCTCTCAGGGAATTAGAAGGCAATTGGGGAGCAGTTAAACGCTACATTACTCAAGTTTTGCGCGCCCAGGGACTCGAAGGCGTTCAAGCTGAAGAATTAGCCATCTTGCCAGGAATGGATGAAATCTTCGGTTTAGTGCGAATGAAACGGCATTACGACGAAGGCGAATTCGATGTTTTAATTATCGATTCAGCTCCCACTGGAACAGCACTGAGACTGCTAAGTTTACCGGAAGTTGGCGGCTGGTACATGAGAAAATTTTACAAGCCGCTGCAAGGCATATCCGCCGCCCTTCGACCTTTAGTTGAACCTATTTTTAGACCAATTGCGGGTTTTTCTTTGCCAGACAAAGAGGTGATGGATGCACCTTACGAATTTTACGAACAAATTGAGGCTTTGGAAAAGATTTTAACTGACAATACTGTCACTTCGGTACGGTTAGTTACTAATCCCGAAAAAATGGTAATTAAAGAATCTTTGCGCGCTCATGCCTATTTGAGTTTGTACAATGTAGCCACAGATTTAATAGTAGCAAACCGGATTATTCCCGAACAAGTAACTGACCCATTTTTCAAACGATGGAAAGAAAGCCAGGAGCAGTATCGTCAGGAAATTCACGATAATTTTAGACCATTGCCCGTGAAAGAAGTGCCGCTTTATTCCGAAGAAATGTGCGGTTTGCCAGCTTTGGAGCGATTGAAAGAAACGCTTTACAAAGACGAAGATCCTAGTCAAATATATTACAAAGAAAATACGATTAGGATTGTTCAGGATAATAATCAATATGTTCTAGAACTGTACTTGCCGGGAATTGCTAAGGATCAGATTCAGTTGAGCAAAACAGGAGATGAGTTGAATGTTCGGATTGGAAATCACCGCCGCAATATGGTTTTGCCGCAAGCTTTAGCGGCGCTGCAACCTTCCGGGGCGAAGATGGAGGATGATTATTTGAAGATTAAGTTTGCTTGATGCTACGGGTAAGGACACTCCAAGAGCCCGTTGGTGTCAACTTAAGCCGAAAGCCCGCCAGGGAATGAATTCCCTGTCTAATAGCGAAAGTCCTCTTAAGAGGACTAATGAGTTCTTCAGTCCTCTTGAGAGGACTTTCGCTTTGAGACAGGGGTTGAGACTTCTGTCGGACTATCGGTTTCAGCCTTAAGTTGACACTAATGGGCATTGCCGTGTCCCTACAATTATAGCAGTCGCCAAGGCGAAGAAGGTCATTGAACCCTTCGACTCCGCTCAGGGAACGATCACATAAATGCCTTAACCACCTTGGCGGTTGCTATATTTTGGGGTAGTCCAAGGGCAATGCCGTGTCCTCCGTTACTGCTAGATACAATTAACAGGATTTAGCATGAATGACTTCGTTTAATGCTTCATTAATCACTGCATCGCTGATACCTCGACGCTTCAAACTTGCGACTAAGGCTGTCACTGTCTCGCTCTCAAATCGTTCTAAATCAACGCGCAAACCTTGACCGATATAAGCACGAATTAATGGCTGATAACCCGAAAAACCCAACAATGGTGCAACTTTCTTTAGGTCTTCGACAACATCTTCGGGCATACAGATCGTTACGCTAGTCATTGGACGGTTTCGGTCTAATCGCTGCTTTAATGCTTCAATTTTCATACTCTGCCCTCTCCTGACGAGTTGCTTTACGTGCTGAAATAATCCGAATGACATTCTCTTCACGCTCAATGTGAACCACATACAGTAGATTCCACCGACTATAATTCCCTATTATAAGCCCCCCGCAATTATCTTAGAAAATCAGTAATTTTATTCCATTTCATGACTTCTGCCAAATCAATCGCCGTAAACCCCTCCGAATTCTTAATCATCTTATCAGCGCCATACTTTAATAATAATTTAACTGGAGTTAAGTTGCCAGCCAATGCCTCATATTGCAGCATAGTCCAACCATTTTCATCAATTTGATTTACAATAGTAGGATTTTCACTTAATGCAGAATCAATTTTTGCTGCCATATTCTCACTCATTGGATGCTCGCCGATTTCATATTCATCCTTATTTCTTGACTCTTTATTTAAATAGCTGTCGGGAACAATTCGGATTTCTCTCGGATCGCCGAATTCCAAACCCCAGGCATCATCATGCACACGCCTTTGATCGCTATTCATTTTAAGCCGCATTGCATTAACAGTATATGCACCATAAACTATCCCATGAATAGAATATATCCAATCATCGATATCGTTGAAGCCCATCACAATCCGGTCGCCCGATCCAATTCCATCTATCCATCTCGGATCGTTTAATAAATCTCCACTAACTTTCAGACCATCAAAGTTAACATTCCCCACCCACATATGTTCAACTGACGGTGCAGAATCCGTCACCTTTCCAGTCGGAAATCCAAGTTTTACTGCACTTATATCCAGCCCAGGAATTATCCGCCTCCTTTCCCATGACAACTCACGCCAAAAATATTTAAATGATTCGCGTGCCTTCTTGCTAGCAAGATTTATATCCGGGTCATTACCCTTAAATAGATAAATATTTTGACTCATTTACCACCCTCTAGTCGATTGTTCGAGGTACTCCTAATGTGAATATACATCATAACACGCAATATAGCTCCATTAAAATTTTCATCAGTGAGAAGGCGCACTTGGTATCGACTCCCCTTTTGACTGATAACGAGCAAGCAAACGTTGTCTCAGATCGACTAAATTGTGTTTTTGAGAAAGTTGTTGTCTCAGTTGCTGAGATTGTTGGCTGCGCTGCTCCAAATAACTGTCAATTTCCTGACGATGGTTGAGATAATAAGCAATGGTACTGTATATGTCTTCTAAGCGGACAACTGAATACTGAATAGCGATTTCTTCGGGAGTGGAGCCATTGTGGTATGAAGCAAGTATGCTATCTAGGGTCACTCGACTCGAACCTATACGGATACCTCCCGCTTCATCCCAACGGAAAGGGGGAGAGGTTGCTTGGAATTTTGCTGGGGCGCTCATTAGGGACATATTGTGCCTGAGTTGAACTGTATAAAAACATTGTAGCAAGAAGCCTAATGCTTTGTCTGAAGGTAATGAAAGCCAACCATTAAAACCCGTGTCTACGATCGCCTCATGTGTGTAAATTTTCCCATCAGAGTCACATATTGAAAGCGAGATAATCGCTTCAAAATCAGCATTAACCATTTCTGCGATCGTACCCTGACTAAAATCATACTCTATTTCCATGACTATTCCTCTCCCTCTTCTTTTCCATCCTCTGTGCTCTCTGTACCTTCTGCGGTTCCTTCAATCTTTCCCGCATTAATCTCAATTTTTCGCGAGTGACGTTCCGACGCAGCTTGTTGCAGTATTTTCAATTTTTCAGGGTCAGCATCCGATCGCCAAAACAAGCGATGTCCCTTAATTCTGACACAATTTTCCTCCAAACACTTCACCCATTCCTGATGCTTCTTAACTACGCAACTATCAAGAATTCCCAATTTGTTTTCTTGGCGAGTGAGTTTAGCGAACTTTTCGTAATGGGGATAGTTAGGGGTGACAAAAGCTTCTTTTCTCACTAAAATAGGCGGGTTAGATAAATTATAAAATTTCTGATATCTCACAGAAAGGTCGCGCAAATCTATGTGCATGGAATTGTGCAATACTGGATGGGGATTAGTATCAAAATCAGGATAAAATAAATAGGAAATCTGAGGTTTGTGAGCGTGAAATTTGATAATTGTAGCGCCGTCAAGTCTACCTATTGTGCGGTTTGCACAGCCTTCGTAGAGTCGCAGCAAAGGGTCTAGTTCTTCTAACGCAGAGACGTGAACTGAAAGAGAACCGTGCTGTTTGTAGCCGATCGCACTATCTTCGCAACAATCACCAATAATCTCACTTTTGCCCAAACTATATAGCATTAAATCCGCCAAAGTGCAAGCTTTTTGATAATTATCAAATAAACCTTTAATGTCGTTGCGGATTTGAGCTGGGAGTCGGCGCATCGAAGGTCGTGAAGCGTAGCTATCCCGTAGGGAATCGCCCTCCAAACCGTTGAGAGCGAGATATACTAGCAAATCCTGGCGGCGTTTATCGGCGATCGTCTCCCAATCATCCGCATCGGTAGCTTGCAAAATCACTCTCCAAGCGCGGTTAAAACTGTGAAATTCCCCCTTAATCGCCGCTTCTTCGGCTAATTCGCCTTTGACGGGAAGGCGGCCACGATCGCTCACAAAGGCCATCAGAGGAGCCAGCATTTCCGCGTAATCTTCAAAACGCTTGACTTGCGATCGCACTCTGGGCGTCAATAAGTGCGATCGAAACCGAGAAGCCCGAAAACTTTGACCCTCCGCTGCATCTCGAAACACAAAATAAATCCCCAAAGCAACAGGAATTGCATCAACACTCAAAACTTGATCGATATAAATTTTCAACTCTTCCTGTTCGTAATACTTCTGAAAAGTATTGCGAGAAGTAATCACCCCATCCCCGTAAGCAATTTGACCTCGATCAGTATCATCAATCAATACCTGAGCCGCTACAACTAATAATTTTTTAGTCAATCCCCAAGCATTCAGCAAAGCTTCTCGCCTTTCCTCCAAAGATTCAATCACATTAATCACGTAACCAATATTCACAATATCCGCACAAATTCGCGGACTATCTGGTTGATAATACGGGTCCCAACCCGCAGCAGCATAACCTTCTTGTGCAATATGTTGAATATCCCCGCCGTAGCCGCAGCCGTAATCAAAAAAAGTCTCCCCATCCACAAATAAATCTGCTTCTAAAACCAAACGCAAAGGTTTAGAAAGAGAGTTTCGCAGCATGGCAGCTTTGTGCCGCTCGATCTTGGGAATTGATAGCTCGCTGTTTCCCTGTTGGCAAAGTTCAACAACAGTATGATCTTGAATTTCCACACCGCAATATCCCAAATATTTGAGCCAACCTTCGCGAGTACCAATCATGCTAGTATTATCAAGTAATCCCCATTTTTCTTCGGAGCGAGTCAGTTTAGAAAACTTCTGGTATTGGGGATAATCCGCAGTCACAAAAGTTTCCTTGCGGTGCAAAATTGGCGGATTTTCGCTGTTGCTGTAATCGAAACATTTAACTTCGCCTGTTTCCAGATTAATTTGGATGCTCCTTTGCAAAGCTGGGTGAGCATCTGTATCGAAATCTGGATAAAAAAGATAAGATATTTTCGGTTGATGAAGCTGAAACTTAACTAGGGTTGCTTCCTCAATATTTTCGATATTTTGTCTGGCACATTTTTCATAAATTACGAGTACAGGATTGAGTGCTGCTAAAGCCGAAACGTGAACATAAAAAGCCCTCGGTAATTTTTTGCCAACTGGGCTTTTCTGACAGTATTCAGCCACTTTTTTCACCAGATCGTCGACCCCAAATCCCTCGTCTACCTCGTGACCAGGCTCAGCCTGGTAA
>DPLL01000375.1 GCA_003542015.1 Microcoleaceae cyanobacterium UBA9251 | reverse complement strand
TTGTGGCACGGGCGTCCCGCCTGTGCTTCCGAAACGGGCGTCCCGCCTGTGCTTCCGAAGCTGTCTAAAAAATCTGATTCTCTGGGTGCAACTAAAAAATGATTTTATCCAAATTATCCACAGCAATTAAAAAGCAAGTAAAACGCGCTTTCTGCCTTTTACTTGCCTTAAATATGCTAATATTAAGTGGCTGTCAAAACAGCACCGCACTCACTGGCAAAAATAGCGGTATCATCAAGCTCACACTGTGGCACGGCATCAATCCCCCACCCAACCGAGATGTGTTTCAAACCCTCACAGAAAAATTTAACAAAACACATCCAAACATCCAAGTAGAAGCACTTTACATCGGTCAACCAGACCAACAATTGCCAAAAATCCTAACAGCAATTGTCGGAAACGCCGCCCCAGATTTGCTTTGGAATACTCCCACAATGGCAGGGAAATTAGCAGAACTGCAAGCAATTCAACCACTAGAAAAATGGCTCGATCAATCCCCCCTCAAAGCCGAAATCGACCCCGCCCTGTTCGAGTCAATGGAACTGAACGGACACACTTGGTCAGTTCCTTTAGCAACAAACAACACAGCAATATTTTACCGTCCCAGCTTATTTAAAGCAGCAGGAATCACAAAATTGCCGCAGAATTGGCAAGAATTAAAGCAAGTAGCCCGATCGCTTTCGCGTGACACCAACGGAGACGGTCGCACCGATCGACACGGCATAGTGCTCCCCCTAGGCAAAGGAGAATGGACAGTATTTACCTGGCTCCCATTCATGTTTAGTGCAGGTGGTGAACTCAAAGCCGGGACAGATCAAACTCCCATACCTCAAATAGACAACCCAGGCTCTCTCGCCGCCTTAGAATTGTGGAGTGACTTGTTAAAAGAAGGTTCAGCAATACTGTCAGCACCAGAACGGGGTTACGAACTCGATAACTTCATCGCCGGCAAAGTCGCCATGCAAATCACCGGGCCTTGGACGCTAGCACAATTGGAGCAAACTAAAATCGACTACGGAGCTATCCCTATACCAGCCCTCAAACGCCACGCAGCCGTCGTTGGGGGTGAACACCTATTTTTAATGAAATCCTCGCCAGAACGAGAAAAAGCAGGGCTAGAATTCTTAGAATACGCCCTCGGTGAAGAATTCCAAACGGCCTGGGCCTTGGGAACAGGTTACTTGCCAATTAACCTCAAATCGAGACAAAGCGAAACTTATCAAACCTTTGTGGCAAAAACCCCAGTTTTGCGAGTATTTTTAGGACAAATGAAATCAGCCCGATCGCGACCCATTATCTCAGGTTACTCCCACCTGTCAGAAAACTTAGGTCGTGCTATAGAAGCAACCCTTCTCGGTGGCCGGCCCTCATCCGCCCTCAAAGAAGCTCAAGAGCGTTTGGCAGTAACATTAGATATCGCAGCAGCATCTGGGAAATAGATTGCCACTCTTTGAGAGCATCAAAACTCAGAAGGCAGAACCTATAGGCCAGAATCCAAGTGCCTGCACACTAGAGATGAGGGAAAATTAACTTCCGCTACCATTTTTTTTGACTTTTGCTTTCAGTATATGGGGATAAATAAACTTAATTTGTATTGCATCCCCCCTACTCGATCATTAAGTTTTAATTTTTAAGCGATCGCACAGTAAAGCAGTTATCCCCCTAGCTACGATCTATGACTTACCATCACTTAATAGCATCATTTTACCTACCCCGTACCTGTCCCGTGCCACCTAATAATTTCAGAACAATCGGCTACCTTTTCCCCAAACGACAATGCAGACCAAGTTGCTTAACAAAATCAAAGGATCTTCCTGGCGTTACTTTCTATTAGTCGGCGCGATCGCCCTCATCTACTTTTGGGCATCCGAATTCGCCATTTCCACACTCACCCTGAGTTCAGAAGTATCGCCCATGTGGCCAGCAGCAGGAATTGCCCAAGTCGCCCTGCTGCTGTTCGGACGTCAACTATGGCCCGGCATCGCGATCGGAAGCTTCCTGTTCAGCATGAGCATACCATCCGCCAACATAGCCACTGCATTCATCTCAGCCAGCGCCAGAACCTTGCAAGCGTGGACGGGAACTTACCTGCTGCAACGCATCAACTTCAACCCCGGACTCGATCGGCTCAAAGACGTTTTAGGAATAGTCGGGCTAGCAGCCTTCGGCTCAACCCTGATCAACTCCACCATCGACAGCATCATCCAGTGCCTAACCGGCCTATCTAGCTGGAGCAATTTAGGCACGATTTGGGGGACTGGGTGGGTGGGAGACGCGATGGGAATTTTGCTCATCGCCCCCCTGCTGCTGACTTGGCGTGAATTGCCCACCGCCAAAACCCAGCGCCAGCAGGTTGCCGAACGCGCCATTTGGCTGCTGCTGCTGCTCGCCGTCGGTTGGCTCGTCTTCTGCTCCCGCACCCGCGCCGCCTACGCCCGCTATCCCCTCGAATACCTGCCCTTTCCCCTAGTAGTTTGGGCAGCCTTTCGATTCGGTCAGCGCTACACAGCCCTCTCCAACCTCATCCTCACAGGCTTCGCCATCTGGGGCATAGCCAGAGGCAGTGGCCCCTTTCTCAAACACGCCAGCAGCATCCCCCAAGCCCTGTTATCCCTGCAAGCCTTCATCGCCGTCATCGCCGTCACCGGCCTAGTCTTAGCCGCCACGGTAGCCGAACGTCGCCAAGCAGAAACCTCCCTACGAGCCAGCGAAGCCAGCCTCGCCAACGCCCAGCGCATCGCCCAGTTAGGCAACTGGGACTTAGACCGCAGAACCCAGCAACTCCGCTGGTCCGACGAAATTTACCGCATTCTCGGACAGCCGCCGGGAACTTTTGAACCCAGTCTCGAAGGCTTCTTAGAATATGTACACCCCGAAGACAGAGAATTAGTCAAGACATCCATTCAAGCAGCTTTATTACATAAACAACCTTACAGCATCGACTACCGTCTCGTACTCCCCGACGGCAGCCACCGCACAGTCTGCGAACACGCCACCGTCAACTCCATCTACATCACCAGCACCGTCCAAGACATCACCGACAGAAAGCGCGCCGAAGCCGCCCTGCGTTCTTCCGAAGAACGATTTTCCAAAGCCTTTCACGCTTCTCCAGTCGGCATCAGCATCTGCACCCTCACAGACGGATGCTTTCTCGATGCTAACGAAAGCTTTTTGCGCTCCTTGGGCTGGGAACGCCACGAATTTATCGGCCGGACCGCCAGCGAATTGGGAATGTTGGTCAATTCTGAAGACGGACGGCGACTCGCCGAGATTTTGCTCGCGCAAAATTCTGTCAGCAATCAAGAAATCAAAATTCGCACCAAAGCAGGCGTTGTCCGCGACTGGCTGCTGTCGGTGGAACTCATCGACCTCGGCAGCACTCAGTGCGTGTTAATCATGACCAGCGACATCACCGAACACAAGCGCTCCGAAGAATTCCGCCAGGCCGCATTAGCCGCCGAAGCCGCCAACCGCTCGAAAAGCATTTTTCTTGCCAATATGAGCCACGAACTCCGTACACCCCTCAACGCCATCATTGGCTATAGTGAGATCCTGCAAGAAGATGCCCAAGACCTCGGCGCCGAAGAGTTCGTCGGCGACCTCAAGAAAATTAACACGGCCGGCCAACATTTGCTAGCACTGATTAAGGATATCCTTGACTTCTCTAAAATAGAAGCCGGCCGCATGAACCTGCACGTCGAAACCTTTAACATTTTAAATCTGGTTGAGGATGTGGCCTCCACCATCAAGCCGATGGCAGACAAAAATGCCAATATCTTAGAGATACAATGTGCTGACGATATTGGCTCGATGCAGACCGACTTGACTAAACTTCGCCAGTCCCTGCTCAACCTCCTCAGCAATGCCTCTAAGTTTACTTGCTCTGGCATGATTACTTTCGCCGTTACCCGAGAATTCGAAAGCATTCCAAAGACCGCCCCCCGACGGCCAGAAGCAGGATCACAACTACAAAACTCATCTTCCTTGTCTCCCCCCTTGCCTTTATCTCCCTCTGGTGACTGGATTTTGTTTACGATCGCAGATACCGGCATCGGCATGAGTGCCGAACAGTTAGACAGAATCTTCGATCCGTTTACGCAAGCCGATTCTTCAACTACTAAGAAGTACGGCGGTACTGGTTTGGGATTAACGATTACTAAGAAATTCTGCGAAATGATGGGCGGAGATATTACTGCACTCAGCGAGTTAGATCAAGGTTCTACTTTTACAATTCGGCTGCCAGCTATCTTCAGAGAAACTTCGAGCTTAACCTAAATGCTTGATCCCTAAAGATTTTTTGACAAATTTTAGTTATGATAAAATAGATGGAGCAAATGTTAAGAATGCCAGTAAATTAGATCGATAAGAAGCCCCACAAAGAGGCATTGTGGAGTCCTAGTTATTTTGCGGTTTCTGTTGGCGGTGCACAGATGTTTTGAAGGAGTATATTAGAAAATCAAGAAAAGCTGTCCTAGAAGGACGGGGCTTGTATCCCAACTTCTTGGTCAAGTAACGTATTTACGCAGTTTCAGACTTTGAGTTAGCTTGAATCCTAGGATGCGGCGCTCTAGATTATAAGAAATACCCTGAAAACCCTGTGACTTTAGTCCAGGGATGAAA
>DPLL01000378.1 GCA_003542015.1 Microcoleaceae cyanobacterium UBA9251 | reverse complement strand
ATGGGGCATGGGGCATAGTTTCTTTTTCTTCCCTCTTCCCTCTTCCTTCTGACTTCTGACTTCTGACTTCCATACCGTACCGCGCCTAAAATTAGGAGACTTTGAGACGAATTGTTATTTTTTGTAATATTATGGAGTTGAGCACTCATAATTGATCAAAACTATGGAACCCGCAGCAGTTCTCGGCATTTCCCTGGGCTTGTGTCTGGTGGCAATGACCGGCTTCTCGATATACACGGCTTTTGGCCCCCCCGCTAAGGAATTGAGAGATCCTTTTGAAGAACACGAAGATTAGTCATTAGTCAGTCGTCATTAGTCAGCAGTCATTAGTCAGATTAATGCCCGATGCTATAAAGGCCCGATGCCCCATCTCCCTCTCTCCCTCTTACTCGGAGATATTTTTATACCGGGAAGGGAGTGATTCTGTGGGGCGATCGCCTGTCGCCTACTCGTCAATGGTATATTTTTCATAAATACAGTAAATCTCTATTCCATTTAAGCTAAAAATTATTAGGTTTCAGGCCAAAGCATCATGGGGAACACATTTGGGCATTTATTTCGGATCTCGACATTTGGTGAATCTCACGGCGGTGGTGTGGGAGTGGTAATTGACGGTTGCCCGCCACTCCTGTCCATTGACGCATCGGAAATTCAAGCGGAACTCGATCGCCGCCGCCCTGGCCAAAGCAAAATTACAACTCCTCGCAAAGAGGCTGATACTTGCGAGATCCTTTCAGGGGTGTTTGAAGGCAAAACTCTGGGAACGCCGATCGCCATTTTAGTCCGCAATCAAGACACCCGCCCCCAAGATTACGGGGAAATGGCTACTACCTATCGCCCTTCCCACGCCGATGCTACCTACGATGCTAAATACGGAATTCGTAACTGGCAAGGCGGTGGTCGAAGTTCGGCAAGGGAAACTATAGGTAGAGTAGCAGCAGGGGCGATCGCCAAAAAAATTCTCAAACAAGTAGCCGGAGTCGAAATAGTCGGCTACGTCAAACGCATTAAAGACTTAGAAGGTGTGGCAGACCCGGATACTGTTACCTTAGAACAAGTAGAAAGCAATATAGTTCGCTGTCCCGATGCCGAATGTGCCGAAAGAATGATTGAACTCATCGAAAAAGTTCGCGACAGTGGAGATTCGATCGGCGGTGTTGTCGAATGCGTCGCCCGCAACGTACCCAAAGGTCTGGGAATGCCCGTATTCGATAAGCTAGAAGCTGACTTGGCAAAAGCCGTGATGTCCTTGCCCGCCAGCAAAGGGTTTGAAATTGGATCGGGATTTGCCGGGACTCTGATGACAGGTAGCCAACACAATGATGAATACTATACTGATGACAATGGTGTCATTCGTACAGTCACAAATCGCTCTGGCGGAATTCAGGGTGGCATTGCTAACGGCGAAAATATAATTCTGCGGGCAGCCTTCAAGCCAACTGCGACCATTCGTCAGCAGCAACGTACAGTCACCCGCGAGGGTACAGAAACGCTGCTGGCTGCAAAAGGACGGCACGACCCTTGCGTTTTGCCAAGAGCGGTGCCAATGGTGGAAGCAATGGTAGCTTTAGTGTTGTGCGACCACCTGCTGCGCCATCACGGACAATGTGGAACCTTAAAGTCTGAATTTTAACATGGAAATCAGCTTGTCCTCTGTAGCGGCAACTCCCCTTGATTGCCCTCAACCCTCCGAAGTAATGGAAGGTATAGATGATTTTGTAGTGCAGTTCTGGGGTGTGCGGGGCAGTGTTCCCACACCGGGAGCCGAAACTGTTCGCTATGGCGGAAATACTTCTTGTTTGGAAATGCGAGTGGGCGGAAAACGCCTGATTTTTGACGGCGGAACTGGCTTGCGGATGCTGGGAGATCAGTTGGTGCAAGAAATGCCGGTGCAAGCTTATATGTTTTTTACTCACTATCACTGGGATCATATCCAGGGGTTCCCGCTGTTTGCTCCAGCTTTCATCCGCGGCAATAGCTTTGATATTTACGGGGCGATCCCGCCCGATGGAGATTGCATGAAAAGGCACTTTGTCGAACGGGTGCTGCACTCGAATTCGCCGGTGCCGCTGATGGGCTTGCAGGCGGATTTGAATTTTTACGAACTCAATCACAACCAGACGATGATGCTGGACGATATTGAGATTAGGACGGGTTCTCTGAATCACCCGAATACTGCTATGGGCTATCGGGTGACTTGGCGGGGAAGATCCGTTGTTTACTGTTCGGATACGGAGCATTTTCCCGATCGCCTGGATGAGGATGTTTACAACCTAGCTCTCGATGCTGACGTGCTGATTTATGATGCGATGTACACTGACGAGGAATATCACAACCCCAAGTCTCCGAAGGTGGGTTGGGGACACTCGACTTGGCAGGAAGCGGTGAGAATGGCTAAGGAGGCTAGGGTGAAGCGTGTGGTGATTTTTCACCATGATCCGGCTCATACTGATGATTTTCTCGATCGCATCGCTGTGGATGTGCAAATCGCTTTTCCGAAGGCAGTAATGGCTAGGGAAGGTTTAATTTTGCCGATCGGCATCTGAGAATTGTGGTCAGGGTAGGGAGTGCCGATCGTCCGCTCAAACCATCCCTCTTTGATCACCTCTTTGATCGCATACTGTGGAGTCGGCCGATCGCCCAGCTCCACAACTTTCTCTTTGATAACTCTCTTTGATCAAAAACATTGGTAGCCAACACTCAAGCGTGGGTGGTATAATCCTGGCTGAGTCGGTCACGCTCAGCTTCGCCGATTGGTCACGCTCAGCTTCGCGTCGCACGCTCGCGTAGTCGAAGTGTCGAAGTGGAAAAATAATATTTAAGGTTTTGTTCATTGTTCAACGTCTACCGGTCACGCTCAGCTTCGCGTGGCGTCGCACGCTCGCGTAGTCGANNGTTCGACTACGCACGCACCATCGCACGCTCGCCCAAGGACGGAGTTTACCCGCTCGCGTAGTCGAAGGGCGATCGGGTAAAGGCAGTCGTTGTGTCGAAGTGTTGAGAAGATGGGGCGAAATTAGTAGTTTGTGAGTGACATCCTCCCGAAAAGGTGGATTATAGCAACCGCCAAGGCTGTTAGGATACTTCCGGTCACGCTCGCCCTTCGNNCGCCTTGGCGACTGCTATAACAGCAAGACTTTTTCTAACATTTACTCACAATCACTCACCTGAGCAAGAGGTCTTTATGTCATATAGAATGAATTGAGCCGTTCTGAATGCAAGAGTATAAGTGCTTGTAGAGATTTCTACCGGCATTGGTTGATCCGCCTTGGTTGATAGAACATCTCAACTTATATATTTGTTAGCAACTGTTAGCAAAAAAGGATCGGTTCTAGCTCCTGTTCAAGATTTATGGCGATCGCACCTTTCCCGCAGTCACGCCATTAATATTGGTAACTCCCAAAAGCCAAAAGCTTGTAGCGAAAAGCTGAGGGATTTTGATGCTTCACAAAGTGATGCTTCACAAGGTGATGCCTCACAAGGTGATGCAGTCAATTTGACTTACCATCCGGGGACGATCGCGCCACAAGTTTTTGCAGTAGCTGCCAATAGCGAAAGTTATGACTTGACTATCAAAATGGGAAATTTACGTTTTAAATCATCAGCAAATCGATACAGGTGGATTGCCCTAGGCAGTTTTGCTGTAATTATGGGCATTTCAGGGGCCCTTGCCTACCGCCTAGCGCCGCCTCCGGGATTCATGGCTCAAGGCACTCTCACTTCTAACAATCCGCCAGTCAAATTTTCGACCACGGGCGCGACAATTCTGAAGCAAGGAGAGCAACTGACAGCGGATGTCCTGCTGGCAGATAATGTTGTCAAAGCAGTGGCAGATGCAGTTAAGCTGTCACCTCAACAAGTTCGACAGAATGCTAGCGTCAAGATTTCTAAGCCAGAACAACCGCTGGAAATTGCTGTTGGGTATCGATCGCTCGACCAGCAGCAAGCAGTCCAAACGGTGGATATGCTGATGAAGGGCATGGTAGAAAAAAGCCGCCTGATTAACAGATATAGGTGGCAATCAGTCAATCAATCGCTCAACCAACGCTTAGCACAAGTCACTCAAGATCTAAAACAAGCTCAGCAAAAGCTCGACCTATACGAAAGAGAGCGAGCTCGCCTGTTGCAGCAAATCAAGCTTCAGCAAGATTTTTACAACAAAACCCAACTGGCGATGGCGGATACGCAAGCGTCGGAGAAAGAAATGGTGAGTAGTTTTGCCGCCGCCCAAGTGCCGCAAATTGTGGCGACGCCAACGAGCGATCCGACAGTGCCTCTGATTTTGGGTGTTGGCTTGCTGGTGGCGATTTTGGTCAGTCGCGGTTTGATTCCGGCGGCGGCGAATTGGAGCGACAAAGCTGCTCTTGAGCGCTCAGAGAGCGATCGACTCCAAAGCGCTTTGTACCGACTGATTAAAGAAGGGCGCGGCGAAATCACTCTGGTGCGGTTTGCGATGGAGACGCGGCTGTCGCCGGATGTCGCCCAGCGTTTTTTGAACGAACAAGCCGAAGTCTTTAATGCCAATTGCGAAATTAAAGACGACGGCAGCATTTTGTATCACTTCCATATTTAAAGGGCTGTGGGCGATCGCAGTCAATCCTCGGAGCTTAGCCGATCGAACCCCTTGGGTGCGAT
>DPLL01000168.1 GCA_003542015.1 Microcoleaceae cyanobacterium UBA9251 | reverse complement strand
TTCCATCCTCGACGCCACATTCACAGTATCTCCCCACAAGTCGTAAGTAAACTTGCTAACCCCAATCACTCCCGCAACTACTGGCCCGGAATTGATGCCGACGCGAATTGCCAATTTTTCCCCGGTTTCGGCGGACAACTTTGCTATTTTTGCTTGCATTCCCAGGGCCATTTGGGCGATCGCCTCAGCGTGGTCTTCTCTCGGTGTAGGCAACCCCCCAACTACCATATAAGCGTCACCAATAGTCTTAATTTTCTCCACACCGTACATTTCAGCTAACTGGTCGAAGTGGGAAAAAATCACGTTCAAACGCTTTACCAGTTCCGTAGGAGACATTCTAGCCGACAACTCAGTAAAGCCAACAATGTCAGCAAATAAAACAGTTACTTCTTCAAAACAGTCAGCTATTGTGCTGGGTTCTAATTTCAATCTTTCTGCTATTGCTTTAGGCAAAATATTTAACAGCAATTTCTCACTTTGTTCCTGTTGAACCTTCAGCGCTTCTTGGGCTTTTTTGCGCTCCGTAATGTCAGAAACAGTACCTTCATAGTACATCAACTCACCTTTTGAATCTCGAACTGCGCGGACATTTTCTGAGATCCAAATTCTCCGACCATCCNNGGCGAGTCGTAACCGTACAATTTTGCCAAAGCAGGATTAGCGCTGAGATAGCCTCCATCAGGCGTACTTTGAAAAATACCTTCCATCGCATTTTCTACGATACTGTGATATCTTTCTTCAGCAATTCGCCGCGCTTCTTCTGCTTTCTTGCGCTGAATTAAAGAACCTAATTGAGTGCCGATCGCCTTAAATAAATCTATGAATCGCTGGTCTTTTAGACATGGCAAAATCTTAAAAAAAACCAGCACTGCTAATACTTCATCACCCACTAAAATAGGCACGCCACAACCTGCTTTAAATCCGGTCTCTACTGCTATTTGACTGAGGAGAAAATCTGGGTAGCCCGCCTGGGAAAAATCTTCTACCCATTCAGGTTGCTGAGATGCCCAAACTCGTCCCGGTAGCCCTATATTCAGGGTAAATGTCAACTTTTCGCTTTCGCTACGGAATGATGCCATGCTGGTGTTGCTGGCATACCAACCCCGGCTGGATTGCAGGACAATTCCTTCTGTATCAGGAATCCAAGCTTCTCCTACATCCCATCCTATAGTTTCGCCAACTTGGTGCAAAATTGCTTCTAAAGCCGAGTGAAAGTCTACAGATTCGCCGATCGCCCGCGTAGTTTCCAGCAAAAACCGGATTTCTTCTTCAGCCCGCTGTCGTTCCGCAATTTCTTGCTGCAATCTAGAATTGCGATCGTGCAATTCCCTAGCTTGTTGTTGAAGTTTTGATTGCAAAGAACGAATAGAAAGTTGATTTTCGACGCGGGCCAAAACTTCTTCTATTTGAAACGGCTTAGTAATATAGTCTACTCCTCCTACTTGAAAAGCTTTTACTTTTTCTAATACATCATCTAGCGCGCTAATAAAAATGATCGGAATATCTTTAGTATTGTCACTTTTTTTTAACTTTTGACAAACTTCATAGCCGTTCATTTCCGGCATATTAATATCTAGCAAAATTAGGTCGGGGGGAGCTATTTGCGCCCCTTGCAGAGCAACTTTCCCGCTAATTGCTTTCCTAACTTGATACCCGTAGGATGCAAGCATAGTTGATAAAAGTCGCAAATTATCCGGCGTATCGTCAACGATCAGAATATTTCTACAGGTCACTGGCAGTGGATGGTCGTTCATCATAATATACTTGAATTAAATCGATGATGATATCTATCCGAAAATTATCGACCAAATCTGTTAAAGCATTAGCGAGAGTTGCCTCACTTTCAGGGATTTGCTCGATCAGTTCCAGTAGGCCACTGTCATCAACGCAAAGTGCTGCTTGGTACAAATCGGCCACCCATTGTATGGGCATTACACTCAAATCCTCGGCGGTCAAAATTTTGGGAGGTATCAGGGGGGACACAGAAGTAGATGACTTTTCTTCCTCATAAATATAACGCAATTTTAGGTGATGCGCTATCTTGTCAAAAAGTACGTCTTCCCGAAAGGGTTTACAGATAAAATCGTCACAACCTGTAGACAAAATTACTTGCTGCTGCTCCTCAAAAGCACTAGCAGTTAGGGCAATAATGATGGTTTCTTGACCTTGTGGAGTTTGCTTGATCAGCCTTGTAGCCTCATACCCGTCCATGACTGGCATCACCATATCCATCAAGATCAGGTGCGGTTTCCAAGTTAACTGCAAAGCAATACCTTCTGCACCGTTAGTTGCTTCGCGAATTTCAAATCCCAACGGTTTGAGAAGCTCGATCAACAGTTGGCGGTTTTCGACTATATCTTCAACTATCAATATCCGATAAATTTGCTGTCCGGCTTCTAAAGCAATGACTTGTTTGGTGCTAGATTTTTCTGGTTCATCACTTGCTGTTACCAAATTNNTCAGAAATACCGGGGCCGGTGTCGGCAATTTCAAAATACAGTTGGGATTTTTCATCTCCTGCTACATGGTTGTCTCCTAGACTTCTGACTCGCAGAGTCACAGTTCCATGTTGAGTAAATTTGATGGCATTTCCCAGCAAATTAATTAAAACTTGCCGCAATTTAGCTTCATCTGTTTGAATATATTGTGGCAAATCGCAGTCGAATTCAAAAATTAGCTTTAAGCCTTTTGAATGAGCTTTTAGTTGCAGCATTTCTTTAAGGCTGTTGAGCAGGTTATAGAAGTTGAAGCGACTTTCATTGAGCGTAATCTGACCCGCTTCTATTTTAGACATTGACAAAACATCATTGATGAGTTCCAACAAATGTTCGCCGCTGCGGTTGATAATTTCTATATATTCTTTTTGTTCTGGAGTGATGGAACTGTTGCGAGCCATAACTTGGGAAAAACCGAGGATGGCGTTGAGAGGCGTGCGGAGTTCGTGACTCATGGAAGCTAGAAATTGGCTTTTGGCACGATTAGCAACTTCGGCGGTTTCTTTAGATTTCATTAGTTCCATTGACTGTCTTTGAGTGTGAGCGAGCAATTCAGCTTGTTGCAATGCTACTCCTAGCTGCGTGCCTATATGAACTGCGACGTTGATTTCAGCTTCGCTCCACTGGCGGGGCGCTGAGTTTTGATAGGATGCTAGCAATCCCCAGAGTTTTTGTCCGCATAAAATGGGTACAGTAATATAGGCTTTGACTTCAAATCTTTCTAGCAATTGGATATAACAAGAGTCGAATCCTGCTTTGTAAATGTCTTCGACGCAGAGGTAAGCTGTCCCTCGCCTGTAGGCTCCGCCTTCGGTTTCTTGCAAATAGGTGTCCCGTACTTCTGGTGAGGTGCTATCGAATTTTTGGACTAGGCAGTTTTCGTTTTCCACAGTGCCTTCTGCGAAGTAGGGATCGCTTTGCTGTTCTTGGATGAGAGAAATCCAGCTACTGTCAACGGATTCGGCGACAAATTCGCCACTCCAATCAGGATTGAAACGGTAAATGGCGACTCGATCGCACTTCATGGTTTGGCGCAATTCTCGGGTTGTGGCGTGAAAAATTTCTCGGATCTCTAAGGTCTGGCGCATTCTTTCAATAGTTCTGGCGATCGCTCTTTGCTGCAAAGCACTTTCTTGCAGTGCGGTTTCTGCTTGCTTGCGTTCGGTAATATCTACAGCCATTAAAGCAATGCCGATCGCTCTACCGTTTTCATTAATTAGCGGATTATTATACCATTCGCAAACGATAGTTTTACCATTTTTTGTAATAGTTTGATTTGTGGTGCAACTGGCTCCAAAATCGGCATTAATCTTGTTGCTTAAAACTTGAGATATTTGCTGGTAGCATTTTTCTGGAACGAGGAAATCCGGCACTGTGCAACCGAGCGCTTCTTGTTGGCTGTAGCCAAAAATTTTGGTGGCAGCAGGATTCCAAGTAATAATTTCTAAATTGAGATTTAATTCAATAATTGCGATGGGCGTTTGCTGCAATAAAAATGAGATTCTTTGCTGTGATTCTAGCAGTTTATCGGCGGCTAATTTACGGTCTGTGATGTCGTTAGCCGTGCCGAGAATTTGTTGAGGTTTACCATCAGTTTGTCTCAGAAATACTGTATCCCAACTGTGCATCCACCGCCATTCGCCGTTTTTGTGTTTCATTCGGTATTGACATTCAATGACATCGCCGTCTTTGGCTCGCTCCACTTGTTGGACACTTTCCAAAAAGGCTGGCAAATCCTCGGGGTTGAACAGCGTTGGCATCATTGCAGTACCCAGATCTTGTATTTCTTGGGCGGTGTAGCCCAGCATCGTAGAAATTTGGCGGTTGCTGTAGATATTGCGCTGTTCAATTAAATCGTAGACATACAAAAGGTTGGGATTAGCATCGGCGAGGGCTTGAATGAAATGCTGACTCGATCGGAGTGCGGATTCTGCAAGTTTGCGATCGCTAATATCTCGCGCCACAATGATTACTGATTCTGGCGAAAGCGGAGAAACTTTAGCGTCGAGCCAAACTTCGTGATCTCCCGCAATAAAGCTATATTCAACATTGATACTTGACTGAGTTTTGAGAACTTGTTGGATAGCATCTAATACCAAATCAGCTACAGATTCCGGCAAAAATTCCTGCAGGTTTCTGTTCATCATTTCGCTGAAAGGTTTAACCAAATTCGACGAGCTTGTCGGGGCGATTTTAATGCAGCGCCCAGTCGCATCTCTAACTAAAACTAAGTCAGTCATCGCCGCAAAAATCGCCCGCAATTCTGCTTCAGATTCTTGCAGAGCTTGTTCGGCGCGGATGCGGGTGCGAACTTCTGCTTGTAACTGTTGATTTTGTCGATCGAGCTGTTGGCGGCGCTGTTTTTCTCGATCGATCAGTTGGACTTGGGCGATCGCAATACCTACTTGAGCCGCCACAGCTTCTAAAAGGTCAATTTCATCTTCAGTCCATGAACGGTAGCGATCGCACTGATGCAAGCAGACAGCGCCGTTTGCGCGGCCTTGGTAGGAAGTGCGAACTGCTAGCATCGATTTCAAACCCACCAGGCGACAAATCGGTTGCACTGCTTGCAAAAGAGGCTCTAAATCAACATTATTAGAGGCGATCGCCCGCTCTTGCAGCATCATTTGTATGACATGAGGATTGCCCCAAATCGGAACTGATACATCGCCAATAGATTCCCATTCCGGTTCCAGATACTCTGCCGCCAAAGGAATATCGACTTGAGGGTTAGTAACGTAAGTGTGAATTAAACAGCGATTAACCCGAAATGCCTGACCGATTTGAGTTGCCGCTGTTTGAAAAATTTGCTCTGGCTGCAAGCTAGAACGCATCTCCTGAGTAATTTTTCCGATTAATAATTCTCGCTGAATTTGCCGTTCTAATGCTGCTTTAGCTACCGCAGTTTCTATTTCTGATTTTTGGCGATCGCTGATATCAAAAAGTACGCCGTACCACACAATATCTCCATTATCACGCATTTCAGGTCGAGCCTTTGATTGTAGCCACTTGACTTTTCCTGACGGCGTAACAATCCGCCATTCGCAGGCAAAAGGTTCTAAGGTTTGAGCGCTAGTGGCAATTGTTGTTGACAATAATTGTCGGTCATCTGGATGATTTTGATTGAAGCATAGTTCCGCATTATTCAATATCTCTTCTAGCTCCACTTCGTAAATATCTTTACAAGCAGAACTGATATATTCAAAATAGAAACTTCCTGATGAAGTATTCACAAATTGATAAATAACTCCCGGTATATTCACCGCCAATTTCTGCAACCGTGCTTTGCTTTCCCGGAGTGCTTCTTCTGTTTTTTTGCGAACTTCTACCTCTCGTTGCAGTTGTGCATTCTGCTCTTTTAATTGTTTCGATAGCTGTTGAATAGTCAGTTGACTTTCGATTCGCGCTAAAACTTCTTCCAATTGAAAAGGCTTAGTAATGTAGTCAACACCCCCGACTTCAAAAGCTTTGACTTTATGAAAAGTTTCATTGAACACGCTCAAGAAAATTACCGGAATCTCGCGGGTATTCTCCTTGGCTTTCAGTCTTTGGCAGACTTCATACCCGTTCATTCTCGGCATGGCAACCTCAAGTAAAATCAAGTCTGGCAAACAAGAAAATTTAGCATTTACTGCCATTTCTCCAGAAAGATAACACTGAACTTTATACCCCTCTTGCGTCAATATATTTGAGAGAAACCTGATGTTGTTGGGTTCGTCGTCAATAATTAAAATATGGATACTTTCTTTGTTGATTACCATCTTTTATTCTGCCATTTTTAATTTGATACTTTTAGCTGCGGAGTCATCATTTAGTTAATCGGGATCTTCCCTACAATTGACGATTATTCAGGGAGTTTTTGCTGACAGGATTAATCTGGCAAAATCACAATTTTTTCTAGAGGGTAGGGCTGGGTTTTAGCAAAGATATTTACAGGTAACTAAGGCGATCGATAAAACCGCCGTAATCCAGGTTATATCAACTCTTTTCTTGGGGACGTTGGGCTAGTAATTCCTGAAGTTTCGCAAAATTTTTATGACTGAGGGCAATTTTTATTTCAAGTTCTTGTTCAGCATCCCACAGTAGTAAAATATTATTTTCACCCAAGGCGATTTCGGGATTATTCAAGTCAAGTGTTTGATATTTAACTGCGGGTATTTCTATGCAAATTACCAGTTCTGATTCCAACTGAGGATAGATGTACAATTGCTGTTGCAAATTATCGAGTTCCAGTTTATGAACGGTTGTATTCCGTTCCACAGGAGAATCAGGTTTGTACCAATAGAGAGTGTCAGAGCTTATGTCGGGGTTAACTATGACAAATTTTTCGTCAAAACGCTGGGGGTGCCAGTGGATTTCGCTCTCACCGCCAAGGGGAATCAGTCGCTCCACCCAGGTGATTTCTTTACCGTTGAGGTTTGCCCACCACTGACGGATTCGATCGAGGTTATCGGCATTTTCTGGATCGTTGCTGCCCGACTCCCAGACTATTTTTAGCTGCATATACAGATTCTCCGGTGATTTGAAATTTGAGATTTGAGATGGAGATTGGAGACTCATTCCTACTAATAGCTGGTAAAAGTATAGTCATTTATAGGCATGGGAGGCTTCAAGTCCCTCCCCTTTCACTTTTTTTGAGCGGATTAACCACGGGCTGAACTACGCCCACGACCTATCCCATCGCTGAACGCATTTGGGATTGCCTTTCTGAGGATATTGTAAGACCCGTTGACATCGGAATTAATTAATTGACCGACCGATGTCTTGTACAAACCTCTTTTAATCCGCTTGCCAGTGAACACAGGCTCTTTATCAGTTTTTCCGTAAACAGGAATTGGGTCTAAACACAGAAAGTTGGCCCGTGAACTATAGGATTCTTCCTGCACAATTACTGTGATTCCCACCAAGCGAGCTTTGTATTCTAACATCTCAATTAATCGAGAGTGAGGAATACTGACAAAATTTTGATTGGTTTGCTTACCTAACTCGATTTCTGTTTTCCACTGTGCATTTTTCCCAACCACCAATGTCCCAATTTGCTTCGCTACCAAATGGTCAACAATCACACGACTAGCATGATGTAAGTAATTATCTACTTTTTGATTGCGACAGCGAGTTAGGCGTTGAAGTCGGGGTGAGGTTTTGCGACTCCCTTTCAATTGGGATTGCAATCGCGATGAGCGCTTGTTGTAGAACTGATTAATCGATTTTAATGGTCGCCCGTTAATCAACAAAGGGGTAAAACCCGGCTGATTTGAAGTTAACGCCACTAAATTATCCAGCCCCAAATCAATACTAGCTACAGAGTTGGCATTGCTGATGGTGGACTCCGGTTCATCATAAATCACCTCAATTACATAGGAATCACATTTCGGAACCAGTCTAACTTGACAAATCTGGTTGGGATTGAGTTGGGTTTTAATTGAAAGCTTAGTGCCGGAAAGTTGGATAATTCCTTTCTTTAAGTGTTTGCTACTAATTGCTTGAATCGTGTAAAATAGAAGGTTTTGCCCTTTGGTTTTGTCTTTGTACTTTGGCAATTTTGGGCGGCCAGTGAATTTTGAAGAGTCAGCTTTGTAAGCTTTAACGGCTTCAAAAAAAGATTTCCAATTCTTGTCTAAAACCATTAAGATTTGCTGACTTACTTTAGCAGGCAAAGCCTTGTAGGCGACCTGAGATTTCATCAATCGGTTCATTTCGTTGTAATTGACATAGCCCCATCCATAAATAAAGTTCTGACGAATGACGTAATTGGCGGCATTGTAGAGGTTTTTGGATTTAAAGGCTAGTTCGTCAATTTGGGCGAAACGATGTTCCGTGGATTTAATGATGTGCCTCTCTGTTAACTGCATTTGAGATTTCCGTTCTTCAGGCTGTGCGTATTCCTTATTCAACACTCACAACATAATACCATTATTGTTTATAATTGCTTATAAACTCAATGAAGTTTTACAATACCAGTTTTTTATGAGGCTGCATAGAATCTGATCCCCCCTAACCCCCTGGTGGGAGGGGGGAACAAGATTCTGCTCAAAGTCCCCCTCCCACCAGGGGGATTTAGGGGGATCGAGATCTATGCAACGACCCATTAAATTGGTATAAAATAGTGTAAATGGACTTACCAATTGTCTACCACCAAGATTACGTTGCACCCCTCCCCTCCAGTCACCGCTTCCCGATGGCAAAGTTTCAACTGCTTTACCAGATGCTGCTCGCGGAGGGGGTAGCAGATCGATCGCAATTTCACACTCCCGAACTTCCTCCCCAAGCATGGATTGAGTTAGTCCACGACGACCACTACGTTCAAGCTTACTGCAACGGCACCCTCGATGCCAAAGCTCAGCGACGAATTGGTCTCCCTTGGAGTCGGGCCCTGGTTAACCGCACTTGCACGGCTGTCGCAGGTACTGTGCTCACAGCTAAACTCGCTTTAGAATCCGGTTTAGCCTGCAATACCGCCGGCGGAACTCATCATGCTTTCCCAAATTATGGGTCTGGTTTTTGTATTTTTAACGATTTGGCGATCGCCTCCCGTGTCCTCCAACAATTGGGTTTAGTTCGTCAAGTATTGATTGTCGATTTAGCTCAATAGACGGGAATCCCCACACTAGACCGATCGAAGGTTAGTGTGGGATGAGAGTCGCCCATATCTGGATGACGAGACGAGCAATTTTCATTTTACTTATTATGGTAGCACCATAATTATTGGCTCCTCAAATATCTCATGTCGAAAATTTATCGATCTTTATGGATAATGTGAGTTCATGTACTTGACCGAGAATAACATATCTGATAGATTAATACTAATAGGTGCGATTTTAACTGTGACCCAATGAAAACAACATATCAGTACCAGTTTTATCCAAATACCAATCAAAAGTTAACCCTAAACCAGTGGCTCAGAATTTGCCGTTATTGGTATAATCGCCAATTGGGAGATCGCTTTGATTGGTGGGATAACAACCGCACTGCTGTAAATGCTTGTCCATTGATCGTCAGTATTTCTGCTCTCAGAGAAAAGCCTAACTACTATTCGCAAAAACAACAATTGCCCCTCTTCAAAAAAGACTTGGTAAAGGTTTTTCATAGTGGCGAGTTATTAGACTTTAAGCAGGTTGATTCAACTATCCTGCAAGACGTTTCTAAGCGAGTAGACAAAGCTTGTGAGCGATTTATCGTAGGTGATAGTCAGGGGAAAAAATCGGGCAGGCCTAGATTCAAAACAGAAGCAGACTATCGGACGATGACTTTCGCCACTGCGAGTAATGATTGGATTAAATGGATTCGCAAGAGTTGGATATATATTCGATTACCGAAACTGGGGGTTGTGAAAGTTCGGATGCACCGCCCAATCCCTTATGGATTTACCATCAAGCAAGCTAGTGTTACGAAAAAAGCTGATGGTTGGTTCATTCAGTTAATACTCGAAGACATCTCTGTACCTCAATTCACACCTGATAAAGTTATTCCCACTTGGGATAACTCAATCGGTTTGGATGCGGTGTTACATGAAGATGTCTATCTGGCTACTTCCGAAGGTGAAAAACTACCTTCTTTGAAGCCACTTCGCAAGAATAAAGCGAAACTAGACCGTATTTCTCAGAAACGAAATAAACGGAAACGAGGTTCTAAATCTCGACGTAAATTGGCCAAAAAAGAAGCTCTTCGACATCAAAAGATTGCTCGGTCTCGTAAAGACTTCCATTATAAAACCGCTCAGAAGTTGATCAAGACAGGAGCCAAAATTTTCTTTTATGAAGAACTCAATCTTAAAGGCTTAACCAAGAGAAATAAAGTTAAGCAAGATGATAATGCGAATTATCTTCCCAATGGTCAATCAGCTAAATCAGGGTTGAATAAATCTTGGTTGGATGCTGCATTTGGTCAATTTTTCCTGACGCTGGAATACATAGCCGCCAAAGCTGGATCAGTCGTCGTTTCACAAAAACCTGCTTATACCTCAATGGTTCTCTGTTATCGGAATGAAATTATTTTCACTGATTGTAGTATGAGAGACTATTGGGACGAGCAAAATTCTTTGATGGTAGATCGTGATATTAATGCTGCGATCAACCTAAAAAGACTGGGGTTGGACATTTTCCCCAGTATAAAACGCTGTAGTGGGAATCTTTCTATAGTAGGAACTATGGATAAAAGTACCACAAAGGAAATTTTGTATACCCTTAATCGGGCTACAAAGAAGCCCACGTCATAGCGTACTCGCTTGACGTGTGGAGTATGTCACATGTAGCTTTGTCTGTCGGTATGGAGGACGACGAATATTTACAAACCTTGGCTAAATACCTAGCAGATTTGCTCTCGGATGTCAAGCCAGATTTGGTTTTATATGATGCCGGAGTAGACCCTCATCAGGGCGACAAACTGGGAAAATTAGCTTTAACTGATACGGGTTTATTTCGCCGGAAAATGCAAGTTTTATCTACTTGTTTGGCCGGGGGTTATCCCGTCGCCTGTGTGATTGGCGGTGGCTATTGCGATGACATGAATGGGTTAGTTTATCGACATTCGCTCCTGCACCGAGCGGCGAGTCAAACCTACAGGCAGTATAAACTTTAAGCATTCTGATCTTGTAAAATGTCGATCGCCTGCTATTGCCAAACAGATACAAACTGAGATACAAATTGTGAAACAGACGATCGCCCTTATGTCCAATGCCAGCGTGCCCAATCATCCCTATCCCCTACTGGTAGTCATTGTTAATTACCGAACCCCTGGTTTGACCATTGACTGCTTACGTTCTCTAGTTAACGAAGTTGAATCCCTTCCCGGTATGCGGGTTGCAATTGCCGACAACGCTTCGGGCGATCGCTCAGTCGCAGAAATTAGCAGCGCGATCGCCACAGAAGGCTGGAACGAATGGGCATCCTTCGTGCCCCTAGACTGCAACGGCGGATTCGCCTTCGGCAACAACGCCCTCATCCGTCCCGCCCTGGAATCCCCCAATCCCCCGCCTTACATCCTCCTGCTCAACCCAGACACCGTAGTTCGCCCCGGTGCCCTAAAATCCCTAGTAGATTTCATGGACACCCACCCCGAAGCAGGAATCGCCGGCAGCCGTTTAGAAGACCCCGACGGCACGCCCCAGGAGTCAGCTTTCCGGTTTCACAATCTCTTGACCGAACTCGATTTTGGTTGGCGCACAGGCTTTATATCCAAGTTATTGAAAAAATGGGCCGCAGCACCCCCCATCTCTCAAGAAACCTGTCAAACTGATTGGGTAGCTGGAGCCAGCATGATCGTCCGTCGCCAAGTATTTGAAAAGATTGGCTTGATGGATGAAGCTTATTTCATGTACTGCGAAGAAATGGACTTTTGCCTGCAAGCTCAGAAGGCTGGCTGGAGTTGCTGGTATGTACCCGAAAGTCGCGTTGTCCACTTAGTCGGCCAAAGCTCAGGCGTAACAGACACCAAAGCAGCCCCCAAGCGGCTGCCCCAGTATTGGTTTGATTCCCGGCGACGCTATTTTATCAAAAACTACGGCTTGGTTTACACAGCGTTAACTGATGTATGCTGGGCTTCGGGCTTTGCAGCCTGGAGGGTGCGCCGCGTACTTCAAGGCAAGCCCGACCGCGACCCACCAAACTTACTCAGCGATTTTGTATTGAATAGTGTATTTTTTAAGGGAGGTAAGATTGAAAAATCCAAAAACTTTTAAAGGGAGTTTGTAAAGAAGTCAAAGCCAAATAAACCCGGTTAACGCTGGCAATAAAAATATTGTTTGATGGAGTCCAGAAAATGGTATTATATATCTAAACAAACCGGGTTGAACCTCCCTCAAAAAACCAGATAAACAAATTATTATCACGGGCATCTAGCAACAGGGTAAACAAGCAATAAGTGTTAATGAGAGCTTATGGTAACGGAGCCAAACTTAATCACAAGTGAAAATCAAGTAGAAACCCCCGCACAGGGACTGTGGCAGCAGATTCAAGAAGACTGGATTGCTCACGGTCGCGATTGGACAAAACCGGGATTTAGGGCCGTAGCGGTGCAGCGTTTTGGTGTCTGGAGAATGCAGGTAGAACCGAAATTACTTCGAGCTCCTTTGAGCATTATTTATCGATCGCTCTACCGAAAAGTCCGCAACACCTACGGCATAGATTTGCCTTATACGGTAAAGCTCGGCCGTCGCGTGGTGATTGAACATCAAAGCGCTATTATTATTCACGGATATTGTACGATCGGCGACGACTGCATTATCCGCCAAGGCGTAACCTTGGGAAACCGCTATTTGGACAAACCGCTAGAATCGCCTCAATTGGGCGATCGGGTGAACGTCGGCGCCGGCGCGAAAATCCTCGGCAAGGTCAACCTAGGAGACGATGTAAATATCGGTGCCAATGCAGTCGTCTTGTCAGATGTTCCAGCCGGTCAAACTGCTGTTGGTATCCCAGCCAAAATTCTTCAATCTACAAACAAACAGGACAATGCTTAAGTCAACTCTGCAAACAATCCTCCGCCACCTGGCCATGCGTTACGGCAAGTTCCCCAGCCTCTACACCAAATTCTGCAACCCCAGTTCCGAAGAATACACCGAATTTCTCCGCCGCCACGGCAACTTCTACGCGATCGGCTCTAATTGCACCATCCTGCCCAGCACCGTCTTTACAGATCCCGCCTACGTCCGCATCGGCAACAACGTCCACTTCTCCTCCTGTACCCTGATCGGCCACGACGGCTCGATCGCCATGCTCAACCGGGCTTACAACGTTAAACTAGATTCCGTAGGCAAGATAGACATCCGCGACAACGTATTTATCGGCTACGGGGCGATCGTCCTCCGCAACGTCACCATCGGCCCCAATGCGATCGTCGCCGCCGGTGCCGTCGTCGTCAAAGATGTCGCCGAGGGCGATATAGTAGCAGGCGTCCCCGCCAGACCGATCGGCCGCGTCGAAGACCTAGTGAAAAAATTGCAAGCCGAAACTCAAAGCCTGCCCTGGGCCGATTTAATTAACAGCCGTGAGGGCTGCTTCGACCCCGAAATCGAACCCAAGCTCGTACAATTGCGAGTGTCGCACTTCTACAGCAACACATCAACTCCAACTCCCCCGCGAGCGGTGGCTTTGGCAAAACCAACGTCTAACAAATAAGCCTAGGATTGTGGATTGAAACTTCAATTAAAACAAACAGAGATATCAGGGTGAACTTTCTCTGTTCTCTCAAGCAAGTTAACTCTGCGGAGATTCAAGCAATCTCCCTACTCAAGTTAGAGATTCCTCTCAAGGTAAACTGCACAAATAAGCACAATTGTCTACATCATCAAAACACTGCACAAACAATGGTTGAGTCAATCACTAAGTCAATCATTTCTGCTACAGAACCAGACTGGAGCCGCGAAAAACTTAGCAAGTGGTGGGAACCCAGTCGCCAACTGCTCAAAGCTATCCGCAACTATCAAAAGTGGCAGCAGCAAGGTGGGATTTTAGGCTATTTTTTATGCCGCTTGAACATCATCCAGTATCGATTTTGGAGCGTTGTAACTGCAACAGACATCCCTTTAAACTGCCAAATACAAGGAGGACTGCTGCTGACTCATCCTAATGGCATTGTCATTCATCCAAGTGCTTCCATTGGCCCTAATTGCCTGATTTTTCAACAGGTGACAATTGTTGCTGATGTCAAAATCGGCGGTCACGTCGATATCGGTGCAGGAGCGAAAATTATTCGCTCCGTAACGATCGGCGATCATGCTTTGATTGGTGCTAATGCTGTGGTGATTTGTGACGTGCCACCCGGTGCAACGGCGGTAGGAATACCAGCAAAAATTATCGAAAAAAAGACCAGCTAGTCTGAAAAATATTTTCTAGAAGTCGAAGAAAACTTGTCAAATTAGCTCGACTTTTATTAAAATTAAAAGAACTGCTCAGTAGTCGAATTCAAGAGGTAAAACTTGAAACAAATTGGATTAGTGGCGATCGGACGAAATGAAGGGCAGCGCCTGGGCCAATGCCTAGTCTCGGCCACAAACAAAGTTTCCCGCATCGTCTACGTCGATTCCGGCTCCACAGACGGTAGCCTAGAATTAGCCCGATCGCTCGGAGCCGATACAGTAGAACTCGACCTATCCACACCCTTTACCGCAGCCCGCGCCAGAAACGAAGGCTTTTCCCGCTTACTAGAACTAGCACCAGACATCGAATTTGTCCAATTTGTAGACGGTGACTGCGAAGTCGTTGANNCGATCGGCGAAACCAAAGCCTGCGGCGGCGACTCCATGATGCGCGCCCCAGCATTGCAACAAGTCGGCGGTTTCAATCCCGCACTCATCGCCGGCGAAGAACCCGAACTGTGCTTGCGGCTGCGCCAAAAAGGTTGGAAAATCCTCCGTTTAGACGCAGAAATGACCCTGCACGACGCGCAAATGACCAATTTCACTCAATGGTGGAAACGTGCTCAAAGAGCGGGTCACGCCTACGCCGAGGGCTCCTGGATGCACGGCAGCGAACCAGATCGCCATTGGGTAAAAGAAACCCGAAGCACCTGGTTTTGGGGATTAGTCTTGCCAGCCCTAGCCTTGGCAATGGCATGGCCGACAAAAGGCTGGAGTCTGTTACTATTGAGTGGCTACCCCTTAGCAACCTATCGCACCTATAACTATTATGTAAAGCATCGGGATCTCGCAACTAAAGACGCAGCCATCTACGCTTTGTCTTGCGTATTAGCCAAATTTCCCCAGCTACAAGGTCAAATCCAGTTTCACCAGCGCCGATTGCTGGGGCAGCAGAGCAAGCTAATCGAATATAAAACAACCAACTCCATTAATTCAGCCAGCTAGAATTACAGCTAACGTCCCAGAAAGTCCACCCCTGAGTAGCAAACAAATGAGTAATAAAAAATTAAAAGTTTTGCTAATTATCGAGCAGTGCAATCCTGACTGGGCATCAGTACCTTTGGTGGGCTACAATTTTTTTCAAAAAATCAATAATTTAGCTGATGTAACCCTCGTCACCCATATTAGAAATAAACCAGCTCTTGAAAAAAAAACCGAATATGAAAAAGTTTTCTACCCAGAAGAATCGAATTTAACCAAACAATATTATAATATAGTAGCAAGAATTACCGCCAACGGGCGAGTAAATTGGCCTCTTTATAATGCCTTGAGCTACCCAATTTATGAAGAATTTGATCAGCAAGTATATCAAAAATTTCAATCAAAAATCCTCAAGGGAGATTATGACATAGTTCATGCAATTACCCCGATGATTCCGCGGTATCCGTTTAAGGTAGTCAGTGTGTGTCAGCAGACTCCTTTTCTTTTGGGCCCTGTAAATGGAGGCGTTCCCTTTCCCCCCGGCTTTCAAGAAGTAGCCCAACAGGAATTTGCTTACTTAAATTTTTTGAGAGCTGTGGGGAGATCGTTAGTACCGGGCTATGTAGAAACTTACAAAAAAGCAGACAAAATATTAGCAGGTTCAACCTATACTCTAAACTTGCTAAAAGATTTGTTTGCAATCCCTGACGAAAGAATTGATTTGTTCTACGAAAATGGCATTTCCCAAGAATTTTTAAATCAGACAAATATCCCAAATAAAGATGTCAGCCATATCAATCTGCTTTTTGTGGGCCGATTAGTTCCTTACAAATGCGCCGATATTGTCATAGAGTCTATTGGGAAATTAGACCAGGCAATTCAAAGTAAAATCCGCTTAACAATAGTAGGAGATGGCTCGGAAAGAAACAACTTGGAAAACAGAGTCAAGGAGCTTGATTTAGGCGAAATAGTCAGCTTTGCAGGATGGGTAAATCAACAAGAAACTCTGGATTATTACAGGAAAGCAGATATTTTTTGTTTCCCTTCGATCCGAGAGTTCGGCGGAGCAGTGGTAATCGAAGCTATGGCTTGCGGACTCCCCTGCATAGTTGCCAATAACGGCGGTATTGGGGAATATGTCACTGAAGAAACAGGTTTTAAGATAGAGCCAATTTCTAGAGAGTATCTCACCCAGGAGTTGACAAGTAAAATTCAGATGTTGGTTGAAGATGATCAGCTACGGGAAAGTATGTCAGCCTCTGCGATCGAAAGATCCAGAGAATTTGCCTGGGATAAAAAGGCAGAAAAGATTGTTGAAATTTACGAACACATGGTTAGCGAAAAAACTGCTTCTAAATCTTAGATTACATAAATCCTGTTGGAGTAAAAAAAGTGATGCGAATTGTAATTGTTGCTCAGAATGCCTCAACAAAATTCGGTGGCGAAGCCTTACTACCAGTGAATTATTTCCGAATACTGCGATCGCGCCAAATAGAAACATGGTTAGTAGTTCACGCACGCACCCAGGCTGAACTAGAAGCTCTGTTTCCTGAAGATTGCGATCGAATGCACTTCGTGGCCGACGATTGGGTACACCGGCTGCTTAACAATATCAGCAAACTTTTGCCTTCAAGAATAGGCGGACCTAGTGTAGGCTTGCTCAGCCACCTCTATAGAACCCATTTGAGATCTTTTTAAGAGGATGCTAGCCGTTTGAGCATTAGCCGAATGAAACACAGCTTGAGCTTGGCATTGGAACGAGCGAGTGTACGGTCAAAATTCTTGATTAAGCTTTTACATCGATCTACCCAAGCATTTGAACGTTCAATTACCCATCTAGTCGCCACAGGCACAAATCCAGATTGCCCTTTAGCTGCCTTCTCTGCTTTTGATGGTTTGGCTGAGAGTTCAAATTGAATCTTAGTCATAATGTCAGGGTAAATCTCCTCCAAAGCTTGCGTGAGTTTTTCAGGATGATAGCCGTTATCTAATAAGATGGTTGTCTTCGGTAACTCGACAGGTTTCAATTTGAAATAATCGATGTTTTGGGAAAACATTTCAATCAAACCACAATCATCTGATCGGCTAGCTTTGGTGCAATGAGTAAAGAACGGAAAGCCCAGGATATCGACGGCTAGGTGTCTTTTGATACCGTTTGTTGTCTTGTAAAAACAAAACCCTTTCGACTCAATACTAGCATTACAAGTATTTTTTACCCATGAGTGAATCAACCATGATTAATGTCGTCCACTGCGGTTTTTTTTGACTTGTTCACGCACCTTGCTATGTAGCTGTACCAAGATTAGATCGAGTGCACCTTCCTCACACCAATTCTGGTAATGCCCAAATACTGTCGAGTATGGCGGTAGAGCTCTGGGTAGGTCAGACCAATTACAACCATTTTTGAGTTGATAAAATATGCCGCCCGTGAACTTGCCGTTTTGTCCACACTGGTGGCCTAGTTTTCTTCTTCTGGGGCAGTAATGGCTCGATGATTTCCCACTCTTTTTCACTCACATCGCTCGAATAACCCATTTTCAGCCCTGACCTGCTTAACTTTACTGATTCTACCCGATCGCCTGCTGTCAAGCCGATCGACTGTTGTCAAGCCGATCGACTGTTGTCAAGCCGATCGCCTGTTGTCAAGCCAATCGACTGCTGTCAAGCTGATCGACTGTTGTAAAGCCGATCAACTGCGGCTAGCATCCTCTTAAAAGATCTCAAATGGGTTCTATAAGGACACTTTTTAGCGGTTACTGAATCAGCCTCCCGGTAATCATCATAAAATTACTGATTCGGGAAAATTTCGTGCTAAGATATTCCACACCTTGCATCCTAACCGCCTTAGCGGTTGCTATAACTCAAAATCAAAATACTAATGAATATAAAGCTTCCTTCCCAATATGACTTTATCAAACGTTTCTATCAACTAGCGATCGCCAACGTTGCTTCTAACATTATGATACCCCTGGCGGGTTTAATTAGTGTGGCTTTCTTAGGGCACCTAAAAGAAATCCATCATTTAGCTGGAGTTGCCCTTGCTAGCATCTTGTTTGAGTTCATCTACGTCATTTTTTACTTTTTACGGATGGGAACCACTGGAGTCACCGCTCAAGCAGTTGGACGCAATGACCGCGAAGAAATGCTGCGAGTGGGACTAAGGAATGGATTAATCGCTTTGAGTTTAGGTGTGGCGATCTTGATATTACAATATCCTATCCGAGAACTGTGGTTTGCCATAGTCAGTGCAACTCCAGAAGTTAAAGCTTCAGGGATTGACTATTTCAATGCCAGAATTTGGGGAGCACCTGCGGTTTTGTTTAATTACGTTCTCATTGGTTGGCTGTTGGGACGAGAAATGAGTGGCAAAGTATTGCTGATGTCTGTAGTGGGCAACGCTGCTAATGTGATGTTCGACTACCTCTATATTATCCAATGGGAGTGGGCAAGCACGGGAGCCGGAATTGCTCAGGCTCTCAGTCAATATTTGATGTTGTTAGTGGGGCTGTTTTTGGCAAGTAAAGACATCCAGTTCAAAGACTTACAAACAGCATTCCAAAAGCTTTGGGATTGGTTAGCTTTTAAATCGGCTTTTACCCTCAATGGCAATATTTTTGTCCGCTCTTTAGCCAATATGACCACTATGGCTGCTTTCGGTAGTCTCAGTGCTTTAATGGGTACAATAATTTTTGCCGAAAATGCTCTACTCTTGCAGGTAATATTGGTAAGTATATTTTTGGTGGATGGAATTGGTTTTACCACCGAAACCCTGACTGGAAACTTTAAAGGTCAAACAGCTAACGACCAGTTCATACCCTTATTGCAGTTGTCTCTAGGAACCAGCATCTCATTGGGACTTTCCATTGCAGGAGCGTGCATCCTTTTTCCTGAAACTGTCTTTGGTTTATTATCTGACCATACTGAAGTTACCCTGCCAATCAAACTTTATGCTCCTTGGTTGATCCTCGTTTTAGGATGTCAGGCTATTTCTAGTAATTTCGATGGATATTTCGGAGGTTTAGCTGAAGGTGAACCTATCCGTAACTCGACTTTATGTGGTGCTTTATTGGGATTTGCACCCTTAGCAATCTGGGCATGGCAAGCTCAGAGTAACCAAATTTTGTGGCTGGCTCTATCGGGATTTATGGCAACTAAAATGGTGGCGATCGCCATCCAAGTGCCAAGAACTCTTCAGAACGATCCTGAAGCAATACCCTCTCTGGATTAATGTCCCCAATCTAACTATCTACTCTTGTCAATTTTACTAATTAAAATTATGAATCTGCCCTCATCCAACGGACTAATCTACAGTTCTCGTGAAGTCTACGACACCGTGTTAACTAATCACAAAATAGATCTCACTACAGGCTTTATGTCATATTTTGATAATTTGGAAGTTGCTCTACCTCCCAAATTTGAACAATGCCATGACCTGGTTTGCCATATAACAGAGCTTCTCAAAAATAAGACCCTCATTCCCGAAATTCATAAATTGAGTTTCGGAGAAGACGATTTAAGATATCTAGATAGTGATGCAAAAGCAACAAAGGTTTTTGCGATCTTTGCCTACCTAACAAACGCCTACATTCACACGATAGATCCAGAATACCGAAGGATTCCTCCTCAGTTATGGATGCCTTATTCCTATACTGGTAATCTGCTTGGTATTCGAGAAATCTATTGCCTTTGGGCTCCCATTCACGGGGTCGCAATGGTAGATCGGGAAGCCCCCTGCTCCTACGATAATACACAATTATTATATTCTTTCACAGGTACTCCTTCAGAAGCCTATTTTTTCAAGGCTAATTATTTATCAACTCGCTCGCTGATCATTTTGATCGATATGTGCTACGACTTAAACAATATCTGCTACAAATACTTAAATGAGGAAAGCAAAGAAATCAGTTTTAGAGATTTTACCAGAGCGGATGTGCATTTAATCAACGAATACCTCAACAGATTAGCAGATATAATCGAGTTCTCTACAGGTCAAATGCAGTTGCTCTTCAGCAAAATGGATCCGTTCGTTTTTTTCGACGATATGCGATTTTATTTCCGAGGATACTCCGCTTATGCAAATGAGGGTGGGGTTCAGTTGGGAGATAACGATGATTCAAAGCTCAAATACGTCGGACCATCATCGGGACAAGATCCTAGTGTCTTTCTTCTCAAAAAAATGTTAGGTATTGAGTACCCGGAAAGCATGAAGCAATACGAACATGAGCTAAGGTCGGGATTCAGGAAACCTCACAAAGACTTTGTAGAATTGGTAGGCAATACTTCAATCATGCATCGCCTAAAAGAGTTCGATGAGACAGGAGAAAGCTTTGAAAAGTGTTTGGCGAACCTACGCAAATATTATCAGGTACACAAAGCACTTGTAATCGAATTTATGGAGAAGCCAGGTATTATGAAAGGACAGGATATTTCAAAAATGAGAGGAGTTGGGGAAACCCCAATTGAGATCATCAAAAATATCAAAAATTTTATTGAGTAAATAATAAAATTTTGACATTCCCCGGTCTAAAGATGCGGGGAATGTCAAAACAATTACGCGAAGAAATCGATGCCTTCAAAGAATCCCCACTTGGTTGAGTCATTGCACCTCATGTTTCTATCTAGCGACTTAAGTTTAGTAAGTTCTTCATTGGTTAGTCGAAAGGACAACACATCGAGGTTTTCAAAGATACGCCACGGATGGGAAGTGCCGGGAATCACTACGATATCTTGAGATACAGCCCAATTCAAAATCACTTGTGCTGGGGTCTTTTGGTATTTTTCTGCTAGCGCCTTGATGAGAGGCTCTTCAAAGAGATTAAGACTGAAATCAGGCTGAAACTTATAAATGTATTTCGCATTGCATAAAGAATTGTAGCCCATAACGGCAATGTTATTACTGCGGCAGTAATTAATTAGGCTACTTTGATGAAAGTATGGATTCACCTCAACTTGCAACACAGACGGTGAAATCTCTGCATAACTTAATAAATCCATTATTCTCTGAACATTATAATTGGCTATGCCGATCGCCTTTGACATCCCCCTTTCGACAAGGTTTTCCATTGCCTTCCATACAATGTGGGTGGGTACTTTCACCAGTTGTCCATCTCTTGTGAAAACCTGCATTGGCCAGTGATCTAGATATAGATCGACATAGTTTAGACCTAACTCTTTCAATTGTCTTTCCAGCGCTTTCAGGGGATCGTCCTTTTCATGTACCCAAAGTTTGGAAACAAGAAATATCTCGTCTCTTGTGGTGATGCCATCGCTTATTGCTTTGTTGATGGCATTACCAACTTCCCTATCCTTCTTGTAAATTGAAGCAGTATCAATCAGTCTGATACCATTCTTTAGAGCTTGATAAACCAGATATTCGGGATTCTCGACTGACGCAACTCCTACGCCGACTCTTGGTATGTTCGCGTTGTTTGAAAGGTGAATATGCGGGGAGAACATAGTGTTATAATCAAATCCTAATGCTGTGAAAATGTGTTAAGCAAGGCAAGGTTTGTTAATTAAACTCTGGAATATCCCAGGCTCAATACTTCCGCCCGTAATCAGGCAAACAACTTTTGTAAAGTCTTTTAAAACTGTACTTTTATACTTCAAATAGGCGGCGACACTAGAAGCGCCAGCACCTTCAGTAACCATTCCGTAGTCATCATAAAGCAATTTCATACTATTCGCAACTTCGTCAAGGCTGACGACTAGGCTATCTTCGATGAGGGTCTTAACTTCCTCAAACATATGGGGAATAACGGTAACACTGCCGATGCCATCAACAAAGCTAGGTTCAAAGCAAACATAAGTGGGGGTACTGTTTTCCAGAGAAGCTTTCAGTGGCGCACCAGTTTCAACTTCACAGGCAAAGAACTTGATATTAGGATTGGCGTGTTTCATTGCAGTCGCAACGCCGATTGTCAATCCTCCTCCACCATAAGGAATGATGACACAAGTGTTGTTTAGATCGTCAATTTCGTCAATGATTTCTAATCCAACAGTTGCACTTCCTGCTATCACATGAAAATTAGTAGCGGTTGATATGTAAAAAGGCAAGGTGTCTAAATTAAGGGAACCTTCGACAATTTTCAGACTGTGAGGATCAAATTTGTTTTTCAAAATAATTTCGATCCAGTCGTTTGGCTCCAATTTGACAATGCGGACATGATCGTAAATCTCACGAATTTTGTTAATTTTCTGTTGAGATGCAAATGTTGGCACCACAAGTGTCAACTCTGTAGTTACTTGTCGTATATTTAATGAATAGGCTAATTGGCAAGCAAAGTTGCCAGAACTTGCAGTGACAATGCCAGAGCGAAAGAGGGTTTTGTCGTCTGTGTTAAGCAGGTGGGAAATGACATTGAGAGCGCCTCTGATTTTATAAGAGTTGTTGATTTGGAGATTTTCGGTTTTTAGATATACCTTTTGATCTTGAGATATATCTGCGTGCAATAATCTCATTGGAATGGTTTTAATGTATGGATAAATAGTATCCCTGGCTGTTATGATATCTTGGTAACTGGGAAACGTATGTTGCTGATGGTCGAATTGAGAGGGGCGATCGAGTGACTGGGGTGCTTCCATCATTTTAACCTGTATATTCGGGATACTGATTTCAAATTTTCACTTAAGAATCCTGTTTCACTAACCGCAAACCAACCGGAACTAAATTCGTATTCCGATTTTGGGGTTTTATAAACTGGTTATCCGCTAATTTTAGTCGATAACTAGACACAATAGTTGCTAAAATTAGTTTCATTAAATACAGAGATAAATCTGCCCCAAGACAACTCCGACTCCCGCCACCAAAGGGCAGGAATTCATAGACAGAAAACTGACGCTCAAGAAAGCGTTCTGGCTTGAAATTGTTCGGTTCTGGATATAAATTTTCTTGACGATGGAGGAGATAATTACTAACAGAAACTATATTTCCCGGTTGTAATTCGTAACCTCCTATTTCAGTAGGTGTTTTAACACGGCGAGGCAGAATTAACATTGTAACCGGATACATTCGTAGAGTTTCATTGCAAACAGCAGTTAAATAAGGGAGACGGTAAAGACTAATTGGATCGGAAAATTCCCCTAAGTTTTCTATTTCTTTAAGGAGTTTCTCCTGAATTTCTGGGTTACGGTAAAGGGAGTACCACGACCAACAAATTGCAGCAATAGCTCCCTCACTTACTGTGGATAATGCTAAAAAATTATCCAATATTTCTACATCATTTAGATGCTGTCCCTGTTCGTCACGAAATGACATCAGTAGAGACAAAATATCTGTTTTTTCAAGTTCTGTAACAGTTCGACGATCTGCCATTTCAGCATAAATCAACTGTTCGATTTCCTGCTTTGTTTGGATGAATTTCTGCCCTAAGTTTCCCTTTCCTAAAACTTTGGAAAAAATTCTTAACAGAGGAAAGCCAGCGGTTTTATCTGCAAATAAATTCAAGAGAGAAGCTACCAGATTTTTCATCTGCTGATAGCGTTCTTTTTTAGCAGCACCAAACAAAATCTCGATGATAATTTGCAGTGTAATATCTTGTGCAACTTCCCAAGCTGAAAATGGTTGATTGGTTGGTAACTGCTGAATAACTTGGTGGGTGACATCGCAAATTGATTTTCCGTAAGAACGTACCTGTTTTCCATGCAGAGGAGGCATCAATATTTTACGCAAAATTTTGTGGCGATCTCCTTCTATTGATACTACTGAATTATCGCCAAATACTGCTCTTAACTCACTGGGAAACGAGGCTACTTCTAAATGTTTTTCCCTATTTTCAATAATCTGTTGAGCAGCTTTAGGAGTATAAAACATCATCAGAGGACTTCCCCAATCTACTCCTTTTACCCAAAAAGCCTCTGGATGACTTTGAAATGCTCTTTCCCAGTAGCCAATAGGGGCAATAATTAACTCAATCTTTTGCCACCATGCAGGAGTTTTTAAACTTTCAACTTGTTTCATAAATTAACTAAACAATACTATACTATACTATAGTCATCTATTTGATCTGCAATGTCAATAGTTGACCATCAGTTGTTACCCCAAAGGCGTTCCTAAGTTGATGGGAGTCCTTTAAGCCGAACCGTTGGTTTCTGACTTAATCTAAAGTCTACCAGGTGGCACGAATTATGATATAGCAACCGCCAAGCCAGTTGGGACAGACATCAGTAACGCCGCCCTCTGGGCGGTTAGGACACCGCCTAGAAGGCAGCGTTACGTAAATAGCTGAAAAAATAAAATTGTCCTAATCGTCATGGCGACTGCTATAATTCTAGGTAAAACCATTGCTTACGCCCGTGTTTCATCCCAAGATCAGAAACATGATCTTGATAGAAAAGTAAGATTTTAAGAGTTTTATACCTTGTCCCAATTAAAAGTATCAGAAACCATGTTCAATACTGCGGAAGGCAAACGTTTACAAGCATCTGGTTGGAAACACTGGGGGCCATACCTAGCTGAGCGTCAATGGGGAACAGTGCGGGAAGATTACAGTCCCCAAGGTGCGGCTTGGGATTACTTCACCCACGATCAAGCCCGATCGCGCACCGATCGCTGGGGCGAAGATGGTATTGGCGGTATTTCCGATGACCAGCAATTCCTTTGCTTTGCGATCGCACTCTGGAACGGCCAAGACCCCATTCTCAAAGAACGGATGTTTGGCTTGACGGGAAGCGAAGGCAATCATGGCGAAGATGTGAAGGAATACTACTTCTACCTGGATAGTACCCCCACCCATTCCTACATGAAATATCTCTACAAATATCCCCAGGCAGCCTATCCCTACGAGGCCTTGGTGACTGAGAACCGCAGGCGAGGGTACGACCAACCTGAATGGGAACTTTTGGATACGGGAGTTTTCGATGGCGATCGCTATTTCGATATCTTTGTGGAATACGCCAAGGTCAACTCCGAAGACATGGCGATCCGAGCGATCGCCTACGGTGAGACGAGCGACTCACAACAGGCGATCGCGAAAAGATGTCAAATGGGTTCTATACCCAACGAATCCAGCGGCGTATTGTCCGGCGGCTGGTGAGCGAACACCAGATTGATATTGTACATGAGCCAACACCGGTCTCGCCAAAATTCCCTTCCTTGATGTTTGGATTGAGTGTGCCGGTAGTAATGGGACCGCTGAATGCGGGTGTGAAATTTCCTCCCACATTTCAACGATCGCGCAAAAGTCTTGCAGTAGATAGTTTAATAGCATTCGGTTACCAGTTTGTCGATGTCTTCAACCGCCAGTTCCCCGGCAAAATTCAAGCTGAGACACTTTTGGTAGCAAATGAGCGGACAAAGCAGGCACTTCCATCGGGAGTACGCGGTAAAATTATTGAGCTTGTGGAAAACGGCGTGGATTTCTCGGTGTGGCGATCGGACTCTACCGCATCAAAGCAAACCAATCAACAGGTTAATTTTGTATTCTTGGGAAGGCTGGTGGACTGGAAAGCTGTAGACTTGCTGCTAAAAGCCTTCGTCCCCGTCGCATCTCAAATCGATACAGTCTTGGAAATCATCGGTGAGGGGAAGATGCGGGGCGAACTAGAAGCTCAAACAGCACATTTGGGGCTAAGTGACAAAGTTGTATTCAGTGGCTGGCAGTCTCAGGAGCAGTGCGCGATCAAACTGCAACAAGCTGATGTACTGGTGTTGCCGAGTTTGCGAGAGCCTGGGGGAGCCGTGGTTTTGGAAGCAATGGCAGTGGGACTACCCGTCATCGCCTTGAACTGGGGCGGGCCAAAGGATTATCTCGATGCCACTTGCGGTATTTTAGTAGAACCAGATTCCAGAGAAGGCTTTGTTCAGGGGCTAACTGAAGCTATGCTGAAGCTCGCCCATTCGCCGGAACTCCGTCAGAGTATGGGTAGCGCTGGATACTCGCGCGTTCGGGAGCATTTCGACTGGGAACGCAAAGTCGATCGCATGATTGAAATTTATCAACAAACCATCGACAATTCCAGCTCAACGCCCGAAGCAAAAAAATCCCAGTAAAAAACGGGTTAACCGTATTGGTTAACCCGCGAGCTTAGAAACGCGCAGATCAATTAGTTTTGAACTACCAGCTTAACGTTGGCGTTTTGCAAACCACGCTGCTTGACTGCTGCCAAGGTTTTGTTCACTGCGTACTTCTGGTTGATCGAGTTGATCAACTCGGTTTGATTGTGCTTTTTGGCAACGCCCCACAAGTCTGCAATCAAATCGAAGGAACCGTCGCCATTGCGAGACCAACCCAAGTCATATTCGCCTTCCAAAGTTGCTACGATGTCGGAGCGAACACGTTGGCCATTGTAGCCGCGAACATCAGCTTCTGACTTGACAGAAATGCCCAAGTCGCGTAGGGAAGCTTTCAGGATTTCGGCATCGGTGATTTTGGTACGCAGAGTGCTAAAGTGAGACATTGGATTTCCTCCTAATAGAACTGAGAGAGAAACAACAACGGTCTGGACTTAACGGTGCCGCTGGGCGGCTCTTGAATCGAACTGCTAGCTGTGGCTAGCCTTTACTCCTGTTTGGACCAGGAGAAAGCTTTTAGAATTCCATGCGCTGGTATTCAGCGACGGAAGACGCAGCGGGCCGTGCGCGCTGTCTCGCCCAATCTCGGAGGGCGCTGACCTGTTCGGTCATGGTTTTAGACAGTGGCATTGTAGATTTAATGGCCGCGATGATATCTAGCTGCGTAAACTCTCTGTCTTGAGCGAAGGCTTCATACATTGCTGCTACTAGCCCTTGCTCAATCTCTGCGCCTGAAAAGCCATCGGAAACGTTGGACAGTTGCTCTAAATCGAAGCGAGAGATGTCCATACGCCGCTTTGACAGGTGAATTTTGAATATATCTTGGCGTTCTTCTTTCGTTGGCAGGTCAACAAAGAAGAGTTCGTCAAATCGGCCTTTCCTTAATAACTCCCCTGGCAATCGGTTGACTCCGTTGGCTGTTGCCATTACGAACACTGGGGAAGTCTTTTCTTGCATCCAAGTGAGAAAGGAACCAAAAACCCGGCTGGATGTACCTCCGTCTGAGTCGGCAGAACCAGGGCCGCCTGCAAACCCTTTTTCCAGTTCGTCAATGAAGAGAATGGCTGGAGATATTAATTCTGCCGTTTTAAGAGCGTTGCGAAGGTTGGCTTCCGATCGACCTACCATTGAGCCGTCGTACACTCTACCCATATCTAGCCGCAGCAGGGGCAGTCCCCACAAACGGGATGTAGTCTTGGCAATTAAGGATTTCCCGCATCCGGGGACACCCATAATCAGCATCCCTTTGGGTTGGGGCAAGCCGTATTCTCTCGCCCTCTCTGTGAAAGCGTTGGAACGCTGTCTCAGCCAATTCTTGAGTGCTTCTGAACCGCCTACAGCCTCAATGGTTTCGTCTTCTTCAATAAACTCTAGAATGCCGTTGCGCCGAATTAGTTGCTTTTTCTCGGACAGAACTATGTCAACTTCATCTTCCGTCAAGCGTCCCTTGCAAACTTGGGCTTTGCGATAAACTTTTTCGGCTTCATCCTTGGTTAATCCCAAGGCTGCTTTCAAGAGTTTTTCTCGCCCTTCTGTGGTAATCCGTCGCGACTTCGTTTGCTCCAACTGGCTAGACAATACTTGGTTTAGTTCCTTCATGTCTGGGAGCGGGAAGTCTAACACTACCACTTCCTTTTCTAGCTCGATCGGAATTTGCTGCAAAGGAGACATCAGTATAATTGTCTTGTGTGTTCCTTTGAAGCTGGCGATCGCATCCCGCAACAACCTTGTGACAGTGGCATCATCCTTAAAAGGATGCAGGTCTTTGAATATATAAATACTCACATTGTCGTTGGGTTCCCGCTTTTCGTTGGGTTCCCGCTGCCTGATCGCCCATTCAATCGCTGCCTGTGGCGAGAGAGTGCTTTGCTGGTTAGTGCGAGGTTGACCGTACTCTATCATCCCCTGGGTCACAGTCCAGACGAAAACTCGTCCTTGTGGCTTGTTGGCTTTAGCTATTGCAGCAATTGCTTGCTCACACCGCTCTTCCTCGGATGTCACGAGGTAGATCAGAGGATATTGAGCTTGGATTAGGATACTGATCTCTTCTTGCATATTCCTCGACCCACTAGAGACGGTGCTATCTTTGCTGAATCTCAATGCTGCCATTAGCTGAAAACTGAAAATTTCAGTTCTAGCCGCGCCTGGAAGCAAGGCATTCTTAGCAGGGAACTAATTCTTCCTCTCCCGGTAGGGCTGTGCTGGCGCTGACGCCGGACACCTGCTTTACTGGAAGCTCCTGCTCAGCCAATACGCTTGGCTGACTTGTTACGGATGCCAGTTCTCCATCTCGCATTACTACTGAACCCGTGCATTCTGGACAAGTGTATACCCGATGGGTTTGTCCGTAAGAGGCTTCTACTTCGTCAACCAGTTCGGCGTTTCCTAGGTAAAAGACTATTGCCCTTTCTGCAATTGATGACATCGGTTCAGATTCGACTGCTGCTTTGATTTTGAGCTGGCGATGCAGTTCAGGTGGAAGATACAGTGTAACTTTTTGCTTTTCTTGCATAGGACTGTGAATTGACTTACCCGGGTATGTATATCAGATTAGCCGCTTAATTCTTTGCTGTCAAGACTGTATGCTGTTTTAACGTCATTTTGTAATATTTCGTTACAAATCAGGAGGAAGACAACGGGAAAATAAGGGGTGTAGCTGATGAGGCATGGGGAATTGGGAATCGGGAATTGGGAATCGGGAATTGGGAATCGGGAATTGGGCAATTGCTTCCACCGTTATATAGTTAAGCATCCGAATCCTGACTCCTGACTGCTGACTCTTGGCTTCTGCCAT
>DPLL01000169.1 GCA_003542015.1 Microcoleaceae cyanobacterium UBA9251 | reverse complement strand
GTGGGGTAAAAAATTTACGACTCCTGCAAGGATTGCTATATTATGAACGTCATGGAAACAACTACGGAAATCCCAATGGGAAAAGCGATCGCAACCCTAGTAATTACGAATCGGCTGGATGAAGGAAAAGCAGAAGATGGTCTGATTCCAATTGAGCAAGTCAGGTCTGTTACTCTAGAAAATGTTTGAGTGGATACGGGCGCGACTACTTTGTGTTTGCCTAAAGATGTTATTGTTAGATTGGCTTTGAGAATCCTCAAGCAGGTGGTGGTGGAAACGGCTACGGGCATTAGTGAGGCGAGGATTTTTCAAGATGCTAAAATTTCTCTGCGCGGGCGCGAAGGCACTTTTGAGTGTCTGGAATTGTCAGAGGGGAAAACGCCACTTTTAGGGGTGATTCCGATGGAAGCGCTGGGAATTGAAGTGGATTTGAAAAATCAAAGATTGAAGGTTTGGTCCGATGGGCCGACGGAAACTTATTGGACGATTCTTTAAGGTTGATCTGAGAACTTGCACCGATCGCCACAGTCCGCCTGGGAATTAGTTCCCAGCCTCAAAGCTTAATTCCTCTGAAAGATGACTCAATAGCTGATTGAGATTTGATCTTCTTGACTTTGGATGCCAGCTATTCCAAAGGCAGCGCTAAGATGGTTAAGCACTGTTTTGCACTACTCTCATGTCCCAACGCGCCGAAACCTCAAAAAGCCAGCCAAGTGCATCCCACAACGGGCATAATGTGATGACTTCTAACTCTAACAACCAAAATACGATTCGGGTTCGGGGTGCGAGACAGCACAACCTGAAAAATATCGATCTGGAATTGCCACGCGATCAACTGATAGTTTTTACAGGTGTGTCCGGTTCTGGTAAGTCTTCCCTCGCTTTCGATACAATTTTTGCTGAGGGACAGCGCCGCTATGTGGAGTCTCTCAGCGCCTACGCGCGCCAGTTTTTGGGACAGTTGGATAAACCCGATGTGGATGCGATCGAAGGCTTGAGTCCGGCTATTTCGATCGACCAAAAGTCAACTTCTCACAACCCGCGATCGACTGTCGGCACTGTTACAGAAATTTACGATTATCTCAGATTGCTCTACGGCAGAGCTGGCGAACCGCATTGTCCGATTTGCGATCGCTGCATTGCGCCGCAGACAATTGATGAAATGTGCGATCGCGTCATGGCACTCCCTGATGGTACTCGCTTTCACCTTCTGGCACCAGTTGTGCGGGGAAAAAAAGGCACTCACCGTAAATTACTGTCGAGTTTAGCCGCAGAAGGATTTAGTCGCGTCAAAGTTAACGGCGAGATTTTAGAACTTTCGGAAAATATCGAATTAGATAAAAATCATACCCACAACATCGAGATAGTTGTTGACAGGTTAATTAAAAAACCGGGTTTAGAAGAACGTTTAGTTGATTCTCTGGGAACTTGTCTGCGCCATTCTGAGGGAATTGCGGTAATTGAAGAATTACCAATTGATGAAAATTCTGAACCAAATCCGCCGATCGTCTTTTCCGAAAACTTTGCGTGCCCAGAACACGGGGCGGTGATGGAGGAACTTTCGCCCCGGTTATTTTCGTTTAATTCGCCCTACGGCGCGTGTCCAAACTGCCACGGTTTGGGTAGTTTACGGACGTTTGCGCCGGATTTGGTGGTGCCGGATGTGAAAGCGCCGATTTATTGTGCGATCGCCCCTTGGTCTGACAAAGACAATTCCTATTATCTGTCTTTGCTTTGCAATCTTGCTGATACTTGCGGGTTTGATATTGACACTCCTTGGTACCGGTTAAAGCCCGAACATCAGCGGGTGATTTTGTATGGAAATGAGGAAAAGAGAACCGCAGAAAATAAGAAGCGGGACACCAGTGCCACGGATTTAAGGAGAGATTTTAAGGGTGTAATTTCGATGTTGCAGCGCCAGTATGAAGATACTGGTTCTGATTTAATCAAGCAGAAGTTGGAACAGTATCGTGTCGATCAATTTTGCCTGGTTTGTCACGGGAAGCGGTTGAAACCAGAGGCACTTTCGGTGCGGTTGGGACAGTACGGAATTGTGGATTTAACCAGTATTTCGATTCGCGAATGTCGGGAAAGAGTAGATAATTTAGGATTGAGCGATCGACAATTTCAAATATCCGATTTAGCCCTCCGAGAAATCAAAGCAAGGCTGCAATTTCTCCTCGATGTCGGGTTAGATTATCTGACCTTAGATCGGGCCGCCATGACCCTTTCTGGCGGGGAAGCACAGCGAATTCGCCTTGCGACTCAAATCGGTTCCGGTTTGACAGGAGTGCTTTACGTTTTAGACGAACCGAGTATTGGTTTGCACCAAAGAGACAATTTCCGGCTGCTGCAAACTTTGACAAAGTTGCGAGATTTAGGCAATACTTTGATTGTAGTAGAACATGACGAAGAAACCATGCGATCGGCAGATCACATTGTCGATATCGGCCCCGGTGCTGGCGTGCACGGTGGCAAAATTATATCCCAAGGAAGTTTAGAAGACTTGCTGGCGGCTGAGGAATCTTTGACCGGCGCTTATTTGTCAGGAAAGCGAGTAATTGAAACCCCAAATGCAAGGAGAAAAGGCAATGGTAAATCTCTCTCAATTAAAAATGCTCGTCGCAACAATTTAAGAAATATCGATGTCGAAATTCCCCTGGGAAAACTTGTCTGTGTTACGGGAGTTTCTGGCTCAGGAAAATCTACGTTAATCAATGAATTGCTGTACCCGTCGCTGCAACATTATCTTACCAAAAAAGTGCCTTTGCCGCCCGATATGGATGCCCTCAAAACGAAAGGCGAACGCTCTATAGAGGATGTGGTTGATAAGGTAATAGTCATCGATCAATCTCCCATCGGCCGCACTCCGCGCTCTAATCCCGCTACTTACACGGGACTCTTTGATGTGATTCGGGATTTGTTTGCCGAAAGCATTGAAGCTAAAGCCAGAGGTTACAAAGCTGGACAGTTTTCTTTCAACGTGAAAGGGGGAAGGTGTGAAGCTTGCGGCGGTCAAGGTGTGAACGTGATTTCGATGAATTTTCTGCCGGATGTTTACGTGCAGTGCGAGGTTTGTAAAGGTGCGCGCTACAACCGAGAAACGTTGCAGGTTAAGTACAAAGGCAAGTCAATTTCTGATGTTTTGAATATGACTGTGGAGGAAGCTTTGGAGATGTTTAAAAATATCCCCAGGGCGGCCATGAGACTGCAAACTTTGGCTGATGTTGGTTTGGGTTATATTCAGTTGGGACAGCCCGCACCGACGCTTTCTGGAGGGGAAGCGCAACGGGTGAAATTGGCAACGGAATTGTCGCGTCGCGCTACTGGGAAGACGCTTTATTTGATTGATGAACCGACGACTGGTTTATCGTTTTACGACGTTCACCATTTGTTAAATGTATTGCAAAGATTGGTTGATAAGGGGAATTCAATTTTGGTGATTGAACACAATTTGGATGTGATTCGGTGCTGCGATTGGGCGATTGATTTGGGCCCGGAAGGGGGAGATAAGGGAGGTGAGATTATTGTGGCGGGAACGCCGGAGGATGTGGCGGCAAATCCTCGTTCTTATACTGGGAAGTATTTAAAAGCTGTTTTAGAGCAGCATCCTTTGGGGGAGGCTGTAGCTGTGAGTTAATTCTCACTAAAGCACCTAACTTTCGAGGAAGGGAGATGCTGATGGGGAGTAAGAAAGATGTAGGCGATCTAACTGCGGTATTGTTTGATTAGATCCCTTACTGTACCGCAACTGCCCTACAATTATACTGCTTGAATCATGGAGGAGGGTGTTATTGAAAGAATGTCTGGCGAGGTTGGAAGTTAAATGGGCATCACGTTGATCGAGATAATGAACTCAAGCCAATTCAGATGTTAGCTGAGAGATATGAGTACGCCGATTCAGATGTTAGGTGAGAGATATGAGTAGGACGAGTAGCCTCTACGCAGAAGTTTGGAGAAATAATCAATGGGAACCCACTCCAACGCCAAAATGGTCAAAAGGTAAGCAAATCCCTGTTTGTTATATGCGTCCTGGTACGCCATACGAGTTATATGCTGCCTTGGTCGGCTATCATCATCGCGCAATTTACCATTTCGCACATACGGAAGAAATAGTTCCTCTTTCCAAGCCACGCGGTTTTCCAAAGGATATGAATGCTGTTTATAAGGAGTATTTTGAAGATGATGGGTGGTCGAGCAGGCCAAATAGTTATCTCACCTGGTTCATGGTTCAAGAGGTGATTGATTATGATTGGGACAGAAAATTTCCACTCTGTACCGGGTATGTGAAAAGTCAATACGCTTATTTATTTTGTAGTTCAGCTTCTTTCCCGGACGCTCTTCCAGATGACGAGCCTGTTTATTTTAGGAAAAAAGAAGGGGACACCGAGGTTTCATGGGTACAAAGCTATCGTGAGTTTGTAGGATGCGTAGACTGGTTCATTGAAGAGTTACTCAAGTTGGGCAATCCAGAAGAAGTTAGAATCATTTTCTGGCTTGAATGAATCAGCGATCAACTTTGATGAAGATTAAAGGTGCAAGTCCGATCTAATTAGTAAGGTGCGTCAGATATTTAAACCCTTAATAATAGTTTAAGAAACTCACCTGACGCACACTACATCTTTTGGTCAATATCTTTTCGGGCTAACTTCAAATGCTAACTCAGAGCGATAAAAGCATACATCAAACGCTAGAAAGAAATTCATGTGTCCCAAAATTAATGGAGCATTTCGATCTTTTGTCCAAGCAAAAGCCAACTCCACAGGCGGAAATTGCTCGACATTTGCTGTCATCACCACCGCTCTTGCTTCAAACTTAGACAAATTTCCTCCCAACGGCACTGAAAGCCTCTGTCGTTCCCAAACAGCACCCAACCTTAAACCCATCTCATAAGGTAATACGTTTACACTAGACCCTGTGTCTAATAAACCTGATACCCTCAGAGATTGATTTTGATACGTTAGAACTATCGGCAGGTAAGGAAGCGTACTTAATGCACCAAGACTTGGATCGACCTCCGTGAAGGCAAATCTAACTCGATCAACCATGCGTTGCAACCTTCTCTTCTGCCAATGCTCTTGCTAGTACAGAAGCAGCCTCAAAAGAATCATACAACCCTTGACTAGCGGGTGTTCCTCCATCACTCAATGGTACTAAACCAGATTCCTTCAGCAATTCAGCTACTAGGAAATGGAGTAGCAATAGCTTCTCGGCGTGAGATAATTTTTTAAGAAGAGGAACAAGTTCAGTAAAAGGCATAAAGCTTTTAGGATAAGTTATAGATGTGTATATTGTAGGGCATTAAGTTTACATCTGCTTATAGAGTTAGGAATTCTGGCTGAGATTCTGATCCAGCCCTATTAGTTAATACAAACCCCCGCCTAATAATAGAACGCCATTCCGACAACAACACAGTAAACTGAGAGCAACCCCATTAACCCCAATTAACCTATGCCACGCTGGTTCAATACCGCAGGCCCCTGCCAAGCAGACATTCATTACGTGCTACCCCCAACACTGCGCTTACCTGGCTTAGAACGGTTAATCGCTCAACGCAACTATTTCGTTATTCATGCACCCCGACAAGTGGGTAAAACCACCGCCATGCTAGCTTTGGCCAAACAACTCACCGATAGCGGAAAATACACCGCTGTGATGCTGTCGGTGGAAGTCGGTGCACCCTTCAGTCAAGACATTGCAGGTGCTGAAAAAGCGATTCTGGCTGCTTGGCGACGGGCGATTTCCATCCGACTTCCCCAGGAATTACAGCCTCCAGCTTGGCCTTCGTTGGAATCGGGACAGCGAATCGGCGATGCACTGAGTCTTTGGGCGCAAGCATCCCCTCGTCCTTTGGTAATCTTTATTGATGAAATTGATGCACTGCAAGACCAAGCTTTGATTTCCATTTTGCGTCAACTGCGTGATGCTTATCCCAATCGTCCTAAAGCTTTTCCTCAATCAGTTGGTTTAATCGGTTTGCGGGATGTTCGGGATTATAAAGTCGCTGCGGGCGGTAGCGACAGACTCAATACTTCTAGTCCGTTTAATATTAAAGTGCGATCGCTAACTTTACGCAATTTTAATGCCGAAGAAGTTGCTGAACTCTACGCGCAACATACCGAAGATACTGGACAAGTTTTTACACCGGAAGCAACAGCTTTAGCCTTTGAACTGACTCAGGGACAGCCTTGGTTGGTGAATGCCCTAGCTAAGGAAATCGTAGAAGAATTAGTTACTGATGAATCGATCGCAATTACCACCGAACATATTTTAGAATCTAAAGAAATTATAATCAAACGCCAAGATACGCACCTGGATAGTTTGGCAGAACGACTGAGAGAAAATCGAGTTAAAGCGATTATTGAGCCCATGCTAGCAGGTTTGGAACTGGGAAATGTGCCCAATGATGATATTCAATTTTTAATTGATCTCGGTTTGTGTAAGATGGATAGTCAGGGTGGATTAGCGATCGCCAACCCAATTTATCGCGAAGTTTTGCCCCGTGTATTAACTGTAACACCAATGGCTTCATTGCCACAAATTGCACCGAGTTGGTTAACGGCTGAGGGGAAATTAGACACTCAGGCTTTACTGAAAACTTTTATGGCATTTTGGTTACAGCATGGCGAACCCTTGCTCAAAAGTGCTTCCTATCCTGAAATTGCCCCTCATTTGGTGTTGATGGCGTTTCTGCATCGGGTGATTAATGGTGGGGGAACTTTGGAACGGGAATATGCGATCGGGCGCGATCGCATGGATCTATGTTTGCGTTACGGTGAGGTAACATTGGGAATTGAACTAAAAGTTTGGCGGACTAAAAAAGCCGATCCATTGAGTAAAGGTTTGGAACAGTTAGATGGATATCTGGCTAGATTGGGGCAAGATTCGGGTTGGTTGGTAATATTCGATCGCCGCGAGAATGCACTGGAACTGGAAGAACGGTTGAAAACTGAGATTCATAATACTCCAATGGGGCGATCGGTTACAGTTATTAGAGCTTAAAGTTCTGTTGAAACCATTCAATACTACAAAGCAGAATCTGGGATTCAAGATTAACTATCTTGAATTGTGGGAGACATCGCCATATTTTGTGCTTGTTTCTCCATAAATTCAATCTCCGATCGCAACCAAGTACGGGGCCCGCTGCACTGATGAGCAATTAACAGTCCCCAAAGCCCCTTCGCCGTTAAAATTGGCACGGCTAAATTAGCGCGCACCTTCATGCTACGCAGAAAATCTCGGTGACATTCGTGAATTGGTTCTACTTCAATATCTGCAATTGCTCTGACTCTACCCGCTTCGTACAAAGCAGCGTATTCGCCGTTGAAACACTCGTCAGCACCGATTGATCCCAAAATTGACAGTTCGATCGCACTTAACATCTCGCAGGTAACTTGACCCTGCCACTGTCTGTAAAAATGATACAGTACGGCGCGATCGCTCTGCAAGACTTCTTGAATCTCGGATAGGGATTTTTCTACTAAGTAGTCGCGCTTGAGACGAACTGTCAAGCTGTCAACAATTTTTTGCAGGCGATCGCCAGACATGGTATTAATGCTTGAGATGGGTACTATCACAGGATAGCGTACATGAGTTTTCCTCGGATGGCGATCGGCTTTATAATTATCATGATTTTGTCATAAATTTTAGTGTAAATTTCGCAAATAGTCTTTACTTAAGGCTGTTGCGCTCAAATATACTTAGGTAATACATAGACGAGGCGACTAGATGAGATTTTGCGATCGCACTTGAGCGACTCAAAAAATGGAAGCTGAAAGGATATAATTTTTGACATCCCCGACCTAAAAAATTGGGAGCGAGCAAATCAAATTTTCTCAGTTACTTTTATGACATCAGACATATCAGAAGCGAAGCCACAAAGAAATGACCGCATAATTGTCTGGGCGCTGATTTTTTTGACGCTGCTGGGACTGGCATTCCGCCTTTATGTGGCGTGGCGCACCAACCAAACTCTACCCGATACCCCCGCCCGTCTCACAGGCGATGAACCGGGCTATGAACGTTTCGCATACGATCTGCTGAACGGTTATTTTTTTGAAAGACCAGGCCGGACGCCAGTTTATCCCTTTTTTGTGGCTGGATGCTATGCAATTTTTGGTCGTTCTCCCGCATCTGTAGTCTACGTACAAGCTTTTTTGGGGGCGACAACCATACCGCTAACTTTTATCCTGGCACGGCGTTTTACTGGCGCTCAAAGTTCCTTAGTAGCGGCTGGATTAATGGCGATAGATCCCTCCCTCATTTTTCATGTCAGGCGCCTGCAAACAGAGATTTTATACACGCCTTTAATACTTTTAACCGTGCTGGGTTTGCTGTGGGCATTGGAACAGCCGCAGTGGCAAAGTTTTTCATTAGCAGGTGCGCTGTTGGCAATTACGAATCTTTGCCGGCAGACAGCGATGTTGTTTCCAGCAATTGTGCCACTATTGATGCCGCGCGAATGGCATTTTAAGCGCAAGATTGCTTTGTTTGTTGCTTATTTGGGCGCAATTATCATCATTACTGCACCTTGGACTTACCACAATTATCGAACTCACAAGACTTTTTTGATTTACAGCGTTTCTACAGCGCTGCTGTGGCAAGGAAGTCCAGAGTTTTATCATTTGGCCTATGAACAACTGCCAAAACGTCATATAGTTCAGATTTGGCAGGAAGAACTTAATCCGGCTCGGAATGGGGGACACAATGCTTTTACAATTGAGGGCGATCGCTATTTTACCAAACGGGCGATCGCTTCAATCTTCCGCGAGCCTGCTCTCTATCTCTGGTATTGTTTGCAAAAGGTAGTTTTTTTCTGGTTTGGAAACCCTGTAAGCGACTGGCCCGATCATGCTATGTTTAATGTGGGTGTAATGCGGCGATTCTTTTCGCTACAACAGATTGTCTGTATTTTGGCGGTGCGAATTTTGCCTATAATTGCTGCTTTGAGCATGATAGTTTTGCGGCATCGCTGGCGGGAGTTTTTGCCGCTGTTGGCAGTCTGTGGCTATTTTACTGCGATCCATGCACTCACTTATACAGAAGTTCGCCACAGCGAGCCTCTGCACCCGATTTTGGCGATCGTAATTGCTACGGCGGCGGGGGCACTTCAGCGTCGGTTGAAGTTAATTAGTCAGTAGGTATTAGGCAGTTAGTCATTAGTTATTAACCCTGTGTTATCAAAAACAACAATTCTAAATTTGTTGCTCTGCCTTTGAATTGCCCTCAGCCTAGAGTTGTTCAGCGGAACAACAAGTTTTCCTCAAAACATCGAAACAATTAAAATCTCCGGCACTGCTGCGGGTGTTAGCACTCGCTACATCGGTGCTGTGGAGGGCAATATCAACTTTGACATCAAAGATTTGCAAGATTTGGGAATTAATACATACCGCATTTACGGCGGGATGTCTCGATGGGAGCCGGAAGACGACGACGGTAAATACGGTTGGCCTGAAATCCCAAATTAAGGCAAATCCAAATATGATTAATTGAGCGCATTGGGATAAGATTATGACAGAGCCGCCCAAGGGTAGCGATTATTGGTGGTCGGGAAAACCCGGTACTGTTTGGGAAGGCAATGCCAGGACTATTTTTAGTAGTCTTAAACAAGCTAATATTCGCCCGGTTGTAAGTATTCGGAATGTTGACAATAGCTGGAAACCTAGTTGGGTTATGCAACTGAATCCGCCCCGCAATCAAGAAGATTGGAATGAGTGGTGGGAACAGGTTTTTGCTACGGTTTATTGGCTGAATGTTCGCAATGATTACCGGGTTGATGATTGGGAAATTCACAACGAACCGGATCATCGCGCTCAGGGTTGGGGGGGACTAGGGCGGATTATTTTGAGTTGGTGAAAGTGGCGTCTGATGCGATCGACTTTGTTTACAAAACTTATTTGCCTGCGCGCACTTACCGCATCCACGGCCCGAAAACTGTGGCAGCAATTGGCCTGCTTTTGCTTTGCAGGAAATTCCTAGTTATTTCGATACTGTCAATGTCCACAACTANNCTTGAGCTTTAAATTTGATTAAGAATTTGATTCGGGGTTCCCAGCCGGGGGACAATTATATTTACGGCAGTCACATATTCTGTTTGTACAACTGGGGAAAGCTGGGACTGGCAGAAGGTTTGCTCTTAAGTGGGGGAAAACGGCGCGCCGGTTACTATGCTTTGCGGATGGGAATTAGGGCTTTGCAGGGGGGGAAATCTACTTTTTTTCCGATCGCTAATAGTCCTAATTTAATGGTAGTTGCGACTAAAGATGCTAGCAATAATGTTGCTCTGCTGGCTGTCAACAGTCAACCCAATTCTTACATTGTTAATGCGGATATTTCGGCTCTGATAAAAGCGGGTAGCGGTACTGTGCGGGAGTTGAGTTCGAGGGCGATGGATGAGGTTGTTGGGAAGTTAACGCTGAATGGTGGGAATGCTACTTTTGCTGTGGCGGGGAACAGTGCTATTTTGGTTAAGTTCGATCGCACGAATTGAATCTCCAATCCTCTGAGTCACAATTGGGATAACATAGAATTAGTCAAGATGAGAATTGTTGATTTTCTGCCTCTTTCCCTCTCTCCCCCTCTCCCTCTCTCCCCGTCTCCCCGTCTCCTCGTCTCCCCGTCTCGCCCTCCCCTCCTAATTGCACGCTGGAAATACCTAAGTCGTAATGTGGTGAGAAGTCTCATGTCGCTGGTAAATTGGTAGCGTGTAGGCATCTTGCCTCAAACAGAATTCGATCGAGTTCGGTTGAGGGCAAGGAAGTCAGGTGCATTTGGGCGGCTCGTAAAAATTAGCGCTCACAAACCCGCAGCGGTTAGGCTATTGAGGACTTTAGAGGCGAGGCAAAAGTTGGCCATCTCGCGCGCGAGCATCGGTTCAGACACGATTAACCTTTTCCCAGTCAGGAAAGGGGCGCGGAATTAACATTGAATGCCAAGATGTTGCAAGTAGGGGTGGGTCAAATCGTACAGAAATTTTGAGCGCCAGAGGAACAAACCTCGCGGGCAAAACCTGTCAATTAACTCGCCACCTGCGATCGAGTTTTTCCACAAATATCACTTTTATGCCCCCTGATGTTTATTCCTTCCCTTAGTCAGGTAATTAACCGCAATCCCCTCACAGTCACGCCTCAAACGCCCATAGAAGAGGCGATAGAGCTGATGGGCCGTACAGGGGCTAGTTACGTGCTCGTGCTAGAACCACAGGGGAATTCTCTGCTCGGAAATCGGACAAACGGGGCTTCGCCACTAGGCGGGAAAAAGTCGGCTTTGTACCATAGCGTACCGCCTCCGGTACGGGGGGAACTCAACGGACGCAGTGTCAATGGCTCAAAAGCTGCTTCAAGCGATCGCGGCGGGTCGGTGCTGGGTATTTTTACAGAACGGGACATCTTACAGCTAAATTCGATCGGGGCTTCTTTGAGAGGATTTGCGATCGAGCAAATCATGATCAGATCCGTAGTTGTAGCGAGAGAATCGCAAATTCCTGATCTTTTTGCCTTGTCCACTCTGCTGGAGCAAAACCAGATCAGCCACTTACCCATCGTCAACGACGCTGAGGAACTTGTCGGTTTAATTAACTCTCAAAGCTTGCTGCAACTGTTATCAGAGAGTGGGGAATCGAGACAAAAAGCAGTTAGTAGCGCCACGCCCTCTACGGCGACTTTCGCATCCCCTCCGCCACTGCCAATTTTGCAGCCGAAATTAGAGTTGCCAGCTAAATTAATTAAACTTTATCAAATCGCTCAAATCGCTGCGGAGCGAATTATTCATGCTCCGGCTAATTCTTCAGTTCGCTACTTGGCGCAATTGATGTTCAGACACAATGTTAGCTATGTATTAATCACCGAAAGTTCAGAACATAACTCGACTGCTGCTGCTCAGAATTCAAAATTTACCAATCAGAACTCCCAGAAAGTGGTTGGGGTGGTAAGTTGCCACGATATCGTACTGTTGCAAGCACTCTCTCTCGACTCGCTCAGAACTAAAGCGGGAGCGATTTGCAGTAGTCCGCCGGCGTTGGTGCGCTCTTACCACACCCTGTCTGGGGCGATCGCACTGTTGCAAAAAACCTACTACCAACTGCCTTTATTAGTTGTTAATGAACACGGCCACCCGATCGGTATTGTTAATCCTAAAACTATCCTTTTGCAAGCGCTGGATTCAAAATCTCTGCATTCGAGCTTAATCGCTTTGCAGCGCCAGCTAGAATCTACCAGCGCGCAATACAAAAAACTCTCAGCAGAAATACAGCTTACTGAGGCAAATCGCCCAGAAGTTAAAGAAATTTCTCAAAACGCTGCCGATCGCGCAAATCTCGCCCTTCAAGTTAACAATCAAGGGATGTGGGATTGGAACATCGAAACAGATGAGTTTTTTTATTCGGTGCGGTGGAAAGAAATTATCGGCTACAAAGAAGACGAAATATCCAATCGTCGATCGGAATGGTGGAGCCGAATCCACCGAGATGATCTGGATGCGGTAACGGCTGCTTTAGAAGCACAATTAGCAGAAAAAACTGCCGATTTTGCAGCGGAATATCGGATGTACTGCAAAGACGGGAGCATCGTCTGGGTGCTGAACCAAGGTCAAGTTTTTCGCAACGCTGTGGGGAAACCGCTGCGGGTGGTGGGAACTCATACAGATATTACTAAAAACAAGCAGTTAGAGTTCAGACTCCGCGAGAGCGAGCAGCAGCAATCGCAAATATTTGACTGTCTGAAAGCAACAGTAATTTTCCAGACGGATGCGGCGGGTATTTGGATATTTCTGAATCGCGCTTGGACGGAAATTACGGGTTTTTCGGTGGCCGAAAGTTTGCAAACTAATTGGCTCGATTGGGTGCACCCGCAGGAGCGACAGCAGTGTGCAAATTTATTCGAGTCTTTGCTGCATCAAAAGTCTGAGTTTTTCCGGGGAGAAGTGCGATTTCTGAAAAAGTCGGAACAAGGCAAAGACGACTTGGCAAATTCGGGTCATTCAGGCTTTATTTCACTGGAACTTTTTGCCCAGAGCAGGCTGAATTCTGAAGGTGAAATAGCCGGATTTTTAGGGACTTTGCATGACATCAGCTACCGGGTTGAAGAAGTTGAGGAACTGCGGGAAAGCGAGAGGGCTATTCGATCGCTCTACGAGGTAATGGTGAGTTATGACGGCTCTTTTGATGAGCGAACCGCACGGTTGTTGGCAATGGGTTGCAGTCAGTTAGGGATGGATATAGGGCTGTTGGGGAGGGTTTTGGGCGATCGCTACGAAGTGATCGCGTCTTATTTGCCAGAAGATTTTCCCTTCGGATTTGTCAAAGGAGACGGTTTTGCTTTGAGTAGAACTTTTGAGCGAGAGGTTTTGCGATCGCCCGAACCTATTGCGATAGAATCCGCCGGCACGACTCAGTGGCGTCATCACCCCGCTTACACCGTGCGGCGGCTAGAAGCATTTGTTGGGACGCGGGTAATGGTGCGAGGGCGAGTTTTTGGCACTTTAAGCTTTACTTCCCACACCCCTAAACCTCCTTTGAAACCGCTAAATTTAGAAATTTTAAAGTTGATGGGTAATTACATCGGCACTGAAATTGCCCGGGAGGAGCGAGAGAGAACTTTGGAGCGGCAGTACCAGCGCGGTTTGCTGCTGAGACAAATCACTCAAAAAGTGCGATCGACCTTAGATACTCAAGAAATTGTTCAGACTACAGCTACCCAAATCGGCCGCGTATTTGGAGTCAATCGCTGTACAATTCACACTTACATTGCCGAACCTTATCCCCACCTTCCTTGCGTCGCCGAATACTTAGAACCAGCCTACGAATCGGCCTTAGATTTAGAACTTTCCGTCACTTACAACCCCTATACAGAAAAGCTCCTCTCGGAAGATCTAGCACTTGCATCTCCCGATGTCTTCGCCGATCCTTTGCTCGAATCTTCGGTGCCTATGTGCCGCCGCATCGGACTGAAATCTATGCTAGCAGTTCGCACTTCCTATCAAGGAACACCCAATGGCATTATTACTTTGCACCAGTGCGATGCAACTCGTCAATGGACTCCTGACGAAATAGAACTGTTAGAAGATGTTGCCGCTCAAGTCGGAATTACTTTAGCTCAAGCACAACTTTTAGAGACGGAAGTGCAGCGACAGCAACAACTCGCAGAGCAAAATGAAGCTTTGGAACAAGCCCGACAAGCGGCGGAAGTTGCTAACCGAGCTAAGAGCGAATTTTTAGCGACGATGAGTCACGAAATCCGCACTCCGATGAATGCGGTAATTGGGATGACGGGTTTGCTGCTGGATATGGAACTAACTACTGAACAGCGGGATTTTGTGGAGACAATTCGCACTAGCGGCGATGCTTTGCTGACGATCATTAACGACATCCTCGATTTTTCCAAGATTGAATCGGGAAAACTGGATTTAGAAAAGCATCCCTTCGAGCTGCAAAACTGTATTGAAGAATCTCTGGAATTGCTAGCTCCCAGAGCATCGGAAAAAGGTTTAGAATTGGCTTACTTGATCGATAATTCGGTGCCCAAGAATATTTTAGGAGATGTCACGAGGCTGCGCCAAATTTTGGTTAATCTGCTCGCCAATGCAGTGAAATTTACAGAGTCGGGAGAAATTGTGGTATGTTGTACGGCGAAGATGATGCCGACGCTGACTATTAATAGTTTGCCGGAAACGACAAGTTTTCAAGAGCCAGAACCTTTAGTAATTAACAACGAACGGTTAGTAGTTAGCAGACAGTATGAGATTAAATTTGCTGTCAAAGATACGGGAATTGGTATTCCCCCAGATAGGATGGATCGGCTGTTTAAAGCTTTTTCGCAAGTGGATGCTTCGACGACGCGACATTACGGTGGGACGGGTTTGGGACTGGCTATTAGTCAGCGTTTGAGCGATCTGATGGGCGGTAAAATGTGGGTGGTGAGTCAGGTGGCTCAGGGCAGTGCCAATTCCGAGGCAGCAAGTGCGATCGCCCAAAGTACAGCGGGAAAGCCACCCGCAGAGTTTGCAGAGCCGTCGCTATCGGGGTCTGGTTCGATTTTTTACTTCACAGTGATGGCTGAATCTATAGAGAGCATTACTGAGGAAAAACCGCCGGAGTTTGTCGCAGGAAAGCGTTTGTTAATTGTGGAGAATCATGCCATTAACAGGCAAGTTTTGATCGCCCAGGCAGAGTCTTGGGGGATGATACCTATTACCGCAAGTTCGGCGGCTGAAGCTTTGGAAATAGTGAAACAAAACTCGGCGATCGATTTGGCTATTCTGGCGATGAATCTATCAGATATGGATGGTGTTACCCTGGCTGTAGAGATTCGGAAATTTGAGCTGGGCAATTTTGCTGCGGGCGACGAGCAGAACCGTCGCAATGGGGCAAAAGTTAAAAGCGATCGCAAAGTTCCGGTGCCTTTGGTGCTGTTTACTTATTTGAGCAAGGCGGAAGTTTGGAAAAAACTTGAAACTACAGAAGTGCATTTTGCTGCTTTTCTAACTAAACCTCTAAAACAGTCGCAGTTTTATAATGTACTCCTGCAAGTTTTTGGGTATGCTACTGGCAAAAGTGGGCGGGGGGAAACTTCTCATGTGCCAACTTTGACTTCGGGATTGAAGTATTTTGAAAATTCTCAGGAACAACACCGCGTACAGCAGACACCTGCGGTTTTGAGACAGGTTGCGAGCAATTCTTCGGGGCCAGATGCTGCTAATTCTGCTCAGATTCGGATTTTGCTGGCAGAGGATAATGTGGTGAATCAAAAAGTAGCTATACACTTGCTCGATCGGATCGGATATCGGGCCGATATTGCGGCTAATGGGTTCGAGGTTTTGGAGGCCTTGAAGCGCCAGTCTTACGATGTTGTGCTGATGGATGTGCAGATGCCCGAGATGGACGGGTTGGAAGCGACGCGCCGCATTTGTCGGGATTGGCCGGCTAATCAGAAGCCGACGATTATTGCGATGACTGCTAATGCGATGCAGGGCGATCGCGAAAAGTGTCTCGAAGCCGGTATGGATTATTATATTACCAAGCCTGTCCGCCGGGAAGAGCTGGCGATCGCTCTGAGCAAGTGTCAACCTCTGGATCTGAATGAATTAGCTACGGTTGCTGAACCAAACAATGGAGATGTTTCTGACAAATCTGAGAGTGCTGCTGCTGTATCTTCAAGGGAGCAACTAGGAGAAAATTCGCCTATAGATTTTCAGATATTGCACAGTCTCCGCGAGCTTGATGATGAGGAAGACCCGGATTTTTTGGGGGATTTAATTAAAATATATTTGTCGGATGCACCGCAGCATATAGCAATGATGAAGGAGGCTATTTCTCTGGGCGATGCTAACAGTTTGAAGCTGGCTTCTCACACCCTGAAGTCGAGCAGCGCTAATTTGGGTGCCCTGTCTTTTTCTGAAGTTTGCAAGGAGTTAGAATCTATGAGCCGCGCGGTGGTTGAGTCGCGAGGGGAACTGGTTTTTGATGCGGTCATAGCCGGCGATTGGCTGTTGGAAGCGGAGGCGGAATGGGAAAAGGTGCGGGTGGCTTTTGAACGGGAGTTGGAGACTAGGAATTTGCCCTCGTCCGTTGGGTAATTGGGAATTGGGAATTGGGAATTGGGAATTGGGAATTGGGAATTGGGAATTGGGAATTGGGAATTGGGAATGGGGAATTGGGGAATTGGTAATATAGACATAAATCCTGTAGGGGCGGGTTTTACCAACCATAATTGTTGAAAACTAAATATCTCGTAAACCCGCCCCCCCCATGCGGTAAGGATGCCACCAGACTTTGATATAAAGTGGGTACAAATAAACATAACATGAGGAGAGTGTGGGTTTTGAATGAGTCAACTCGCTGGTACTATAGACCCTAACTAAACCCACCCCTACAATTGGCGATCTTCTATTATTGTTTTTTTCCACTTACCTACTTAACACCCGGTTTTTATTACCAATTACCAATTACCAATTACCAATTACCAATTCCCCAATGCCCAATGCCCAATGCCATATTTAATTTTCCCCTAAATATGCTTGACGAACAGTTTCATTTGACTGCAAATCCCTAGCAGTACCGGTGACTACAACTTGACCAGTTTGGATTACATAGCCGCGGTGAGCTACACTTAAAGCCATACGCGCGTTTTGTTCTACGAGTAAAATTGTTGTACCTTGGGCATTAATATCGCGGATAATTGCAAAAATTTGACTAACCAACATCGGCGCTAAACCCATACTCGGTTCGTCCAATAATAACAGACGGGGACGCGACATCAAAGCGCGACCGATCGCCAACATTTGCTGTTCACCGCCGCTGAGAGTACCGCCTTTTTGACTAATTCTTTCTCGCAAACGGGGAAATAAATTTAATGCTTTTTCCATGTCTGATTTGATACCGAGAGTATCATTACGGAGATAAGCACCCATTTCTAGGTTTTCTTGTACTGTCATTCGCGGGAAAATTAGCCGCCCTTCTGGACTTTGAGAAATCCCCAAACGGACGATCGCCTCTGTAGACAGCGATTCCAAAGGCTTCCCTTCAAATAACACAGTACCTTGGCGCGGACGCAGCAGCCCTTGAATCGTGCGGAGAGTTGTAGTTTTCCCGGCCCCGTTGCTACCGATTAATGTCACAACTTCTCCCTGAGAGACTGTTAGCGACACTCCTTTGAGAGCGTGAATATTTCCGTAGTAGGTGTGAATGTCTTTGATTTCTAGCATGATTACTCTGGCTGGGCTAACTTTACATAAACTTTAAGAAAAACACGGAGATGTTGACTGTATCTTTACATAAACCTCTAAGTAAATAGATAGTATTAAGTAAGTCAGGGAAAGCAACCACTACTAATTCCAAAATTAACATTACAGGATTTACGCATTTCAACGTAATTATGTCATTCGCAAGGGAAGCGAAGAATCTCAGAGATGCTTCGCTGCACTCAGCATGACACATAGGCTTTCCGTAAGTCCTGATTACTTTAAATTTAGCAAATTTCAGGAGACTTAACGTGAAAATAAATCATGGTATTGGCTCGATCGCATTTTTATTTGCAACTCCTTTAGTAACAGGCTTGAGTGTAGGCATTGCGCCCAGCAGTGCTGCGATTATAGCAGGTTCTGCGGCAGAAGTGGCGATCTACAACTTCAGTGACCGACCGACTGAAACTGGTACATCTACTAACACTTACGCTCAGACAATCGCTAACAAAGGTGCAGTCATTAGCGCAGCGAATGCTAATGCTTTTTTTCTATCTAACTGCCAACAATTACTTGCAGCAAATCTCTCGGAGAGTACAGTCCAAGGTGACGGCAGTAAATACTCCGGTTTAGCCGAAAGTCAAGCAGCAATTATCGGTGACTTCTCCCTAGATACAAAAACAACTTTCTCCTTTACTTTTCAGACTGTTTTACATCTTTTTACATCTGTCGATCATCCACAATCCGAACGCGCCAGCGCCAGGGGAAATATATCTTTTTTGTTGATTGACACTGTTTCTAACATTCTTTTAGACTCATTTCAACTTGGCGGCGGTTTGTACTCTTTTAAGCACCCTGATTTGAGTTTTTCATACAGCAACAGCTTTAAGCCCACAACAATTAATTTTGATTTTCTTGCTGAAGGCAATACAAAAGAAAGCGTAGTTTATACTTCTGGAGAGTATTCGCGGACTTTTGACAGCGCCACTAACTTAAGATTAGTAGAAGTCAATAACAACATCGCAGAAGCCGAAGCGGAACCGGAAGCGGTTCCAGAAGCCAGCACCATATTAGGCAGTGCCATCTTTTTAGGTTTCCTGGTGAAGGGGAAAAAACTTCAGAATAAATTGTCTGAAATAAAATCAAAAGTTTAGGAATAATCCAAAACATCGATCGGGTATGGTGCACTGCGGCGCACCTTACCTATTACTCATTGCCATCTTCTTCTTTTCCCAAATAGGCCTCAATCACGCGAGGATTTGCGCGAACTTCATCGGGAGTTCCCTCAGCAATTTTAGTACCGTACTCCATAACACTCACGCGATCGCTAATTCCCATCACCACTTTCATGTCGTGTTCAATCAGCAAAATACTCAAACCCAACTCATCGCGAATCCGGTAAATAAAGCGAGTTAAATCAGCCGTTTCGTTCGGATTCATTCCCGCAGTCGGTTCATCCAAAAGCAAAACTTTCGGGTCAGAGGCCAAAGCCCTCGCAATTTCCAATCTACGCTGGTCGCCGTAGGAAAGGTTTTTTGCCAACTCCGGCGCTTTAGAAGCACCTAAACCGACAAATTCCAGCATACTCAAGGCTTTTTTATTAGCTTCCCGTTCCTCCAAAATCACAGTCGGAGGGCGGAGGATTGCACCCAACAAACCTGTTTTTAATCGGCAGTGTCTACCTACTAAAACATTATCCAGCACAGTCATGTTGTGAAACAAGCGGATATTTTGAAAAGTTCTAGCAATGCCAAAAGTTGTCAGGCGATCTGGCGGTAAACCGGTGATGTTTTTATTTTCAAGTACCAACTGGCCCGCAGTGGGTTTGTAGATGCCCGTTAGCATATTAAAAAATGTGGTTTTACCTGCACCGTTGGGGCCGATCAAACTGGCGATCGATCCTTTTTCCAAAGTTAAGCTGACCTGATTTACCGCAGTCAAGCCGCCGAATCGCATTGTAAGTTGTTGTGCTTCTAATAATGACATTTTGGTTCTATTTACTATTTCGCTTAAGATGATTCTTCTTTTCTTCCAGTCCCCCTATGCGCGGACGAAAGTTTGTGGAGCATCGAAATTATATTCGGCGGCCAAATATGGTTGTCTATTACTCTTCTTTTCTTCCATTCTCGCGTTGCGCGGACTAAAGTTTGTGGAGCATCGCAATTCTATTCGGCGGGGTTAAAAGTAGGTTTTTAACTATTGACTTATTGAATCTGCTAAAGACTCATTAATCGCCTCATCCTCAGAATGCAATTCAGCTTGATGAATTTTATCAGGAATTAGCCCTTCTGGCCGCACAATCATCATCACAACTAAAGTTAGACCAAATAAAAATAAACGCATTTGAATCGGGTCTAAACTGGTAGCGAGAAAGTCTGCTAACTGGGGGATTGCAATCCTAGGTATTACAAAAGTATTTAGAAAACCTTTGAGGACTTGTGCTAGTTGGGGTAGATAAAGGCGATCGGCAGACATGATAATGATAGCGCCCAAAATTACCCCGGTCATGTTGCCCAAGCCTCCTAAAATTACCATACACAGGATGATGACCGAGACGGAAAAATCGAAGACGCTGGGAAAAATGGCGCTGATATAAGCGGCGTAAAACGCGCCTGCAAACCCCGAAAAGGTCGCTCCCATCGCAAAAGCCGAAAGTTTGGTTTTGACGATGTTAATGCCCATTGCACTAGCCGCTAATTCATCTTCGCGCATGGCATTCCATGCCCTCCCCAAGCGGGAATCTCTGAGCCGCGAAATCATGAAGTAAGCGAAGACCACTAATAGTAAAATTAGGTAGTACCAGGGAAAGTAGTTGCCGGTACTAAAAGTGCCGATGATGGGGAGAGATGGACGCCCGATCGGGTTAATTCCGTATTCGCCGCCGGTGAGGTTAAAAGGTCGATCGCACCCAACGAGACATAATACCAATTCCGGTTTACCCAACAACGAAGCCACAATCTTTGAGACTGGTTCATCGATGCGAATCGCGGTTAAATTCCTAAATACAACCGGGATAATTTCGCCAAAACCGAGGGTGACGATCGCCAAATAATCGCCCTTGAGCCGCAGTGTCGGAATACCCAGGATTACGCCCGATATACCAGCTACACCGGCGGCGATCGGCAAAACTATCCAAAAATTCCAAGCAATATTTAACTGTTCAGAAGATAGCAAAGCCGTCGTGTAAGCGCCGATCGCAAAAAACGCCGCATATCCCAAATCCAACAAACCCGCAAAACCCACAGTAATATTCAAACCCAGCGCCAACATAATAAAGATTTGAATCTGTACTACAGTAGCAATCCAGCCAGTTTTAGCCTGAATATCAATGAACGGAAACAGAATTAGAATAAAAGCTAATGTCACCAAAGTTGCCAATCGCTGGCGTTCATTTGGTAAACCTTGTAGAGCACCCATTAATGTAGCGGTAAAAATTGCGATCGCCAAACTGCAAATTCCGTACAGCAAAGTCGTCGGCAAATCCACAGCAGATTGACCAGAAAAAGGTCTAATTACAACCCCTTCTACTATGCTAGCAACTAACAGCCAAACTCCCAATCCCAGTCCCGCTAAACTGCCGATTGTTGCACCCATTTTAGGGCTGTAAACCTTCTGTTCCTGACAAGCCATAAAGCCCGCCGCCGTGCCCATCAGCCAGCCGATAACGGTGCCACTCCAACCTCCAAATAAGAGGACTGTCAAAGAGGCGATCGCTCCTAGAATACCACTCGATTTAATTGCTTGGATTATTTTGTTTGACATAGAAGAAGTTATTAGTTATTAGTTATTGGTTATTGGTTATTGGTTATTGGTTAAATTCCCATTACCGATTACCGATTACCCATTACCCATTACCCATTACCCAGGAACTCGATCGACTGCTGGTTTGGGGAACTGGCGATCGGGCTAGCTACAGTTTAGAGTCTTTTGAGCTCGATTATTGCACCAAAAGCGACGAAAATTGAAATATACTGGAACTGTTACCGCAACACACTTCAAACGGGCGATCGCGATATGGTACAAGCACCTCAAAAAACTATCACCCTGGACGAGTTTTTGCAACTCCCAGAAACCAAACCCGCTAGGGAATACATCAACGGTGCTATTTTAGAAAAACCTATGCCAAAAGGAAAACACAGCAAACTACAAGGTAGACTCGTCACAGTCGTCAACGACATCGCAGAAAAACCGCAAATTGCCCTAGCCTTACCAGAACTTCGCTGCACCTTTGACGGACGTTCTATTATTCCCGATGTCGCGATTTTTGTTTGGAATCGCATTCCCCTAGATGCTGACGGCGAAATTGCCAATACATTTAATGCTCACCCAGACTGGACAATAGAAATTTTGTCACCAGCCCAAAGCCAAACCAAAGTCACAAACAATATTTTGCATTGTTTGAATGCTGGTTGTCAGATGAGTTGGTTGCTCGATCCTGATGAAAAAAACATTTTAGCCTATCCCGCAAGGCAGCAACCGATTTCATTGCAAGAACCGACAGATATACTTCCCGTTCCCGAATTTATGGGGGAAATGCAGTTGACTTTAGGCGAAGTTTTTGGCTGGCTCAAACCAGGGAATATTTAATTGGGCGTTGTATAATCTTGAAAGATGATTCCTTAATCATTTCCTCCATTTCAGGATCTTCAGAGGTCATTTGTTGAAGGATCTTTAGTGCATCATTCGTCTTGGTCATCTTCTGTTTCCTCCACGTAGGATCGTATATTTTAGGCGATCGCAAATCCGGTATATTTGCGTACTTCCGGCGAATGAAACGCCAAAACAATGCAATTTTCAGGAACGCCACCCTCCAGTAATTCATCGGTAATGCCGTCTTCAATACCGTCATAATGAATCCAAAAAAATCAGGACACGGCAGTGCCGT
>DPLL01000345.1 GCA_003542015.1 Microcoleaceae cyanobacterium UBA9251 | reverse complement strand
AGATGGACATCCCGGAGCCTAAAAACGGTGGAAAGACCATCGCGCTCGACCCCGGAATGCGCTGTTTTTTAACTGGATTTAATGGCAATTCTTTTACTGATTTTGGGAAGTACGATTTTGGGAAGATTGCTAGATTGTGCCAGCATTTAGATAAAATGCAGTCAAAACTTGGACGCTCGAAAGGCGGTGAGTTTTCCCGATTGCGCTATCGCCTGAGACAAGCGATGGAGAAAGTTAGAACTAGAATTAAGAATCTGCGGTCTGAAATCCACAAGCAAGTAGCAAGTTACTTGGCTCGGAATTACGATATCATTTACTTGCCTACTTTTGAAACATCTCAAATGGTGGCAAGAGGTAGTCGCAAGCTTAATTCCAAGTCGGCGAGAGCGATGATGACTTGGGCATTTTATCAGTTCTCGCAAACTTTAGAACATCTCTGTAATCGTTATGGTTCGAGATTGGTGAGAGTAACGGAAGAATACACTTCCAAAACTTGTACAAAATGCGGTCATATTCAGAGAAAGTTAGGTGGCTCTAAAACTTTTAGATGTCCCAACTGCGGTTATGAAATACCCCGCGATTTTAATGGCGCTTTGGGGATTTTCCTCAAAGCTTTGTGGGATACCACCATACTCTCAGACCTGTCTGATGAGTGTGCTATCTTCAGATTTTCACCGATTGTCGGGGATTGTCTGGATTAAAAGTATCAGGAAAAAGAATAGTGTTTCATTGATCGGGCTGCTGCGACTGTTAGCGGTTCATGTCAAAAAAACAGAGAAATTACCGCTAACAGCCAGCAGTTTGCCAATCTCAGATCTAAAATCTAAAATCTAAAATCGGATGAGTAATTTCTTGTCAGCAGATTCCCCGTCTAATTCGAGCAGTTCACCCAGTACAAATGATCGGGGGGAAGCCGCCGCTATTTCAGCTTGCTCAGCCGATCGCACAAATCCAAATTCCCCCACAAACGCTACGGAGTCAGACTCTTTGAGGCTCGTAGAAACGGCATTTTTGGCAAGTACCGCTAGCTTGATTTGGCTAGTAAATTATTACTTTCCACTAGGCCCTTTGCTGCGGGTTTTTTTCCCGGTGCCGATCGCCCTTGTCTACCTGCGCTGGGGAAACCGCGCTGCTTGGATGTCAGCTTTAGTTTCCGGTTTGCTGCTGTCGGTACTCATGGGCCCGACGCGCAGCATTTTATATGTAATGCCTTTTGGAATTATGGGAGTTGCGCTGGGAGGACTTTGGCGACGGAAAGCGAGTTGGTCTTTTTCTATTAGTGTGGGTGCCCTGATTGGCACCATTGGCTTCTTTTTTCGGTTTTGGCTGCTGTCAGCTTTGGTGGGTCAAGATCTCTGGGTTTACGTAACCGCGCAAGTTACAGAGATGGTGGAATGGGTGTTTGTGAAGCTGGGCTGGCTGAGTGTGCCGAGTTTGAGCGCCATTGGGGCGATCGCCGCCGGGATGATTTTGGTCAACAATATTATCTATTTATTTGTGGTGCATTTAGTGGCTTTGCTGCTGTTAGATCGTTTGGGAAATCCAATTCCGCGCCCGCCAAACTGGGTGCAAGTTTTGATTGATTACGAAGAATAGTTATTAGTTATATGTGATTGGGGCATGGGGCATGGGGCATGGGGCATGGGGCATTTAACAAATAACCAATAACTAATAACCAATAACCAATAACCAACAACCAATAACCAATGACTAATGACTAATGACTAATGACTAATGACTAATGACTCATGACTAATGACTCATGACTACTGACTAATGACTACTGACTAATGACTCATGACTACTGACTACTGACTCATGACTACTGACTACTGACTAATGACTCATGACTAATGACTACTGACTACTGACTAATGACTACTGACTAACTATGATTGGTATTTATACGCAAATCGAACAGGGCCAGCGGTGGCTGGAACGCTATCGGGGAAGAAAACCGATATTTGCCTGCATTTTAGGGTTTACAGATACTGGCTTGATTCCGGGCATTTCAGCAGCAGGAGCAACGCCGCACGATCGCCAATTTACTTGTTTGGCCGATGCAGAATTTTTGTATAATGGCCCCCAAAATCATCCCCAATATCCTTTACCGCCTCTACAAGCTGGTGCTTCCCCGGTACTCATATCTCGCGCTGTAGTCGAGGCTTTGGATATTCCTTTTTACCTATTTAATGCTGGTTTGCCCCTCCCACCTCCCGTACCTGCGATCGATTTGGGTGGCACCCCCGCCAAGTGTCTCACTTCTGGGAATGCTTTAGAACTCGAAACAGTCAAACATTTGCTGGAACAAGGGTTAATTTGGGGAGATAAATTGGCGGCTTTAACTAATGGTAGCTATGTAATTTTAGGGGAGTGCGTAGTTGGGGGAACAACTACTGCTTTGGCGGTGTTAATGGGTTTGGGGATCGCGGCGGCGGGTAAGGTTAATAGTTCTCATCCTCAGTGCAATCATGCTCAAAAATTGGCCGCGGTGACAGCGGGATTGCAGATGGCTGGCTGGGAAATTGGGGGAGAAAAAAAGTCTCCTCTCGAATTGGTGGCTGCGGTGGGCGATCCGATGCAGGTAGTAACGGCGGGAATGGCGATCGCCACGAGTCGAACTTGCGGGGTGATGCTAGCTGGTGGCACCCAGATGCTGGCAGTGTACGCTTTGATGGAGGCGATCGCCCGCGAATATGCTCTTCTATGGTGTCCAGAACGAGTCGTGGTGGGGACTACGCGCTGGGTGGCCGAAGACCCCACAGGGGACACGGTAGGACTCGCTAGTGAGGTCGGCGCGGTGCCTCTGTTGGCGGCAAAGCTAAGTTTTGCTGGGTCTCGCTACCCCCAATTGCAAGCTTACGATCGCGGATTTGTAAAGGAAGGGGTGGGTGCCGGAAGTTGTGCGATCGCCAGCGGGCTCGCTGCAAATTGGAGTCCTACTCAACTCCTCCAAGCAGTTGAAGCCTTAGCCGATCGGTGTGAAATTAAAGATTAGAAATTAAAAATTAAAAATTCAGACGCGCTGTTGCAGAAATAAACGTAACTTATATTTCTTCCAGAATTAATGCCCGCTCCCCGGTAGCCATGTTTAATTAGAGCCACCTACCTGTTGCGAGTGCATTCTTTTGGCGAGCAACTGTTCTTCCAAGGCGGCAATTCGATTGTAAGCTGCTGTTAACTGAGCTGTGAGACGCTGGATTTGAATATCTGCTGTCAGCTCTTTGTCCAGGCTTTGATAATTCTTGTCGAAGTAGCCGTCATCTAAGAGTATGTCTTTGTGTTCCAGCATCGCGTCAAGACTTCTATAGCTTTGATAGGGGGAGGTTTTGTCAGTTCCTTCCTTTCGGGAGCCGTCTTTATGCTGCTGGGCTAGCTTAGTCTCGTTGGCTGACTCCAATAGCTTTGCATTCAGGTTTTCTATGAGTTTGTAGAGGGCCTCGACTTGTTGAGTCAATGCTGTAACTTGTTGTCGGAGAGCTTCCATAGAATCATCCTTTGTGTCCTAATTTAGATCTTTTATTTTAGGCAACAGTTTGCACAACTGCGATTTATCACTAAATTATTTAATTTTTGAGGCTAATGTTGTGTCCTGAATCATGACGGTAGATTTATTAATGGAAGAGAAAGGCGAAGAGACACCCGGAAAAATCTGATCTCGCTGATGCTTTTAGCATTCAGAGCCATAAATTTATCCGTTTTTACCGATCGAGTTGTCGCGCATTTCTCTCTTAGTATTTAACTGATTTTGCGGTGCATTGAGCGTAGTCGAAATGTAGAATAAGCATCAGATCGTTTCCGCTGCTCCCGTTCTCCCTTTTCCGGCGATCGATCGCATTTAGATGCGTAGTAGTTTATTTACTTTTTTCGCTACATTTTAGATCGACCTCATCGATTTGATGGGCGAGTCGAAGGAGCGGGAGATGACTGCACTCTGTTATTTGCGATACATATTAATAAATATAACACAGATTTGGTCGATCGCTCTGAGGTGAGCCAAACTAGGTCAAATAGAAGGGGAAGGGGAGGGCAAAAAGGCAGAAGTGGGTGGATCAATGGTAAGTTTAGTACGATCGGTCAATATTGAGAAAAGCACATCAGATAAAGTGAAACGAAGGTCTTTACTACTGGGGGCTGCTACCCTAACTTTAAGTCAATTGGCGGCTGGGTGCGACTCGAAGCCAACTCTAAAAATTCGATCGCTCAAAAATGCTGTTCCAGCCCAACTGGTAAGTAAGTTTAGCCGGGAGTTAAAGCCGTCTCCGGTGTTGCAGGTAACGCAGTCATGGCAATTACAAGAATTGTTCGCCCTTTTGCAGGATTGGAAACGGCTTCCCGAAACAAAAAATCAAGCAGACTTGGTAATGCTGGGAGATTACTGGCTAACTTTGGCAATTCGACAAAAATTGATTCAGCCAATCGAAGCAGCGAAGTTTTCTAATTGGTCAAAATTGCCCGAAAGATGGCGAAAATTGGTAACGAGAAACGAGCAGGGTTTGTTAGATGCCAAAGGTAAAGTTTGGGGTGTACCTTACCGCTGGGGAAATACAGTAATTGCTTATCGAACTGACAAATTTAAGGCTTTGGGGTGGACTCCCAAAGATTGGAGCGACCTGTGGCGAGAGGAATTGCGCGATCGTATTTCTCTACCAGACAATGCTAGAGAAGTTATTGGTTTAACTTTAAAAAAATTGGGAAAATCTTACAATACCCAGCAGTTAGATAAAGTTCCCAATCTCAAAAAAGAACTCACCAAATTACATCAGCAAGTTAAAGTTTATAGTTCCGACTCTTATCTACAACCTTTGATTTTAGGTGATACTTGGTTAGCCATCGGTTCCTCTGGTGATGTGCTGCCATTGTTGCAAACTCAGAAGGATATCGCCGTGGTAATTCCTGTTTCTGGAACGGCACTTTGGACAGATTTGTGGGTAGAACCAGCGTCGGGAAATCAAGGGCCTTTAGTAGAACAATGGATTGATTTTTGTTTGCAACCTGCGATTGCTCCTCAATTGTCTTTGTTGGGTAAGGCTAGTTCGCCGATAATTGTCGGCATGAAACCTGAGAATTTGCCGGCAGATGTTCGGACTAATCCTGTATTGTTCCCGGATGCCAAGATTCTTGATCAGAGCGAGTTTCTGCTGCCTTTTGGGGATGCTGGGATTGCACAATATCGATCGCACTGGCAAGAAATGCGGCAAGTAGTTAAGAGTTAAAGTAGGGGTAAAATCCCCTTGTTTCTCGTTACCAGGCTCCGCCTGGTAATGAATATCCTTCGGCTCTGCTTCCTCCCAATTACTGGCTCATTTTAATGGAGACAGAGCAAGAATGAAAGGCCTTCCCAGTCAGAGCCTGGGAACGAGTAATATGAGGATGATTCTAAAATAGCTTTTGCCTTCTTTGAATACCCGGATTTGATACTGATTCTAAATCGATGCGACAACTTAGTCTAGATGCATTGCAAGAGTAAACAGCCAAAGCATTGCCTTGACGGTTACACACTCGCATATTGTATCCATATTCATTGGCAATATTACCGAAGCGGTTGACGAACTGATACCGTTCCATATAGTCGAGTAAACTCCAAAGTTGGCGGTTGACTATCAGAACTACCCAAGTATCGCTCGGATCGACAAACCAGCGATCGAGTAATTTTCCACCAAATTCTTTTTGAGCCCGCCACAGACTCGGAACACTCTTTTGAGTTTGCGAAAGCGGAGGTGCTGGGAAGTTGGCAAAGTCGCCCGTGGAGCACAGAGGCTGCTGGGGGAATGCAGCCACAGATTGCTGTGGGAATAAGGCAAGAAGCCAAGCAGAAACAGCAATTAGGAACAGAAATAAACTTTTTGTAAAAGTGCAACTCTTCCAGTAACACCTGCGGGGGCTAACATCGTATTTCATAATTATTTTGTTTCATATATATATGCCGTAGGGGCGGGTTTTACCAACCATTTATCTCCAAAACTCACCATCTCGAAAACCCGCCCCCACACAGCGGAGCACCTACATCGTATTTCATAATTATTTGCTTTCATATATATAGCCCTTCTCTGTTCAATGAGGTACGCTTGGGCATAGGGCATAGGCCTCCGTGGGCATCGTTCGGCTTGTACCTCATGCGGTTGAAAACCGCTATATTATAGCAACCGCCAAGGTGGTTAAGGCATTGATAACCGTTGAATCCTTTGACC
>DPLL01000346.1 GCA_003542015.1 Microcoleaceae cyanobacterium UBA9251 | reverse complement strand
CAAAAAATAGATAAGTACGATTTGAATAAATATTGTGCTGTATTGGCTCATAACTTCCCGTTTGCCGACGAACTTAACTCTCAAGCTAGACAATCCAGTGCTGAACGAGCCTGGTCTGCTATCTCCCGATTTTACGAGAACTGCAAAAAGTCAATTCCTGGTAAAAAAGGATATCCACAATTTCAGAAAGACTGTCGCTCAGTTGAGTATAAATCAACTGGATGGAAACTTGCAGAAGATCGTAAAACCATAAACTTCACCGACAAAAAAGGAATTGGTAAACTCAAATTAAAGGGAACACGGGATTTGCATTTCTATCAAATCGCCCAAATAAAACGGGTGAGATTGGTAAAACGTGCAGACGGCGTGTACGTTCAATTCTGTATTAGTGTTGACCGGAAAGAAAACACGGAGCCTTCTGGAAATACTATCGGATTAGATGTTGGGCTGAAAGAATATTACACTGATTCCAACGGAGTCACGGTTGAAAATCCGAGATTCCTCCGAAAAGGTGAAAAAGTTCTCAGACGTTCTCATCGTCGTGTATCTAGGAAAGTAAAAGGTTCAAAAAATAGAGGCAAAGCTAGACAGATTTTAGGAAAACGCCATCTCAAAATAAGTAGGCAACGCCAAGACCATGCAATAAAACTTGCAAGGTGCGTAGTTCAGTCTAACGACTTGATAGCTTACGAAGATTTGAGAATTAAAAATCTGGTGAAAAATCATTGTTTAGCTAAGTCTATTAACGATGCTTCTTGGTATCAGTTCCGTGTCTGGATTGAATATTTCGGTCAAGTATTTGAAAGAGTTACGGTTGCGGTAAATCCGCAATACACTAGCCAAGAATGCTCTAGCTGCGGTGCAATTGTGAAGAAAACGCTATCCACNNAGCAACGCTTTGGGAGAATTGACCTCTACTCTGATTGGAGAAATCCTGTCCGCAGCACGTTAGCTCTATGAACAAAGAATCCCCACGCCTTTAGGCTGGGGAGTGTCAAATAAAGTTTGTTACGAATAGTTAAAGATTCTATTCGATAATTTTTACATCTTGCACTATTCTCAACAATCTAGAATTTGAAGTTAGGATTTGTGCGATCGTGACAACTTCTGTCACAGTCAACAGCACGCGCTCTCTCTAAACATAGATTTTTCGTGATCAGCGCCAGCCCTAACAATTTTCAAGTCGAGTAAGTGCCCAAAGCTATTAATTAGCGCGAGGAAATCGAGATTGGACGATACTTATCAAGCTTACGTGAATAGGGTAGCGCGCATGACGCTGCCGGACTCCTACAAGTCCCAGGTAGAACACATTCAGGAATCTACCAAGTTTAAACCGGACGAAGCCGGTGTCAGAGTTCCTGTACCTTTTCCCGGCTATTCGGTGATTACGCCACCTGCGGCGGAAGATTTAGAAAATGCTGCACTTTATACTAACTTGCAGTCCTGCCAACAACGGCTATTGCACGAACTTAGTCCCGGCTCGATCGTAGCGCTACCTCCTGATAGCTTCCATTTAACACTAGCAGATTTAATTTGGAACAGCGCTTATCGAGATGTCACCGCTCAAAATCCTAAATTTGAGGGGCAACTGCGATCGCAGATAGCTGATTGTTTCGTGGCCTCAAAACCAGCCCTGGTAAGTGGCTCCGAGATTCGCTGGATAGTTCTGGGCTTCATTATGATGACGAGAGCTGTGGGTGTCTGTTTAGCACCGACAGATGAAAACTCTTACAAGCAAATTCTGGAGTTGCGCCGATCGATCTATCAAAATCCCGATTTAATTGCCTTGGGAATTGAACAGCAATATCATTTGACGGCGCACATTACTCTGGGCTATTTTGGGGACATCGGGCCAAACCTAGAACGAGAGCGCTTATGCTCTCTGGTAAATGAGTTAAACGATCAATGGCTAGACACGCCCCAAGAACTTGTCGTTCACCGGGCCGAACTGCGGAAGTTTGACGATATGATGAGCTACTATCGGGAACCAGACTGGCCTGTTTTGGAGTTTTGAGCCGATCGTCGAAGGTAAGTTTTGAGTTGGAAGTTTTGAGTTTTGAGTTGACAAATTCACTGAACGAAAAACGGACAACTCAAAACAACCCGCAAAGGCATCATTGCTAAACCAAAGATTTCTTAGAAGAAACCGGATTTTTGAGCGTAAGTCTTAGGGTTGCAGATTAAATGGTTTAATTATTTTAGCTTGGCAACAAAGTCCTATCAATTTCGGTTGCACTCTTGGAGATGATTGTTGACTGTTGACTGTTGACTGTTGACTGTTGACTCTGGGTCAAAAAACTGAATGATGGTTGACTGTTAACTCGATTTTACAATTCCTATGCTAACGGATTTGAGATCAAGTAAAAAAAATTATGAGAAATCAGGAAAAATTAGTAATTCTGATTTTTTGCTTTGAGCTGAAAAAGTGACAGTACACGTAGTTGGTATAGGTTTAGATGGAGCTGCTGGGCTGAGTGAATCGGCGCGACAGGTTGTAGAAATGGCCGCTCTATTAGTAGGGAGCGATCGGCATTTGAGCTATTTTCCGCAGCTCTCCTGCGAGCGCTGGGTGTTGTCAGATTTGACCGAGGCAATTCTGGAAATTCGGCGCTGGTTGGCTCCTGGAACCGATTTAGAGCCTGCTGCGGAGACGGTAGAATCCTCCCCTGGGCCCTCGGCTCAACTAATTGTGATTTTGGTGGCGGGCGATCCGCTGTTCTACGGCTGGGGAAAGTTACTAATTGCCCAATTGCCACCAGAAAAATTGACTTTTCACCCCCATGTCAGTTGCGTACAGTTGGCTTTTAATCGCTTGAGAATCCCTTGGCAAGATGCTCATTGTATAGGAGCTCAAGGACGCTATTTTGAGGAGCTGACGGCGAAGCTGAAGCTAGGTGTGGAGAAGATTGCGGTGCTGGCGGACGAAAATCATACTCCGGCTGCACTGGCAAAGTTGGTGAAAGCTCTAGATTTGCCCACACGCTACGAGTTTTGGGTTTGCGAAAATTTGGGTGCGGCCGATGAACGGGTAAGCCGATCGCCTCTGGAAGCTTTGCTGAGAGAGTCTTTTGCACCGCTGAGCGTGGTGGTGATGCTGCGCTCTTCGCCGATCGCGGCGGTCCCTTTGGATTTGACGAAATTGCCTTTGTTGGGAATACCGGATGCAGCTTTTATCGGTTGTGGCGATCGCCCGGGTTTGACGGTGGAACGGGAAGTGCGGGTGCTGGTGTTGGCTCAATTGGCTCTACAACCGGGACAGGTTGTTTGGGATGTGGGTGCTGGAAATGGTTCTGTGTCGATCGAAATTGCTCGCTTGTTTCCTGATTCTCAGGTGTACGCGATCGAACAAACGGTTTCTGGTACTTGTGCGATCGAACTTAACTTTAGCCGCTTTGGGGTAAAAAATGGGACCTCGATTCACGGTAGCGCCCCGGAAATCTTGCACCGTTTGCGCCCCCCGCACCGGATTTTTATTGGGGGTAGTGGTGGCGGGTTAACTAAAATTTTGGGTGTTTGCGCTTTGCGGCTGTTACCTGGGGGTTCGATGGTCCTGGCTTTGGCTACTTTGGAACATATTGGCACTGTTTTGAGTTGGATGGAGGATCGGGTGCGCCGGGAACCGCACTGGAGTTACCGGATTGTGCAGGTGCAGTTGTCGCGTTCTATACCTGTGGGTAATTTGACTGGTTTTGAGGCGCTGAGTCCGATCGCGATTGTGACGATCGATCGGTTAGATTAATGTCGGAATTTTTACCGCTATTTAATGCAGGTTGATGGCTGTTTTATCTGTGTTTTTTTGTGGTTTCTGTTCTCGCTTAGTTGAATCTATTCTTTTTTTTTACCGCAGAGGGCGCAGAGGGCGCAGAGGAAGAGAGGAAGTGAATGGGTCTTTTTTCAGGGGTTTTGGGTATTATAGCAGTCGCCAAGCCGCTTTGGTCATTGAGCGGAGTCGAAATGTCCACTTCGACGGAGTTTATCCTGAGCGTAGCCGAAGGGCTCTGTTACCGAAATATCCTAATCGCCTTGGCGGTTGCTATATGTTTTAATTTTTAATTAACAAAAGTACGGCTGCTGTTGCTAGCAATAACAGGATTCCGGCTGCACCTGCTAGGGGTTTTTCTGCTATTCCTGTAATCCATTCGGGTACGCTGGAAGTAGGCTTAATTGCGCCTTCTGTATCTAAGGTAGTTATACCCCAAATCCAAGCTGCGTGAAGGCCGATCGCTAATCCTAAACTACCATTGTCTGCTATGCGACCTAGTGTTAATACTATCCCCATTAGCCATAATCCTGGTAGTTGAGGTAGGGTTTCTTTTGTTTCCCAAATTAGGTGGGCGATGGCGAAAATTAAACTGGCGATCGCTGCTGCTATTACCACTGAGTAATCTTGCTGGAGTATTGTTTGGAAGCAGCCACGAAAGATTAACTCTTCTGTGCCGCTAATCCACATTGCTAATAACAGAGTCAATAGACTAGAATGGCTCAGGATTAAGCGCCAAGGATTAATGATTTTTTCGCCTGTTTCGGTGGAATTTTCGCTAATTTGTAGCTCCATCCAGCCGGCGGTTAATTGCAGACTGAATAAAATTACTAAGCTGATTATTCCGATTCCTAATCCCCGCAGTAATGACATCACAACTTCGGGTTCCCAATACCAACCCCAGTCAGCAAAAGATGTATTTTCGATCCTGGTTGTTACCCATAAAATCAGGGGGACAATTAGGTAGAGGGAGGCGAGTAAAGGTAGTTTTTTGTTTCCCAAGGGTTGGGGTGGATGCCATTTGAGGGCGATCGCTAGCACAATCGCTACGGGAAGCCACAAACCAACCCAAGTTGAGAAAAACCAGATTATTTTGACAATTGCTGGTATTGACGGCGACAGCAGTCGCAGGTTAGTTATTTGATTCCACATTTAACGGGTGGCTATCGCCTCGCAACTAGAACAGATTATGGGACTATCGATCGGACTGACGATCGATTTCAACAAAAGTAACAACAAAGTATAACGATTTTGTTGTTACTTTTGATCTCATGTCGCGATTCCTTCTTTGAGCTCCGACATGACATGATTTATTAATTTATGTTCTACCCTTTGGCTACAGGGCACCGCTTTTGATCGCGCCAGCTTTAATCCTCGGAATTATCGGCCTCTGCTTCTTCCAGCGAGCCATTATTTTCGTCCAAAGTGCGATCGCTATCCACTTGAATCAAGTGAATGTGCTTGTAGCCCAGCTTGATGTCAAACTTGTCTCCTGGTATTAACCCCATCGATTCGGTGTAAGTCGTACCTATCACAATTTGACCGTTTTTGTGGACGATGGCCCGATAAGTTGCTTCTCTACCTCGACCATCTTTCCTGCCTTCTTGACTTAAGGGAATACCCTTTGCCGCCAAGACTGCGTTGTAAAAACTGGTGAGATTAACGCGGATTTGTTGATTTTTTGTAGTCGAGTAATAGCCACAGAGCTTTGCGGTTTCTCGCCGGCGCAAGTGTTCGAGTTCTTTTACTTTTTGAAGCAGGGCTTTTCCTGTCAGTGGAGTTGTTGCAGTTTCTGTCATCAAACTTTTTTGTAGAATTATAAATAATATATACTTAATGTCACCTGTTTTACTAAAAATATTTAAGTATAGCCTTTATCAGTAACAGTGCGGTGCACGCTTGATAAGCGGGCATAGGGCATAGGGCATAGGCCTCCGTGGGCATAGGGCATACCTCACCAAGATTGAGAACTGCTATAAGTCCCTCTAATTAAACGTAATCGGGTATCTGGCTGTTCTGTTAGATCGCTCGGCGATTGAAATCCCCTACTACACATAGGAATTCCACTCAAGCCCAGACTGCAGAAAAGACTGGTAATAACAGCGGATTTGGTATGACTAATAACTCATAACTAATAACTCATGGCTACCGATCGAGCTTACGCTGAATTTGTCTCAAAGATTGGTACATTTCTGGGAGGCGGCTGTAGATGGCTGCGGCTTTCAGAAATAGTTTGTGGGGAATTGCCGGCACACCAGTCACGATCGCACCTGCGGGCACGTCACTGTGAATTCCCGCTTTGGCTGTGGCGATCGCCCCATCTCCGATTTTAGCTTGATTAGCAATTCCCACTTGACCAGCCAAAATTACATTGTTGCCAATTTTGACCCCGCCAGCCATGCCAACATGAGCAGCAAAAGCGCAATTTTTCCCCACTTGACAGCCGTGACCTACCTGTACTAAATTGTCAATCTTGGTATTTTGACCAATGCGGGTTTCTCCAACAGCGGGCCTGTCAATGGTGCTGTTGCAGCCCACCTCAACGCCCTCTTCTAATACCGTGCATCCAGACTGCTCCATTTTCACCCACCCGGAGGCTGTCGGCACGAACCCAAAACCTTCGCTCCCGATCGCCGCACCACTGTGAATCACGCAATTTGCCCCGATGCGAGTACGTTCGTGAATCACACAGTTAGCGTGTAAAACAGTGCCGGGGCCTATTTCCACATCTGGGTAAATTACTACATTTGGGTGAATGCAAACGTTGCTGCTAATTTTGACTCCGGCTTGAATAACGACGTGGGGGCCGATATAGACATTTTCACCAATTTGTGCTTCGGGGTGAACGGTGGCTGCGGGATGAATTTCTGCTGCTGGGCGAAAGGGTTGATAAAAAAGGGCGATCGTTTGAGCAAATAACAGCCGCGGATCGGCTGCGGCTATCCAAGCTATATTGCGATCGTCGCAGTTCGCCTGGAGGCTTTCATCTAAGGGCAGAATTAAGGCAGAAGCATTTGTCGAGGCTGTATGAACGGCAAATTTAGCACCTTCTATGTAGCTGATTTTGCCCGATGCGGCTTCATCAACTGGGGCGGGCCCAGTAATTTCTGGATCGGTAGCAACCGACGCTGTGAGGCTGCGACTGCTGGCTAAATTAAGTTTTTCTACGATTTCGCTAAACTTCATCTATAAAAATTCGCTATTAACAGAGATTCACCACTGTTAAAATTACCAGCTTTGGAGCACTATCTGAACGGTTGCCATTAAAAAAAACAGTCCCACTCCGACGAAAGAAACCGGGT
>DPLL01000210.1 GCA_003542015.1 Microcoleaceae cyanobacterium UBA9251 | reverse complement strand
GGCGTTATCTAAACCGTGAGCAATTCCTAATTCTTTGCACCACTCAGGAATTATTTCATAACCCAAAGTTTTACAAAAGCTACGAAATGCTTGCTTGCCTGAAGTTTTTAAGACTGGTTGATTGGTCTTTTTGTCCACAGTATAGTAGGTAAACTTTCCTTGGTTTTGATTCAGATAAGCAATTGCATTGTTATACACTTTTCGATTGGCGTGAATTCTCAGCATCCAGACTTTTTTCGTTTCCCCCTTTGGATAAACTCGGTACGTCAGAGTCTTCAATGATTTGCTTTTTATACTTTCTGAGTCCGTACAATCGGCAACGGTCGCCGTGGATAATGGCGAGTATATCTTCAACCATCTCGCGTTCTGGACTAAGTGAACTATTGTTGAGAACCAAAATCTTACACCCGCCCCGCTCCGCAAACCATGAGATAACATCGAATCCGAACTGACACAATCTATCTTTTGAGGCAACGACAACCATTCCGATGTCGCCTGTGTAAATTTGTTCCAGTAGGGCAATAAGACCTTTTCTTTTGAAATTGAGGCCACTCCCGATGTCTTGGATGATTTCACATCCGGGGTAGCGAGACAGAAGAAAGTCAGCCTGTCGAAGAAGGTCGGCTTTTTGACTTCGACTGCTAACTCTGGCGTAGAGGATGGTTGGTTTAGTAGATGGAATATTGACAACTGAGTCGCAGTCGTAGCGTCGTTGTCCTGATGGCGTTCGGTACGCTTTGATTTTCCCTTCTTTTTCCCACCGCTAAGCGTGTTTTTGAACATACTCCAAGTCGTTGAATAGCGATTCTTGGTGGTACATATGTGGACATATTGGGTTTGGGTAGGTGAATCATCTCAGTCTAAACCAATTGTCCGACTTATGACGGGAATGTCTAAGGAAATGTTGTCCTAGGGATTACTCCTTAACTTCCTGAATGACAAAAACCGAGCAAGATGCGTGGTGAACGACGTAATTGCTAACGCTGCCGAGAAAAGCTTCTGCCAGCCCTGTGCGGCCGCGCCTCCCCAATACTATTAAATCAGCGCCCCAATTTTGGGAATATTCACAGATACAATGCCCCGGATCGCCGTCGATTTTAGAATCAAATTCTACCTGTAATCCCTGCTTTGCTGCTGCGTCGCAGTAATTTTGCAGCAAACCCTCAGCCTGTTTTATATCCCTTTCCATCCGCAAACTTTGAGCTTGATAAGCTTGATCCATTAACTGCACATTCATGCCCAAATCTACCGGAATTGGCACTCCCGACTCGCCCAGGGAGTGAAGAGTAACGCAGTGAAATAGCATCACAGAAGCTTGATTAGCCAGAGCTAACTCTAAAGTTTGGCTGAAGACGCGGTGGCCCAGTTCCGAATCATCTACAGCAGCGAAAATTTTCTTAAAACTCACAGCTTTACCTCAGTCAAAAAAATATTAATCTCAGTTAACAGAGAGTGCCTTGGGAACTTTGACCGTCGTTCATTCCTGAAAGACTAAGCAAGAATAACATCTATTTACTAATTACTTGAATTAGTCGTCAGTCTCTCTTTTCCCGGAAATAGATGAGATCAACACGGTCGATGTCTCCACCCTTAAGGGTTTTACAGTACCCACTCTATTTCTAATATTATATCCTCAAATGTTGCCATCGCTGGTTTTTTTTTCGCTAACCCCCAAATTAATGATGATGGGTGGGGACTGGGGCCCGCGATGTAGTTCTCAATTGCCAATAATCCCTCAGAATTTTACACTTTTTTACACTAGGAGGCGCTCCAGGGCGTGCAGGTCAGGAATGCACAGAACGTCACGATCGCGCTGAATACTTCCTTTTTTTTCGAGCTTGCTGAGCACCCGCGTGACGGTTTCCCGAGCTAGCCCGCTGAGGCTGCTCAATTCTCGGTGTGGCAAGTTGGGAATTTCTGTACCTCCTGTTGACATAATTTTGCCTTGCCCCTCGGCCAAAAACAAGAGAATATCTGCGACTCGCGAGGTACTATCCGACTCTCGCAAGCGCAGGCGACGATTGACTTGCCGCAGCCGACGGGCCATCAATTGAGCCAGCCGAATGCCTGCGAGGGGCTCGGTGTGAATTAGCTGTACAAAATCTTGAGATGGCATATTGCCGATCAGCGTCGGAGCTAGGGTGATGACATCTGTCGATCGCGGTGCTTCTTCGATCGCAGCCATTTCGCCAAACAGTTCTCCTTTGCCCAAAATATTGAGCGTTACTTCTTTTCCATCTAGGTTGTAGGTGCGAATTTTCACCCAACCGTCCAATATGAAATATACTGATGTTCCCCAGTCATTTTCCAGCAAAATCACTTGATTTGGTGGATGGCTGCGGGTAACGATGTGGACAGTCGCTCTCTCGATTACAGGAGCGGGCAAGCCCGCAAAAAAAGGAGTAGATACTATCAATTGATTTATATTGGAATTCGGATCTCGGGCGTTAAAGCGGTCTTCCATGAGGCCATCATTTTAATTTATGCGCTGGTGCTGCGCTGGGCAGTTAGAAATAGCTTGCAGCCGAGTCATTGGATTTGAGATTTGAGAAACAAGGAGCTCAAATCGGCAATTTTACCTCTCAAGTTTTGCGGTCAAAGGTCGAGTCAGGGAATTAATAGCCTAAAGCTGTGATTGCGAGCTATAAACCAAAGATTATACCATAAAATTAGCTTTCCACACCAGCGATCGAAGTCAGAGTGAGAAACTGCGATCGGCGTGGTCAGGGAGGAGCTACAGCCACTGGAGGCGAAGTTTCTGGAAAAACCGCTCCTAGGAGCGGCAAATCATTGTACCATTAATGTCTACCCATAAATAAAGCTCACAAGCTATGATTAAGGCTGAGTAGAGGTCAAAAACCCACCGCGAACCCCTTCGGGTCGAGTTGGGGCTTGAACAACAGTCGTGGTATAGTTGAGCGGATTTCGCTCCCGCGTCCTTGACCAGATTGCTTGGGGTAGGAGAGGAATCGGCAGAGATGGACTAAATTGCCCAAAAATTTACTAAACTTAGTCATACTTAACTTGACTGATTAACATTGTGGGCAGTATGATTACACCAATGCCTAAAAAAGGCTTAATTATCTGGTTTGTCAACCACAGTTTTGTCAAAAATGACCAGCCTGTAAAAAGGTCGAACGGGAGTCCGCGTTTCGTTAAATTGGTTGAAAAGAGTGGATGACTCATGGCTAAAAG
>DPLL01000247.1 GCA_003542015.1 Microcoleaceae cyanobacterium UBA9251 | reverse complement strand
GATATCAAATACGGTCGTGGCAAATCCCAGTAAAATCCCACGTCAACAAATTGATTGTTAATGTTCAACACCCAATTTTTGATCAATTCTGACAAAGGTCTTCTCAGAGACTGCCACGATGTTTTATCACCGGCATTGTTCGAGTTTTTTAGGAAAACTATAATCCAAGGAGACAGAGCAATCAATCCTGCTATTGATGCTAGCAAATAGCCAATTACAGTCTTGTTAAAACGGAATCTTTCGATAATTACTACATAGATTCCATGTCCTATGGCAACCATTGCAAATAAGAGGTGAGAATAAAATCCCACTGCTAGTGTTACAGCATAAATTGCCCAACTACTATTAGTTTTAACGCGCATTCCTCGTAGCAAGACCGCGCTGGACAGTAAAATTATCATTATAAACAAACTGTAAGGTCGAGCTTCCTGAGCGTAAACTATCTGAAAAGGCGATACAGCTAGTATGGCAACTGCTAACCAAGCTGTCAGCGATGACTCAAATAATTCTAAGCACAGCCAATACATACAAGGTAATGCCAGCACGCTAAAAACCGCCGACAAACTTCTAGTTACTGCTATTGAATCTCCGAATAGTTGCACCCAAAATCTCGCTGCTACAAAATACAGGGGAGCAAGTTGAGGTTCTTCTAATGCCAATCCTTTTACGGTGTCAAAAACGCTTTTTTCTGCATTGATATGCTGATACTTTTGTAAATCTTTTATTTCCTTAATTTGACCGTCACCCAACTCTTGAATAAATTCAGATTCTGTATAGCCGGAAATCCGCAGAGAAGTGTAACTTTCGTCTATCCAGTAAACTTTATTTCCGAGATTTGCGAAACGAAAAAATATACCCATGACTAATACAACTACAATTAAAAATCGCAGCCACTTGTCAAGTGGAGGATTCTGAGAATTTAGTCGATCGCGATTTTGCGTAGATTCCATTTTAAGTAAACTCACATAAAAAAATAGAATACCAGATCCCCGACTTCTTTAAGAACCAGGATAGCATATACCCGACTTCTTTGAGAAGTCGGGTATACAATCTTAATCAACCAAATTTGAGACTAATCATCCACTCCTTCAATTGGGGCAAAACCTTGTCGCTGGATATTTTCGGTTATGGTTCGGGGTTCGAGGAATTGTAGCAAATAATCGGGGCCACCGGCTTTGGAACCAACTCCCGAAAGCTTGAATCCTCCGAAAGGTTGGCGCGATACAACAGCGCCTGTAATTCCGCGATTTATGTACAGGTTTCCGACTTCGAAATCGGAGGCGGCGCGATCGATATGCGAAGGTGTGCGAGAATACAATCCGCCAGTTAAAGCAAAATTCGTGTCGTTAGCAATCGCGATCGCTTCGCTAAAATTATTTGCTCGAATCACCGACAAAACTGGGCCAAAAATTTCTTCTTGAGCAAGAGTTGCTGTTGGCGATACTTCCGTGACAATGACTGGGCCGACAAAATAGCCGGTTTCCGGTGCCGACATTTCTAAAGCTATTGTAGCTTCGGCGCGGCCTTTTTCGATGTATTCACGGATGCGCGATTGGGCGGTGATATCGATGACTGGGCCGACTTGAGTGCCGGGATTTTCCGCTGGACCAACATTGAGCGATCGCGTGGCTTCTACCAATCTTTCCACAAAATTATCATACACCGATTCGACCACAATTACTCGCGAACAAGCGGAACATTTTTGACCACTATATCCAAATGCCGAATAAACAACGCCCGCTACAGCTTGGTCTAAATCTGCACTTTCATCGACAATAATTGCATTCTTGCCGCCCATTTCTGCAATTACTCGTTTCAGGTGTTTTTGTCCAGGCTGCAAAATAGCAGCATCGGCGTAAATGCGGCAACCAACTTCTTGAGAACCGGTGAAAGTAATCATGTGAACATCGGGATGTTTCACCATGTAAGCGCCCACCGTTGAACCTTTACATGGCACATATTGAAATACACCTTTGGGGATGCCCGCTTCTAGCAAAATTTCGGTAATTTTAGCAGCAATTACTGAGGAAAATTCCGCAGGCTTGAGTAAAGTACAATTCCCTGCAACTAGGGAAGCAACGGTCATTCCCACAGGAATTGCTAGGGGGAAATTCCAAGGTGAAATAATCAATGAAATGCCGCGCGGCTGATAGCTGTAGCGGTTAGTTTCGCCTGCTATGTCGTAATTTTGCCCTTGTTCCAACCGTTCCATTTCGTCGGCGTAGTAGCGGCAAAAATCAATTGCTTCGGAAACTTCGGCATCGCATTCTCTGACAGGTTTGCCGACTTCAAATACCATCCAAGCTGATAGTTCGTGCCGTCTTTTTTCCATCAATTCTGCGGCTTTGCGTAAAACGCCGGCGCGTTGTCTGACGGGGGTTTTCCGCCAACTGGTAGAGGCATCTTTGGCTGCTTCCAGGGCTTTCTGGGCTTGGGATTCTGAAAGCAATCCGATTTTACCAACTATTTCTGTGGGGTTGGAAGGGTTGAGGGAATTGACTGTGGTTTCAGTGTTTTGGTATTCGCCATTAATTAGGGGTAAATAGGTTTGTCCGAGGATTCCCCGCACTGATTTGATGGCTGTTTCTGCTTGTTTTCGTAGTTCGGTATTGGCGTAGTCTGTATCGGCTACGTTGGGAAATACTTTGCTGTAAACTAGCTGGTCATTTCCACTCGCAACTGGTGCGGCTAACAATTGTTCGATCGGCATTTCTTCGGAACTTTGCCGAATGAAGGAACTATTGGCGGTATTTTCCAACAAACGGCGGATTAAATAGGCCATTCCTGGGAGTAAATCGCCGTAGGGACAATAGACTCGGACGCGATAACCGCGATCGACTAAAAGCTTAGCCAATTTGTCGCCCATGCCGTACAATACTTGCATTTCAAAGCGGCGGCGTGGTATATTGAGAGTTTCGGCAATGGCGATCGCCCTGGCTTGCGATCGCACATTATGACTACCAATCGCTGCATACAAATATTCGTGATTTTCCAGCAGCAACTGAGTCATCTCCTCAAAGTTGGCATCCGTAGCAACTTTGTCATTGTAGACAGGCTGCGGCCAATCTTTCTGCATAGCTTTAATCGTTTCCTGATCCCAGTAAGCACCTTTTACCAGCCGCACTGTTACGGGATTTCCGCGTTTTTTCGCCCAAGCAACTAAGCCTTGCAAATCTTGTTTGCTATCGCGCAAATAGGCTTGTAATGTGATACCGATATCGGTGCGTCCGCGAAACTCATCCTCTAACAATAAGTCTTTGAGAATGCTGAGAGTTAAACCTTTATAAACATACTGTTCCATGTCGAAATGGACAGCGGCATCCAATTCTTGAGCGCGACGTAGTAACAGGCGAATGCGATCGCTTACTTTGGCCTCACTACCTTTAGCATCCAGCGGGTCAAACTGAGAATAAAACGCCGTTAACTTGACAGATACTTGTACTCGTGGTAAAGTTTCACCATCAGCTTTATCGATCGCATCTACCTGAGACCAATTTTTAGCAGCGATGCTCAATTCCTGCATCAATTCCAAATAGCGATCGAGATACTTTTGCGCCTCAGTTTCAGTAATTACAGCTTCCCCCAAAAGGTCAACTGTAAAACCCATTTTATCCTTGCGAAGTCGCTCTAAAGTTTTAACTACCTGCTTGATATTTTCCCCAGAAATATACTTGTGCGCCAAAGTTTCCACCGCCGGCGCAACTGTTGTCGCAGCCAATTGTCCAGGAATCGAATCAGCGTTAGTAAAATTGAGCAATTTTTTCAAAGCTTCCGGCAATTCTACCTCTTCCGCAGTCAGGTATTCTTGCAGGTGGCGGGCAATTTCCGGCTTGCTGCGAAGGGCGGGCAAACAGTCAATAAATCGAAACAATTGTACCCGCAATCCAGGGCTAGCCATTGCCCAGTCTAGCAGTTTGTCGTCCCAGCGCATTTGGTCTTGCAGTTGACCGAGAAAGGAGCGTTTTTTGTCTTGAGTTGCCTTCAGGATTTCTTTCGCAATTTCCTGAGTTTTTGCTTCGTAGATGCTTGGAGATACTTGTGCGATCATTGGTAATTAGTTATGGGTAATTTGGAATTGGCAATCAAGGAGAGTTTAGGTATCTTGTAACTACCAGACTTCTACAATTATACTTGCTATTTTACTTCAATTTTCACTCCGTAGTTTGCTTTGTTGTCGCCAGAAATTTCAATACTATAGTCGCCGCTGCTGGGGAGTTGACCTTGCCACTGACTTGTGCTATTTGCAGTGCCTATTTTTTCACCGTTAGGAGCAATAATTGCTGCGGTAACTTGGCCTTCTTGAACCTTTAATGTCATGGTTTGGCCGCTATTGCACTCAAGTAAGTAGCGCTTTGATTTGTTGTCTGGCAAATTATTCCTGATAGTAACTCCGATCGCACCTGGTTCAAAGCTAACTCGCTCAGTGACAGCGGTTTGGGCCGCAGGAGAGGGCGATGGCGAGGGCAAGGGCGAGGGCAAGGGCGAGGGCAAGGGCGAGGGCAAGGGCGAGGGCGATGGCAGTTGCGGAGCCCCTGACAGGGATGGTATGACAGTGGGAGTGGGCGACGGCAGGCTGTTTGGTAGCTGCGCGGTTCCGGGTGCTGGGGGAATCGCGGGCAGTCGATTAGCGGGCGCGGCCAGAACAGGAGAAGGGCTTGGAGGAAGTGGTACGTCTGAGGGCAACTTGATTTGAAGGTTGACTCTTTCCTGATACATTCTCCACGCTACCAAAGTGCCGAGACTCAGCACAGAACCGACTAACATTCCGCTGAGAAAAACTGCAAAAACTTGCCAAATAGGAGTTGTTTTGGGTGAGGGAATCGCAGTTTGATTTAGTTGAGTTGGGTAATTTTCATTGTCAATAGTTTCCGGTGCGATGTCGGCGACTATTGGAAGGGTTTCTGGTTCATTTATTGTATTTGAAATCTCTTCTGTTGCGGCAATTTTACTGGGCGTTTCTGTTTCGTAATTGGCAGTTGAATCATCTTCGTATGTGGTATATTTTGTGGGCGTTTTTGTGGTAAAAGTTGCAGTTATATTGTCTTCGGGTGCAAGATTTTTCGTGGGCGTTTCTGTTTCAAAAATTGCAGTTATATTATCTTCATTTGTAGCAATATCAAGCGGAGTTTTTGTTTCGCTATTGGCAGTTAAATCATCTTCGGNNAGTTGAATCATCTTCGGTTGTGGTTTTTTCAGTGGGACTTTCTGCTAGTTCGTAATTGGCAGTTGAATCATCTTCGGTTGTGGATTTTTCAACCGGAGTTTCTGCTAGTTCGTAATTGGCAGTTGAATCATCTTCATTTGTGGGATTTACAGTGGGAGTTTCTGTTTCGTAATTGACCGTTGAATCATCTTCGGTTGTGGCAATT
>DPLL01000183.1 GCA_003542015.1 Microcoleaceae cyanobacterium UBA9251 | reverse complement strand
CCTATGGGCTTTTGGAGTGTCCCTACGGGGATTTAATGAATCTGGGGCAACTGACCCAATTGCTTGCGGTCAATTGTACACTGGGATAGACAGTAAGGATAGTTATTGCGCGATGGTATTAACTCAATCTAGAGGGGAATCTGGACTTCAGTATCTGTCTGAGTCTAAAGAAGCCAGGGAAAGTCGATCGCCCAATCAAGAACTTTTACCGCTGACAGCCAGTGTTAACAGTCGCGATCGTTTGGAAATAGGAGGCTGCGAGGTGACAGCTTTGGTGGAGCAATTTGGCTCGCCACTGTACATCTTAGATGAAGAAACGCTGCGGGCAACAAGCCGCCAGTATCGAGATGCTTTTTTACGCTACTATCCGGGCGAATCTCAAGTGCTCTATGCTTCTAAAGCTTGGAGTTGTTTGGCGGTTTGTGCGATCGCAGCTTCGGAAGGTTTAGGTATAGATGTGGTATCTGCGGGAGAAATCTACACAGCACTACAAGCTGGTGTTAATCCCAATAAAATTTACTTTCACGGTAACAACAAATCCCGCGAGGAAATCCAATTAGCTGTCGAAAGCGGTTGCACGATCGTAGCCGACAATTGGCTCGATTTAGAGACTCTAGCAGAGTTGGGAAAATTGGGTGTCAGCTACTCGACAGGTGAGCCGACACGAGTTATGGTGCGGTTTACCCCTGGCATTGAGTGTCACACTCATGAATATATTCAAACTGGCCAAATCGACAGTAAATTTGGATTCGATCCTAATTCCCTCGATCGAGTTTTTAGTTTCCTCAGCCAGCAGCCGTCGTTATCTTGCGTAGGAGTACACGCTCACATCGGCTCTCAGATTTTTGAGCTCCAACCCCATGACGATTTAGCCGAAGTCATAGTTCAGGCCTTGACAAAAGCACATAGTTATGATTTGCCAGCGACAGAAATTAATATTGGCGGCGGGTTAGGCATTCGCTATACTGAAACGGACGATCCTCCTAGCATTCAAGATTGGGCTAGTACGATTTGCTCCGCAGTGATAGCAGCTTGCGATCGGCATGAATTGCCATTACCTAAATTGCTTTGCGAACCGGGGCGATCGCTCGTAGGTACAGCCTGCGTCACAGCTTACACCGTTGGCTCTCAAAAAGTCATTCCGGGAATGCGGACCTATTTAGCAGTCGATGGTGGTATGTCGGACAATCCGCGTCCAATTACCTACCAATCAGTTTATCGAATTCTCGCAGCCAACAAAATGTCTGCTCCGTTAACGGAAACAGTGACAGTTGCTGGTAAACATTGCGAATCAGGCGATATTCTGATTAAAGATGCTAAGTTGCCAGAGTGTCAGGCTGGAGATGTCCTAGTAGTCACGGCTACAGGGGCATACAATTACAGCATGGCTTCTAACTACAACCGAGTGCCCAGACCGGCCGCGGTTTTAGTCAGAGACGGGGAAGTTAACACGATCGTACAGCGGGAAACTTACCAGGATTTGCTGAGGTTCGATCGCCTTCCAGAAAGACTCGCAGCTCAAGAGTAAAGAGCAAAAAGTAACATAATCAATTTTTAGTTGTTACAGAATACTGAGATCCCCGACTTCGTAAAAGTTGTCGGGGAGCTAACAGGGAGCGCGTTTTACGTTTAATTAGAGCGACCTACTTATCTGACAACATATGCTCCTATAGCTTCGCTATAAAAGTATCGGTAACAAACATTCTGTTTGGATGCCAACAAATATTAATTTACACAGATGATGAGTTGAAAACTATTATTTAATTCATCGGCTGTGAGTCTCAAAAATTAACTAACTGTGGTATTTACTACCCTGGTCAGTTGTATTTTAAGACAGACAATTTGATTGGCAAGTTTGACGGGAATTAAAAATGCAAAAATCACCCACATTTTTGCCTTGTTCCAGTAACGAGATGGGGAAAAAAACCGTTGATGGTTCACAGGTTCGAGTGCATCAAGATTCACGGTTCAGAGGCGGTAGCGTTCGATGAACCATGAACAATCAACAATCTGGCTATGATTTTAGCCTCATTCAGTCCTTATTGATTCAGGCGATCGATATTGGATTGGTATTTACCCTTGCGTATTTGGTGCTCGTCATTGTCGGGGAGCGCCGGACGCTGTGGATGGTACGGGGATTTATTATTTTAATGCTGGCGTCGGCAGTGAGCAACTGGGCTGGATTGAGGCTGCTGAATGTTGCCCTCAACAGCTTGGTAACAGGTTCGGCTGTAGCAATGGCGGTGATCTTGCAGTCGGAGTTTCGCCGATTTCTGGAACAATTGGGTCGGGGGGAAATTTTGCAGTTGTTTGGACGCGATCGCCGACCGACTCCTGAACCGGACAGCGTAATAGATGAAATTGTGGACGCAGTAAAAGAACTTTCGCAAAACCGCACGGGCGCTTTACTAATTGTAGAAACAGATGCTCCGATCGACGATCGGGATTTTTCGGTGCCGGGAGTGAAGCTAAATGCGGAAGTGTCTAAAGAATTGTTGCAGACGATCTTTCAACCAAAAACTTTACTGCACGATGGGGCTGTGTTGATTCGAGCTTCGCGGATCGTGTCGGCGGGGGTAATTTTGCCTTTGTCCGATCGCACCGCATCGCGGCAGTTGGGAACCCGCCACCGGGCGGCGATGGGAATTACCGAAAGGGTGCAAGCTTGCGTGTGCGTGGTTGTGTCTGAGGAAACGGGTTCTATTTCTNNCCCCAATTCCTATAGGTAATTTCGGACGCCAGATAGGATTGAAGGGATGGACTGTATTAAAGCGGATACTGCGACGTCCGTCCTAAAAGCGAATCGGGAGAAACCATGAGTCAAGGAATTTGCTTGGAAGAGTTGCCGGCCGATCTAGAACAAGAACGGCTACCTCGGCACGTAGCGGTGATTATGGACGGGAATGGCCGCTGGGCTAAGGATAAGGGGTTGCCCAGGATTATGGGCCACCGCCGAGGGGCAAGCGTTCTGAAGGAACTGCTTAGATGTTGTAAAGATTGGGGTATTCCAGCTTTAACAGTTTATGCTTTTTCGACGGAGAATTGGGGCCGACCGGAGGGCGAGGTGGATTTTTTGATGAGTCTATTCGAGGGGAAATTGCGGGAAGAATTGCGGGAGATGGTAGCAGAGGATGTGCAAATTCGGTTTGTGGGGAATTTGCAGGCTTTACCGAAGTCTTTGCAGGCGGAAATTGAGCGTTCTGTGTCCGCAACTCAGCATAACCGGGGGATTCGGTTTACGGTGGCGACGAATTATGGGGGGCGTCAGGAGATTGTGCAGGCTTGTCGGGCGATCGCAACTCAGGTGCAGGAGGGCAAGTTGCAGCCTTCTGAGATTGATGAGGCTTTATTTAAACGCTATTTGTATACTGCTGATGTTTGTGACCCGGATTTGTTGATTCGGACGAGTGGGGAAATGCGATTGAGCAATTTTCTGCTTTGGCAAATGGCTTATTCGGAAATTTATATTACTGAGACGCTGTGGCCGGATTTTGACCGATCGGAATTTCACCGCGCTTTGTCTACTTATCAGAAACGCAGTCGCCGATTTGGCAAAGTCTAGCGATTTTAGATTTTAGATTTTAGATTTTAGATTGATGGATTGTCGGTCTATATACAGAAACAGTGTGCGCTTTTGTATGTATTTCGCTATCAAAAATCGCCGATCTAAAATCTTTTTCCAATTCTTGAATCTAAAATCTAAAATCGCAAATCTAAAATCTGATTAGGGCCCGGAAAAAACTGCTGCTTCGATATCCTGACGGGAGAGGGAGTATTTGAAGAAGCGCTGAATATCTTGGCCATCATTTCCAGCATTAATGTAGCGGATGGTGAGTTGGTCAATTTCGAGGGCGAGTTCTGCTTTCCATGCAGGTCGATCGATGTTCCAGCAGTGGAGTTCCCGCAGATTTTGCTCGCAGCCACGGCTTTTTAGCCACTGCTCGATTTCTGGGAGTGGATGGTTGTACAAAGGGGTGTCAGCGGAGGGAAGAGTCATGGGATTTTAGATTTTAGATTTTAGATTTTAGATTGGGGATTTCCGATTGAGGATTTCCGATTTTAAATTGGAGATTTGGGATTTGAGGCTTTAACTGCCGCGAATTAAGCCGATCGCGATCGCCAGGATCAAACATCCGATTAAAGTAGCGCCCAGGATAAACAGGGCGAATATTTCTCCGGGAGAAAGCGGCCTATCCGTGGGATCGAGGTAAGCCGAGTTGAAATTTTTTGCCCGCGATTGGGAAACGGGAGTATCGAAGCCAGGGGGCTGCTGAATCACGTTCATGCGAGAATAGCCTATTTTGAGGTCGTAGGCGAGACGACGTTCTGGGTTGCTGAGGGTAGCGTAGGCGTTGTTAAGTTGCTGAAATTTGGCGGTAGCGACTGACTGGGGCAAGTCGGTGGTATCGGGATGATAGAGTTTGCTCAGTTCGCGGTACGATCGCCTAATTGCGATCGGGGATGCGGAAGGATGCAGCCCTAACAAGCCGTAGTAACTAGAACCCAAGGGGGTTTGACCCGGATATGCGATCGAAGAGTCTGACATTTGCTGTTTGCAGTTGCCTCGTTAAAGTCACCTCAGAGCCTCTGGGCTGGTTGTTTATAATTTTCGATCATTTTAGCCCAGAGTTGAGGGTAGCGCCACTGTCTGCTAGAGCAAGGGGTTTTAGTGGGCGATCGGTGACGAGTAACATCAAATCCTCTCTTCATCCGAATAGTAAATTCCAGTTAACTGTTAACTGTTAACTGTTAACTGTTAACTGTCAACCGTCAACCGTCAACCGTCAACCGTCAACCGTCAACAATCACCTGACGGTGCAACCGGAATTGATATAACATCAAAAATCCACTTCCTGTGCCCAATTAATTTAAACTATGAATCGCCCGATTCCCTTCGGGATAGCTTCGCTTCACGCAAATTCTGCACATCCTCAAGGCTAAGCCCGGTAGTTTGGCTAATGGTGTCATCATCTAGCCGTGAAAGTAATTGTCGGGCGATCGCGATCGCCTTCGATCGCATTCCTTCTTCTCTTCCTTCTTCTCTTCCTGCTTCTCGCCCTGACTGAGAAGCCTTAAGAATAGCTCCCTGTTGGTCATAAATAAACTGTTCTCTTCTGTCCAAATCTTCCACTTCTTCCCGACTTAACCTGGCTTGATTCGCAATATCAAAAGCTTTATGAATTTCAGGTATGCTATCCATTTCTTCTGGTACTGATGTGAGACTCCTAGCATATTTCATGAAATAAATCCATTTCTCTGTCAAAGTTTCTAGCTGATGCTGTTCTTTGGTGAATTTTGGCAACTCTACAAACACTAAATCCACCTCATTTTCGGGATAAGTCAAGTTGGTATTTACTTCTTTATAGACAAATCTCGAAATTAAGTTTTCGCTAGACGGAAACATCTCAAAATCAGTAATTGTCAAAGCAATCACAGGCTTCAGCATTCGATAGCCTTCTCCTGCTTGCAATTGAAAAGCATAAGTTTTAGCTGCATTGTACAAAACTCGCTTCCCAAAAGACTGTACGTTGAGTACCTGCATTTCAATGATGACTAAAGTGCCATCGTTGAGTTTGGCTTTCACATCCAGATAAGTATCTTTTAACCCTTCTACTTTGGGGGGAAGATTCGGGTTGATAATTTCTAAGTCTTCAATGGTGGAATTGCCTGCATAAATCAAGGCGTTGAGAAAGCTAATAAGAATGTCTTTGCTTTCTGAGGAACCGAATATTTTTTTGAAGGCGTAATCTGTTTTTGGGTTGATAAATATCATAGTTGTAAGATTTAGCGTTGAGGTTATTGGTTTTGTCAGGAAGCAACGGGATTTGAGCTGAGTCAAACTGCTGATTTTGTTTCAGGTAATGGCTTGACATTTTCCGGCAAATGTGCATTAGCCATCGCTAGCACAGGCTCGTCGCTGCTGTGTTGTCGATCGCCAGAGTGTTCCCGATCAATGGGAATTTGGCAAGAAATCAGTTCTGTGACAATGCGATCGCCCAGAACATCTTCCCAATCCTGCAAAGCTTCTCTTGCCTGAATCGGCGTATTGAGGGCCACATCAACGCCCATTTGCTGAAGGTTGAGGCTGTGGGCGGCAGATCGATGGTTAACGTACTCCACCAGCCAAACGCTCAATCCGACTGCGGCCATTAACGGCAAGACAATCCGGTAATCCCTAGTCAACTCAAACATCAACAGAATAGCTGTCAGCGGAGCTCTGGCACTACCGGCGAGCACAGCAGCCATTCCCACCATTGCATAGGCGGGAGGCCCGGCCACGCGATCGCTTAAAACCGGCACCATTGCCAAAAAGAGGCCATAAGCCGAACCCAAGGAAGCACCCAAAAACATCGCCGGAGCAAAAATGCCGCCCACTAAACCACTACCGAGGCTGATTGCTGTCACCCCTAGTTTGACGAAGAGCAGGATCAGCAGCAAAGGCAAGGAAAATTTTACATCTTGGAGCATTGCTTGGACTGTTTCGTAGCCGACGCCCAAAATTTGAGGCAATTGCAGAGCTACTAAGCCGACGCAGACACCACCGATGATTGGGTGAATCGGCCTCGGCAGTCGTCCCAGCCAACCAAATCCTCGGACTTTCCCGTGAAAACAGCGTTCTGCCAGTTGAATTGCCTCAGTGTAGGCTAGGGACACTAGGCTAGCCAAAAGCCCCAATCCCATGTAAAAAGGCAATTCTAAGGGACTACGCACATCGTAGACGGGCAAAGCAAAGGCCGGCTGAGATCCCAAGCAGATTTGAGCGATGAGTGCCGAAACTACGGCTGCTAGCAGGACAACGCTCACTGACGAAGTAGCAAAAGTGCTGCCGAGCACGACTTCCAAGGCAAAGAATACTCCAGCGATGGGAGAGTTGAACCCGGCAGATAAACCGGCGGCGGCTCCCGCCCCCAGCAGCAAACGCTGCCGTTCTGGGGAAAGTTGCAAAACTTGAGCCAGCAGCATTCCAAAGTTGGCACCGATTTCGACGCTGGGGGCTTCTGGGCCGAGGGAAGCGCCGGTGCCTAGGGAAACTGAGGCTGCCACCATTTTAGTGATGGGTTTAAGGGGGGAGAGTTCTTGCAGGCCGCGGGTGGCTGCAATCAGGGAAGACATATTGGGGCCAAAATCCCGAAACCGCCAGCGCATTAAGCCGATGACGACTCCGCCAAGGGTGGGAATGCAGGCTAGTGTCCAAGAGCCTGCTTTGGAAATTACCCCCATCAAGTCTTCGAGCATGAGGGTGTGGATGAAGTGAATTAAATAGTGAAAAGTGACGACGCCGGCGCCGGTAACTCCCCCGATGACTAGGGAGAGGATGAGCAGGAGGGTTTCTGGACTGGGGTGCAGGCGGTTGATTACTGGGCTCAGCGGGGAAGCATAGGGAGTGTTTGCGGTTGGGCCGGGCGGCAGCAAGTCTACAGGATGGGTGGCTCTCATCTAGGGGTTAATTCTTCTGTGAGAATTTAGATAAAAATTACATTTTATTTCTTATTTTAATTTTGAGCGATTTTATGGGAATTGACAAGTTAATTAAGGGTGATTTTAGAGAGGATTTTTTTGGCTGGTGGTTGGGGTGGAATGGCTGATTCTGAGAGTCAACGGATGTTAGGTAGGAAATTGTATACTCAGTTACATTGAAACTTACAGAAATTGCGCGGTAATGGTGATTGAGTATATTTACGCAGTCATCCGATTTTAGATTTTAGATTTTAGATTTTAGATGTTAGATTACTCCCGTCCTGAGTCTGCGAATGAATAAATCCGGGGGCTTGTGACCAAATTATTTTGGGTCAGTGATTCATCAGTTATTGGTGATTAGTTATGAGTTATTAGTTATGAGTTATTAGTTATTAGTTATTGGTTATGAGTTATTAGTTATTGGTTATTAGTTATTAGTTATTGGTTATGAGTTATTGGTTATTTGTGAGGAGCTACCAATGCCCAATGCCCAATNNGTGATTTTAGAGAGGATTTTTTTGGCTGGTGGTTGGGCTAGGAATGGACTTAACTGAGGGTCGGCAAATTTGAGGTTTGAGATTGTATGCTCAGTTACGTTTAATCTTTCAGGAATTCGGCAAGAATGCTGATTGAGTATATTTACGCAGTCATGCGATTTGAGATTTGAGATTTGAGATTTGAGATTACTCCCACGAATAAACCGGTTTACCAATTCTCGATTCCCAATGCCCAATTCCCAATTCCCAATGCCCAATTCCCAAGGCCCAGTTTTTTAAATGGGTTGTTGAGTTGGTGGAATTCTTGGTTTCGGTTTGCCGATCGACATTAGCGGATCGCCAAGAGTTGCAACTTTCCAGGGAGGCGATTCTAACTGGCGGGCTGCGATTAAAAATGGAGCCGATCGCAAAAGTCGATCGACCATTAATTTCGGCGGAATAAATGCAGATAAAAAAGGTTCATTGACACTCCCAACATAGGCATAAGCGCCATTTTCTAACCACCGTCCGGCAACGGTATTTTTATCATCGGGTGCTGCGGCAGACCAACTGTGTATCATGTGAACTGCTGCGGGAAATTTGAGTTTTGGTATGTCTTCTACTAAAGCGTCGCCGTTGCCAACTTGGAAGGATTTTTGATAGCCTTTGGAATTCATCAAGATTAAGTCAAATTCCCATGCTTTTGATGCTAAACTCCGCCATTTTTGGAGGCTAGATTCGGGTTCCTCAACTAATTTGACATCAAAATCTAGTGTTTTTAATCCGCTAGATGCTGAGTTCATTTCATATTTTTCCCAACTTCCTTCCTTGGGGTAACTGTCATAAAGCATGGCTGTTTGAGAGTCGAGAAATATAGAACACATGACTTGATAAATCGATCGCACTGAGGAACCATAAATCCAGCCGGCCGCGGCCCAGCGTTCGCCGTTGGGGTGCCGTCCCAAACCGTCAGTAACGGCTAGTTGTTCCTCCGGCTTTTCAGGAGATTGATATTTTACGGCTAGTTGGCGTACAATGGTGATTGTGTCGATCGCATCTCCGAGTTGGGAATAAAAATATCCGGTGGACTCTACGGCTGTTGTAACTGCCGTTTGCAGAGTTTGCCACTGTTGCTGATTGAGGGTATCATTAGGCTTTCCGAAGTTGCCTTCTAGAAATACTAAGGGTTGACCGCGATCGGCTGCTAAGGCTACTGCTGCTATCCTTGCAGGGTCATTTTCTGATGTGATTACTACTCCTGGCGGTTCCCAGCCAAGTTCTGTCCATTTGGCTTTTAAGGTTTGAGTATTCGTGGCATTCCAGGCTGCTGCTGATGCGTTCAGCATCAATTGTTGGAGTTTTTGACCTTTTGGGAGTTGCTGTTTGATGCTCGGTAAACGGACTATTTCAGCGGCTTGGAAGCGCTTGATAAACATGGGCGTATATTTATTATCTTCGAGCAGAATTGGCCAGTGTCCTTTGAGGTTCCATTTTTGGATTGCTGCTAAGAATGTGGCTTCGTCGGGGACTAAAACTATGCGGTTAACAATTGGTATGTTGTCGCGGAGGATGTTAACTCGGAGGCCAGTTTGAACGGGCCAGGGTTCTTGTTTGGCTGATGGGGGCAGTTGAAAGGGTTTTTTGAGCAAGCTGCACGCGATTAATTGCTGTGATAAGCATAAAATTAGTGTTAATGCTAGCAGTTTAATTTGTAGGTTTTTGGGATTCATTTTTTTAACCGCAGATTTAAGCAGATTAACGGGGATTAACGCGGATGAATGTGGAGATGTTTAGGACTAAGGCAAAAAAAACCCGGTTTCTCCGAAAAATCGTGGTTCTCTCCGAGAGATGCTCGCCACAGGGTTTCGGCTTCGCTCAACCACCAGGGTTTTTGGCCCCGCGTGCGTAATTCCTGATGTTAATAAATTCCAGGAATTAGCTTTTTGACTCGCTGGCGGTATTCTGAATAGTCGGGATATTTCTCGCTCAGCCAGGTTTCTTCGCGGCGGGCTTTGATGTCGAAAAATATGAGTAAAATTGCAGTGGCTATTAAGTGGGATAAGCTGATTTGAAAGATTGTCCAGCCTATAGCTGCGAAGATTAAGCCGCTGTACAAAGGATGCCGCACTATTCCATAAATGCCTGTTTGAACTAATTCTCCATCTTCTCTGGGATAGGGTAAAGGTGTCAGGTTTTTTCCTAAATCTATGAGTCCTTTGATGATGAAAATTAATCCGCTTAAGCTGAGGATACTTGCTATAATCCAGCTCAGATAAATTAATTGAGTTGATTCGATTTTAAATCCTGGCAGTTGATAAACTGGTAAGATTGCAAATACTGCGAGTAATGCTCCTTGTAGCAAAACTAAATATTCGCCGTGGCTGTTGTTGCGCCAGCCTTCGCGCGTGAAACCCCAATCAGTTAATATTTTCATAATCGAAGGAAGTTCGGCAACGGATTTTGTAACGGATGTAACGGATGGATGGAAGAGGGAAGAGGGGAGAAGGAAGTGAATTGTAGGTTGGGTAGAGGGAAGTAAAAACCAACCTACAGTGAATGGTGAACAGTGAACAGTGAATGGTGAACAGCGGTGCCCTGAGCGTAGTCGAAGGGTCAACAGTGAACAGTCAACAGTGAACAGTCAACAGTGAAAAGTCAAGAGTCAACAACAAACAGATTTATTCTCGCCAGGGACGAGTCATTAGTTCTAGTTGGTTGACTTCATCTTGACTCAAAGTCCAACCTAATGCACCGGCATTTTCTTGGGCTTGTTTTGCTGTTTTTGCGCCGGGAATGGGGATTACTCCGTTTTGAGCGATTAGCCAGTTGAGGGCTACTTGGGCGGGGGTGCGATCGCGCTTTTTGCCCATTTTTCGCATAGTGGACATGACTAATTCGATTTTTTCGATGCCTGTTTTGCTGAAGCGGGAGTCAAATTTACGGGCTCCGGCTGGTTGTTCCTGGGCGCTATATTTGCCGGTGAGTAATCCTTGGGCTAAGGGGCTGTAAGCTAAAATTGTTACTCCTAATTCCGAGGCGATACTGACTATTTTTTGTTTTTCCACTTGTCGCGATAGCAGGGAGTAACGGACTTGATTTGTTGCTAAAGGAACGCCTCTACTTGCTAAGATTTTGTGGGCTTCGCGCATCTGTTCTGCTGTGTAGTTGCTGACTCCTATTGCTTGAATTCTGCCTTGTTTGACTTCATCGGCTAAGGCGTTCATCAGGGTTTCTTGACTCAGCAAAAAACTGAATGGCCAATGTACTTGGTAGAGGGCTATTTGTTCTACTTGCAAGCGTTTTAAGCTGGCACTTAAGGCTTCGGAAACTGATTTTCCGGTGATGCGCCAAGGTACGGGGCCGAATTTGGTAGCTATTTGGACAGGTTGGCTGGTTTTTTTGATAAACTGCCCTAGTAATTCTTCTGACAAGCCGTTACCGTAGACTTCGGCTGTGTCGAAGAAGTTGATGCCGGCATCTAGGGATGTTTTGAATGCTGCTTCTACTTCGGCGGCGCCATAGTTGCTGCCGTAATTCCAAAATAGCTTATCCCCCCAAGCCCAAGTTCCGACGCAGAGGGGAATGACGGCGGGGCCGTTTTTTCCTAGGGTAATGGTTGTCACGGTTGCTAAATCCATANNTTTGCCAGATTCAAGATTAACAGATTCCGCGACTGCTGCGATCGGGAGGATTAACCTGCTGACTATGTTCCGCCTGGGCTTGTTTCAGATGGGATTAGGTATGATGTCGATTTTGACCCTGGGGGTGCTCAATCGGGTGATGATTAAGGAGTTGGCAATTCCGGCTACTGTGGTGGCTGGTACTCTGGCTATGCACCAGTTTGTCGCGCCGGCTAGGGTGTGGTTCGGACAAATGTCTGATGCTAGGCCTTTGTTTGGCCATCACCGCACGGGTTATGTGTGGATTGGGGGGGTTGTATTTGTGATTTCGGCTTTTTTGGCGGTGCAGGTGATGTGGCGCTTAGGCGACAGTTTGGAGGCTGTGGGATGGACGACTCCTACCTATGGTTGGGTGGGTTTGTTGGGTTTGATTTTTGCGATTTATGGTATTGCTATTTGTTCGAGTTCGACTCCTTTTGCTGCTTTGTTGGTGGATGTTTCGGATGAGGNNTTGGTGGGGATTGGGACTTTTGGGGTTGAGAAAAAGTATTCACGCTATGGGGTGCGATCGATCGCAGTTAATCGTGAAGATAAAATTACCCTGGGAAGTGCTCTGCGGATTTTGACGGCTAGTCGCCAAACAGGTTTATTTTTTACTTTCCTGCTGATTATGACTATTTGTTTGTTTATGCAGGATGCGGTTTTGGAACCTTACGGCGGGGAAATTTTTAAGATGCCGATTTCGGAAACTACGCGGTTGAATGCTATTTATGGTACTGGTGTGCTTTTTGGTTTGAGCGCCACTGGTTTTTTGATTGTACCACGTATTGGCAAGCAAAATACGATTAGGTTGGGCTGTTTTTCGGTGGCTGGTTGTTTTGGTTTAATTATTTTATCGGGATTTACTGGGAATCCGATTTTGTTTAAGTTGGCTTTAATGTTGTTTGGGCTAGCTTCGGGAATTACAACGACGGGTGCCCTAAGTTTGATGTTGGATTTGACTGCTGCGGAAACTGCGGGGACTTTTATTGGCGCTTGGGGTTTGTCGCAAGCGATGGCGCGGG
>DPLL01000194.1 GCA_003542015.1 Microcoleaceae cyanobacterium UBA9251 | reverse complement strand
TCGGCAGAATGGTTCAAAATCGATGAGCGTCAAGTATTCCTGCCACATGGTTGGGGAGATGAATTTGGTGGCTTTAAGTGGGAAGATTTTATGAATCTTAATGGTAAGTTTCTTAGGGCTCTAAAGAATTTTATCGAGCAGCCTAGTATATGAAGTAGAGATGATTGCATGGATCGCGATCGCCCATAACGCACAAAAGGCGATCGCCCTTCACAGCAAATACCAAACACTGCGATCATTGTACAAGTTGCGATCGCCCTTTGTTATTTCCGATGAGCGATCGCACTTATCTAATTCACAGCCAACAAACCCGACATATTCAGCAGTTTTCTTGACCAAATCATCCAAACCTTTAGGCTGTTTTACTTGCCTTATCTCTTTTTCGTTTGCGCCATCTTTCCGCTGTTTCTTTAATAGCCTCTATTTCCTCGAAATCTACCTGCATCACAGCAGTTTTAAACTCCAAACCCAAAGCCAAGCTAATCTCAAGAATTTCCGTCAAAGTAGCATTTTGATATTTTTTTCTCTCGTATTCCTTGATACGTTCTGGGTCAATATCCAAAATTTCCGCTAGTTCTTCTTCACTCATTTTGGCAGTCATCCGAGCTTTAATTAAAGCCTCTGACAGTCTATTGAAATTCTCAACTACAATTTCGATCGGCTTGCTCTTGTCCCACGCCATCAATCTTTCATATTCCGCTATTTCTTCATGTAATTGATCCAAATGGCACTGGATCGAACCTCTACCTGCATCCCATTTGAGAAAGTCCTTCCTTTTTGCTTCTTCATCTCGCTCCATTGCTGCTAGAGTTTTGTTGAATTTCTCTACCCACTCTTTGCTGACTTCATACTCTAGTTCATCTTTAATCATAGTTCCCACCTCATTAAATCTATCGCTATAATTCCTTTCTTCCTTTGTCTTCTATCCTTTTGAAAAAACTCAAAGGAATTGTCGCCGTAATTACCTACAGGTTCGTCGGAGGGAAAAATCTCCCCTCTGTACTTAGCTTTTTGGGCATTTCGATCGGAATGATTGAACAATCTAGGAGCATTCATTCTCAAATACTCCCTATCTACAGTTTCGGGATCGTAACAAGCATCAAAGTCGTTAGGGTTTGATTCTATGGTAACAAAACTACCATTAATATAGATAGTTCTAGCACCCGCTGCTTTTAACTGGGTCATTGCCAGTTTCAAGCCCCGTATCATGTTCTCTCTTTTAACAGTCGTGCCAAATCTCTCCTCAAACTCCTCCCATTCACAGAAATGAACTCCCGGTGGTAGATTGCCGTTTTCATCGAATTCTGGAATCACTTGGTCACACTCATTTCACACATTAACGATTCGTCTCTTAATCTTACCATATTTATCATTATAACTCACCAGTATTCAGACGACAGACTCTGACAGGTGTAGAGGAAGAGATTGGGCGATCGCCCTTCGCAGCAAATACCAAACAGTGCGATGATTGTACGAATTGCGATCGCTTGAGTAAACAAGAGCGATCGCATTTCTCCTTTACGAATCTTGATTCCAACTACTTACGGAAAATAACGATAAAATTCCCGACTATCTAGAACACGCATCACTTCTATAACATCTTCATTAACCTCTATTCCAATACGGTAATCGCCGATGCGGATGCGATATCGACCCGCGTAACCTCCATAGCTTTAATGTCAGAAATCTCCTCTAAGGTGTTGATTGCTTCTAGGGTTGTAAACGCAATTTCGTAGATACGTTCCTATGATGTAGAACTCTTCAGTTGTTTCAAGTCTTTTAGAAAAGCCTGACGGTATTGAACTTCCCAGATAATTATTCCTCAAGATAAGCTAAGGCTTCCGAGCGTTCTAGCAAGGGAGTATTAACAGCTTCATTCATTGCTTTATTCATGCAATAATCTTCTACCGCGCCTGCAAGTTGATCGACAGAAACTTCTTCATTAGGTAGTAGTTGTCGCCATAGCTCAATAGGAATCACCACAGCGCTTACATCTCCGTCTTTGTTCGTAAGATATTCAATATTTAACATTGTTTCCATATCAGACTCCAGAAACTTCGAGCAATTCTAGTTTACCTCAAAGCTGTTCACCTTTGCCAGCATCTTGACCGATCGCATAGGTGCTATTGAATGGTTGCGCGATCGCCCTTCACAGCAAATACCAAACACTCCAATGATGGTAATGACTAATAACTAATGACTAATGACTAATGACTAATGACTAATGACTAACTAATGCAAAAACTTGCGGACTTGATATTCGCGGCTTTCGGCGATCGGCATTTGTAACTCGCCCATTTTGGCATCCAACTCGTCGATTACACTTTGCGGCACCGACTTCCAAAGCTCTTTAGTTTGCCAGCGAATCACTATCACCACCTCATTTTGTACCGGATCTACCCAAATTTATTTTCCCAAAAAACCGGGAAAACTTCTTAATCCAGCAGTCCAAACTTCCTCATCTAGCCGAATAAATGCCTCCCACTTTTCTGGAGGTACTTGAAATTTGAGCCACTCGATTACCATATTATTTCGTTTCCGGTTGCATTGTGATTATTTTAGTAGTAATGTGCGTCAAAATGGCGTTATTTTCTCGATTATCGATCGGCCAATAGCTGAGATAAATTCCGGTTGCACTCAGAGATGATTGTTGACGGTTTACGGTTGACGGTTAACTGTTAACTGTTAACTCAAATTTACTATTCCGATGAAGAGAGGATTTGATCTGACGCACCCTACAATTAACTTTTGCCGATCGCAATTTTAACGATCAACTCTGTTCCCTCTCCGGGGCGAGAAAAACACTGCAATTGACCGCCGTGTTTTTCGACTACTAAATGGTGAGATATTGACAGGCCCAAACCTGTGTTCGTCACTAGGGGTTTAGTAGTAAATAAAGGGTCAAAGATGCAGCCCAGGACTTCTGGTGTCATGCCAGGGCCATTGTCGCTAATGGCGATCGCCACTTCACTTTCCCCTACCAACTCCGTCCGAATCCGAATTTCAGGATTCAATATTTGAGATTCCGATTTGTCTGAAAATAACGGAGACTGACTTGGGATTATACCATATTTTTCGGGATTTTTACCCCCTTCTTCCAAAGCATCGATTGCATTTGTTAACAAGTGCATGAACACTTGATTTAGCTGTCCGGCATAGCACTGGACTTGCGGCAAATCTCCGTATTCTTTAACGAGAGAAATCCCCGGTCGTCCCCCTTTAGCTTGCAGGCGATTTTGCAAGATTAGCAAAGTGCTGTCCAAACCTTCATGGATGTCTGCCAACTTCATTTCGGCTTCGTCGGGACGCGAGAACAAGCGGAGCGATCGCACTACATCCCGAATCCTTTCCGAACCCAGTTTCATTGAATTAAGCAGTTTAATCAAGTCTTGTTTAACAAAATCCAAGTCTAATTCTTCGGTCAGATCTTGAATTTCCCGCCCTGGATTGGGATAATACTTTTGGTAAAGTTCCACTAAGCGCAGCAGTTCTTTAACGTACTCGCTGGCGTGGCTGATATTCCCATAAATAAAACTAACAGGATTGTTTATTTCGTGAGCTACTCCTGCTACCAACTGCCCCAGAGACGACATCTTTTCTGTTTGAATCAATTGAGTTTGAGTGCGCTGCAATACTAACAGCATTTCCTCCAATTTCGTCGCTTGTTCCCGCAGGCTTTGCTCGGATTCTTGCAAAGCTTTCATAGCCTGTTTGCGTTCTGTAATATCCAATCCCACAAACACCGCAGCCGTACTTTTATGGTATTTTTGAGCCACGATCAAGTAAGTTTTGTTCTCTCCTCGGATACTAGCTGTTACTTCTTGAGATGTCTTTTTCTCACGGCTCGAAAAAAATTCGTATACTAAATCATTAAATTTGGGGCTGGTCTCTAAAAAACCTACTTGTTGACCATTAAATATTTCGGCGGGTAATTGATAAGCAGCAGCTAAATGCCGATTTACTCCCAAATAACGCAAATCGGAACTTACCCAAGAAACTAATCCGGGCACAGCGTCCAAGACAGCTTGAAGTTGCTCTTTAGCCTCTAAAAGGGTTGATTCTGCTACTTGGCGATCGCAGATATCGCGGGCGATCGCAAAACGGTATTCACAACCAGCGTATTCTAAATAATTGACCTTAACTTCTACGGGCAAACTTGCCCCGCCTTTGGTTGTGTAACAGGATTCAAAAGTGAGGTTACTTTGGTGTTTTAGTTCCCTCCAGTGCGCGGACCAATCCGCTGCTGAAAACTGCGAATCGATGTCTATAACTGTTAGTTTAAGTAGGTCCGATTGCGAGTATCCTAAAAGATGACAAGCTGCTTGGTTGGCATAGCAAATTTGACCGTCTGAGCTAGTGCATAAAACTATATCAGAGGCACTATCTAGGGCAATTTGAGTTAGTTCCGAGCTTATTTCTAACTGCGGAATTTTGAACTCTGATGTCATTTTTTGGGGGCGATTTATTGATAATGTTTTGTCAGCTACTTCCTCAATAGATATCATCAAGCCCCCGATCGAACTATCGCTATTTTTCCAAGGCTGAAATGACCATTTTACCCATTCGCGTCCGTCCACTCCGATTTGCTCGCGCTTAGATGTGGTCCATCGCGCTGCCACAAACTCACTGTATTGCAACACTCCAGCCAAACAAGCCCGGGCATTTTGCCACCAATATTCCGGGAGATTGGGAAACAGTTCCCAATGATACCGACCAATTGCGTCGCCGCCACAGGAGTCAAAATCTGTTTCCCAGCGACGAGAAACACACAGATAGCGCATTTCGGCATCTACCATTGCCACGGCATCGGGCGAGTGTTCCACCAACCGCTGAAATCGCTCTTTCTCTTTGATCACACCTTCGGACACGGCAGCCTCTGCGGATTGGTGGGCCATCAAAGTTTTTCCCTCTGCATACCTGATCAGTACCTGACTTTTTTGCTGAACTGGCTTAGTTTGCACGGTTTGGGCTTTCCTCAATATATGTCAACTTGGCACAATTTTGTTTAACAGCAACAGTGTTTTTACCCTGATTTAGTCGATCGCACCAACCCCCTGGGGGGTCTCACCCATCATTCATATCATTTTTGATGGGGATTTGTCTATAGGTGCTAGAGGTGCTAGCAAAATTTTTGCGGAAATCGTGACATTCAAAGATTTTCTAGTTTGAGACTCCCTGGATACCGCTCAGACAAATTTGTACGTAAATTCACAGGTAAAATCCACTCTCCCTTGGCGTAACATTGCGGCATCTAGTCTTTCAGTCCTGTTGCACCTCATCAAAACTAGGAGTTTCTGCTGAAATTGAATACCATCTTCATTAATCACCTCTTCGATCACATATTGATCCAAAGTTCCATCCAGCCAACTCACAATGTGTTCGGTTTTGTTAGTGCGCTGGGCTGAAACAGTCGCTCGCTCCTGTGCATTACGATCAGCTTCATTGATAATAATGCAAATCCGCTCTAAATAACTGGGAGGCACAAAACTCTTTGATCGCATCTCACAGCATCGTGGTCTCAGATAAAAATCACATAACCCAGAGGTACTAAACTCTTTGATCGCATACTCTTCGCAGACTGACTGACGGGAGGAATTCTCGAATCTCAAATCTCAAATCGGCTGACAGGGGCGAGCTGATAAAATCTGTCCTCAGATTGATAAAATCTTATCCAACTGCCAATAAAATTTGATGTATAGCAGTCGCCAAGGCTATGCGGTTATTGAACCCTTCGACCCAACGACTGCGT
>DPLL01000115.1 GCA_003542015.1 Microcoleaceae cyanobacterium UBA9251 | reverse complement strand
AATGACTAATCACTAATGACTAAAGCTAGCGGCGATCCTCTGGGGCAGACAGCCAGCCCAACAATGTAGAAGCTTGACGAGGGTAACTTTTGCCATATTTGCCGTCTGTTTCCACTACTTGTTTATTGAGAATAGGATCAGAGGCGTTGTCCTTAGAACGTTTGTTGGGGTTGAGTAACAATTCGTTGTGCCACCAAGCTACTACTAAACCGACTGCCGCGCCTCCGAGGAAGCCAAAGATCAGGCTTAGGGGCAGGGTAGTTCCTATTAACCGAAAGCCTACGGTAAAAAACACAAACCCGATTAAGCCGGGGTTTACCCCCTTTGAGTCTCTGGTAAATTTGCCCACGGTATGTAAGTCCTTTTTCTAATAGAACAGAAAGATCTTGACAAGATTAGCAGCAAATTAAATGGGACAGGGCGATCGCTCTGCAACTATTCGCCACAAATTGATTTTAATTGTACCTCTAAGTCTTGCTCGGTATCTACAATTTTTACATAAATTTGCTCGGATTCTGTAAAAGGTTCAGATGCTGCTTGCTGCTTGCTCAATAGTTCTGCTGTCGCGTCCGCAATATCGCCCCGGCGCTGTTGCAGGCGCGATCGCAATTCTTCGATTGGTGCGGTGCAGTAAATTATTTGCAGAGGCAAATTGCGGGTTTGAGCCGTATTAATCGCTGTTGTTCTCAAGTTTTGGCGATCGAACTTTGCATCTAAAATCACATCCCAGCCTCGGTCAGCTAGAATTATCCCCAATTTTAATAACCGAGAATAAGTCTTTGCTGTCATTTCATCCGAATACAAATCTTGTCCGCCGCGTGAGTTTAAAGGAATTCCGCCTAAATGTTTCCGAACAGCATCGGAACGAATATGAATTGCACCTGTGCGGCGAGCNNGCAGTTGAAATAGCCACATCGTCCAACATCAACGAAGTCACTTTTGCTCTCACATAAGCTTGACGACTTAAGTATAGCGGCAGCAGTTGCAATCCTTCCCAGTCGCCTGTTTGTTCAATGTAAGTATTGATCAAAGCATTTCCTAATTCTCTGCGTCCCCGCGATTCCAAATCCATTACTGTAAAAGCAACATCGTACATGACATCCACAAACCGAAAAGGCTCGTTAAATTCAATGCAATCAAATAGCAAGATTTTATCTTGCCATAATGCGATATTTCGCAAGTGCAAATCTCCGTGACACTCGCGAATTTTATGATTAGCTATGCGACGATCGAACAATTCTTGATTTTCGGCAAAAAACAAGTCTGTATAATTTTTAGTCTCCTGATATTGTGTCTGAGTCTGCGGCCCGCCGATATATTTTTCCGAAATCCGGTAATTATTATCTATTGCTTCGCGAATCTGGCTGACTTCACCAAATTTGCGAAGGTAGTTGTTACTGATTGTGGTGCTGTGGAATTTGGCTACTTCCCGCCCTAATTCTTCGATAATTTCCTCGGTAAGCTTCCCCCGTTCTAACAAACTGACAAACAGCGATTCTTGAGAAAATTCCCGCATTTTTAGGGTGTATTCTACAGGAATTTCGGCAGAATTTAGATCTGGTGAATTGCTGCTTAATTGAAAACGATCGCCTTTTTGAATAATTGGCAAAACTTCGAGATATATTTCCGGTGCTGTGCGCCGATTCATTGCCAATTCTTGGTTACAAAAATGCTGTCGTTTTTCTAAAGTTGAGTAGTCCAAAAAGCCAAAATTGACTGGCTTCTTGATTTTGTAAGCATAATCTCCTGTCAGCAGGACAAAAGAAGCGTGAGTCTGAATTAGCCGCAGGGGTTCTGTCACACTGTGGGGGTAGAACCCAGGCTGCAACATTTGCTGGATCACATCAGGTAGGGAAGCATCAGTCATCGGATTTTATTGGGATTTTTGATTGGGGATGTTGAATTGAAGCCGATATAATATACAGTTGATAATTAGTTTAAACCAAAATCAGTGATGACGGAAAATAATAAAGATTCGGGTTCTGTGGATGTGTTCGGCGTGGGCAATGCCCTTGTAGACATCTTAGCATTAGTGGAAGATGATTTTGTGATCAAACACGGGCTGAATCGCGGCGGGATGACGCTGATGGATTCGGAAAGTCAGGGGGGGATTTTGCACGATTTGGAGCACACTTCGCTGCAACTGCGATCGGGGGGTTCGGCTGCTAATACGATGATTGCTGTCGCTCAAAGTGGCGGTAAAGCTTATTATTCGGGGAAGGTTGCTAAGGATACTAACGGCGAATTTTACCGCCAAGATTTGTTGGAGGCTGGGATTGATTTTAATGTACATCCTGCAACTGAGTTTAACGCGCCGACGGGTACTTGTGTAGTGCTGACTACTCCTGATGCGGAACGCACGATGTGCACTAATTTGGGGGTTTCTACTACTTTGTCTGCGACGGATATTAATGTCGATCGCCTCGCTCATTGCAAGTACAGTTATATTGAGGGCTATCTTTGGGATGCACCGAATCCGAGGAAGGCTAGTATTGAGACGATGGAACAGTCTAAGCGTTTGGGAGTGAAGGTTGCTTTTACTTTTTCTGATTGCTTTTTGGTCGATCGATTTGCTGATGATTTCCACAAGGTTGTTTCGGAATATTGCGATGTAATCTTTTGCAATTCTGATGAAGTTCGGAGCTTTTTTCAGGAGGAATCTTTTGAAGAATGTGCTCGGAAAATGAGTGAAATTACTGATTTGGCTTTTATCACTAATGGGGCGAAAGGCTGCATGGTGGTGGAAAATAAACAGATTTTTGAAGTACCTGGATATCCCGTCCACGCAATTGATAGTGTTGGTGCTGGTGATGCTTTTGCCGGCGGTGTTCTGTTTGGACTTACTAATGGTTTGAGTGTGGCGCAAGCAGCGCGTTGGGGGCATTTATTGGCTTCTAGGGTGGTGCAGATTCACGGGCCTCGTCTTGATGGTTCTCAGGCTCACTTGCTGAGTCAGGTGATTCCTGGTTAGGAATTAAAATGGGCGATCGCTCTTTTTGTCATAAAGGGCGATCGTTCTTTTTTTTACCGCAGATAAAGGCAGATGAACGGGGATGAACGCAGATGTTAGAGGAATATGCTAAAATTAATAAAAGCTTAACTAATTGTAGCTCAAATGGTCGCAACAACATTGACTCCAACTCAACCAAGTACCGAGGAAAAATTAATTACTTTGGCAGGCATTAAATGGCTAACATTTAAAGCGATAATGTCTGATGTCGGCGACGGTAGAGCGTGGAGAATTGCTTATGCTGAAGGAGTTTTAGAAATCAGAATGCCATTACCTAAACATGAAAGACCTAAAGTCATGCTAGAACTATTTATTGGAGCTTTAGCAGATGAGTTGGAAATTGAAGCTATGAGCCTCGGTGCGTTGACTCTGGAACGGGAAGATTTAGCTAGTGCTATTGAACCGGATAGCTGCTTCTACATTCAGAATGAATCTTTAGTTAGAGATAAAGATGAAATCAATTTGCCGATAGATCCGCCGCCGGATTTGGTAGTAGAATCAGACTACAGGAGTTCTTATTTGAATAAGTTCTCAATTTATGCTGATCTGGGTGTGCCTGAAATCTGGAGATATCGCAATCAAAGTCTTGAAGTGTATCAATTGGTAGAGGGGAATTACGAGCTGAGAGAGAACAGTTTGGCTTTTCCGTTTTTGCCTATCGCCGAAATTCCGGCTTTGATAGAGCCAAGTAAGGCGATCGGACAAAGGGCGGCTGTGCGTTTGTTTAGGGAAAGGGTTAGGGAAGTTTTGTCTTAGAAATTGATCTTTTTTTACCGCTCAACCAAAAATGTGTCTTTATTTAGCATAACATATTTCTTGTCTGTATGTAAGCTCCCCCTAACTACCCTTAATCAGAAGGAGACAGGAGTATTTAAAGTCCCCTTTTAACTGCTCGAATAAATACCTCTTTCTTCGAGTTGCTGCATAAAAAACTCTTCCAGAGTAGGCTTTGCTAAATTCATGCTAATTAGCTGCCCTCCCGTGAGGCTGACTTTAGCAAAAAAATCTTGAGGATCGCCCTCTAAGTGACCGTACCACAAGTCACGATCGACTTCCAGATCTGGGATCCATTTTTGCAGGATGTTCAGGTGGCCGCCCTTACCTTGAACGTGGTAAGTTTCTGTATTTCCTAAGAGTTGATCGATCGCACCAATGCAAATTAATTCACCTTTGGCTAAAATTCCCACGCGATCGCAAATTTTCTCGACATCTGAGAGTATGTGGGAATTGAAAAAAATTGTTTTTCCTTGACTTTTTAGCGATAAAATTATCTCCCGCATCTGATAGCGTCCCATCGGATCTAAACCCGACATCGGCTCATCTAAAAACACCACTTCTGGATTATTAATCAAAGCTTGAGCCATGCCAATTCGTTGCAGCATACCCTTAGAATACTGGCGCAACTGTTGTTTGACAGCCGTCGTTTGAGTTAGCCCAACTAAGTCTAGCAAATGCGGAATTCGCTGCCGCTGAACTGAGGCTGGAATTTGAAACAGCCCCGCCACAAATTGCAAGAATTCCCAGCCCGTGAGATAGTCGTAAAAGTAGGGATTTTCTGGCAGATAGCCAACTCGCTGCTTCACAGTGCGATCGCCCAAAGGCCTCCCTAACAGCAGTGCCCGGCCCGAAGTCGGCTTGACTATACCCAGCAATGTTTTCAGCAGCGTAGTTTTCCCGGCTCCATTTTGTCCTAAAAGCCCGAAAGTTTCCCCCTGAGAGACTGTCAGAGTGCAACTTTTGAGCGATTCAATTTTTTGGTTCATCCAGAAGCCGGTACGATAGAACTTCCCCAGATTGAATATTTCCACTACTGGGGCAGATCCAGAGCTTGCGGTGGTGATTGATGTATCTATAAGAGGTTCCATTTTGGTCAGAGAAATAGATTAAAGTCTGATTCTAATTAATGTTAAGCTAAGTTTAGCTATACTTCAATCTTTCTAAATATGGATCGTTCAAAAATTATTGCGATGCTCACTGGCGTGATTTCTATAATTTTAGCAGTTGCTTACCTGCTGCTCGTCACCCTCCTAGATTTCCGAGGCGAAATGCAGCCCGCACCTCAAAGTCAGTTGCCAGTATCGCAGCCGATTCAGCAATTGGGCCTTGCTAATCTGACGAGCTTGGCACCGAGGATTTATCCTCAATTGTGACAAAAACTATACAATTAAAATTCCGAAATTCCGCCAGTACATGATGTAGATAAAATTCCTGACGAACTCACGATAGTTTGAGATGATCTCCTAATAATTATCACCTAGAACTTGGCTAAATCAAGTCAATTTATGATGGATGGTTTTAGATATGAAACCGATAATCCTAGTCGCCATCTTAACTCC
>DPLL01000116.1 GCA_003542015.1 Microcoleaceae cyanobacterium UBA9251 | reverse complement strand
CCTTTCCCTCCGTACAGGGTATCGAGTCCTGAACCGCCGTCTAGAACGTCGTTCCCTGGCCCGCCGAAGAGTATGTCATCATCTTCGTTGCCAAATATCAGGTCGCCGCCGCCACCGCCTTGCAGGTTGTCGTTCCCTTGCAGCCCGGAAATCACGTCGGGGCCTGGACTGCCAACTAAGGAGTCGTTTATGTCTGTGCCACGGACTATTCCCCCGATGACTGCGGGTATAGTATTGCCTCCGTTCAAGGTGTCGTCTATGCCGCCGAATGTATCGTCACCGGTGGGTGTGGGTGTGGGTGTCGGTGTGGGTGTGGGTGTCGGTGTTGGTGTGGGTGTGGGTGTGGGTGTTGGTTCTGGCGTGGGTGTCGGTGTTGGTGTGGGTGTGGGTGTTGGCCCGATCGTTTCGTCAGGCCCGAGTATGAATATGGGCCCACCTTCTAGAAATCCTGCTGGCACTGCACTTGGCATAATTTTGGCTCCTTTAAACGACGATACCTGTTGACGTTAAGAACTGATTAGTATCAGTTTGTTGCCAAAATTTTGGCTTTAAGTTGATTAATAATCCCGCTCATTTATAACATACTCAATCCAATTTGCTATGGCTATAGGTATTTTTTTAGCGGGGATCTTTGAGTTGTCAAAATATTAATTTTTGCACGTTCTTGATGTATGTCTGTGGGTACACTTGAATATCGGAAATATCGCCGAAGCCCAAAGGATTTATCCTGAAGGGTACAAATGCAAAGATTTGCATTCATGATTTGTTATTGAACTATGACGAATGCCTGATAAATAAGTGCCTTCAACAGCATTCTACTTTCTCACCACCGCTCACCTCTGGTAAGAAACAGAACTGTGAATTAGCGGCATCATAGGCCCTGTTTGCTCTTGTCCACTGACGGATAGTTCGCTGTGGCAAAGGTAAAGCACGGAACAACGACTTAACAAATCTAGCAGAATTCGCCGCAGGCGCTGTTGCCCAGTGTCTGTTTCGTCTTCGCTTTGCCCCTTTTGTCCCAGTTGCGATCGCCAAAATAAAGGAGCCCCAAACAGAGTCGCCGCCCCGCCACTCAGCCACAGGGGCGAGCCAGCATCTAGCCAAAAATGCCATTTGTGGGCGCGGCGGCTGCTGCGGTACTGAAAGATGGTGGCGAGGGTGACGGCTGGGGCGGCCGAACCGTCTGGACGGACTGGAAAGGGGTTGGCGGTGACGGTTCCTTGGCGCAACAACTGGATGAAGCGGGCGATCGTTTCTGATTCGCCGCCCTTCGAGTGTTCTACACGCTGCATTCGCTCGTCTATTTGCCAGTAGTGGGCGCAGGTTTCCATTAACTCCCGCAGGGCTGCTAGTTGATCGTAGGGGAGGTATCTGTCTGAAATGAGAAATTTCTGGATCGCTCGATCGAGTAGGGAAATTGGACTTGGTAGCAGCCGCTGCTGTTGTTGCGTCCGCTGTTGTTCAATCCACTCCAAAATCTGCTCGTAAGCCCCAGCGGCTCGGTGTCCAAGTCGATCCCATCGGGGAAAGGCTGTAATTGGCAGCAAGCTCGGCCGATCTATCTCTGGACGAAAACAGTGATCGGCGATTAAACCTGCTCTCACCGGATCGATCGATTTGGGATTTGGGATTTGGGATTTGGGATTGAAAATGGGGTTGTAGTCTGCTGTTTCCAATTCCCGGTTTCTCTGGCTGCTTAAGACTACCAGCATTTCGGCGACAGCATCTCGATCAACTAACCGGCCGAGCCCTGGATAGACTAAGGCTAGCAACGTCAGCAAAGCTCGAATGGCTGGGGTACTTGACAGGGGACGCTGATCGTTAAGGGATTCGGCGGCGATGTTGTCGCGGCCGAGAATTTCCGTGAGGCTGTAGCGAGCGATCGCATCCATCCCGGGGGCAATTACGGCTATTTCCTCTGGTGCCACGGCTTTTGACTTCACAGCCTCAGCAATTATTTCGGCGGTTTCTCGCAGCAGTTGGGCCCGGGATGTCGTAGAGATCGATCGCACCGATGNNGGCTAAACCTGCTTGTCTGTCCAAGTTTTCCACTCGATTGCAGCGTGTTTCGAGTCCGGCCATATATTCCGTGTCAGCCCCCAAACCCAAGCGCACTCCTCCATCAGGATTGTAGGTGAAGGCCCCGGCTGCACCTCGGTCTAGCAGCAACTCAAACAAGTGGCGGCTAATGGCTGGATAATCGTCAATATCGTCTGCCATGACTGCTTGGTAGCGATCGAGCAAATGCTGCTGGTAAGTGCTATCCTGCAACAGATACCGCCAGTAGAGTTCGCAAATAATCCCGTAAGTCAGGAATCCCCGCGTCAAGCACCATTCTCGCCACCTGTCGAGCAACTCTCCCATAGTAGCCCAGAGGCTGGTTGAGCCAGCCTCCCCAGCAAATCCCTGTTCGAGAATTTCGGGAATCTCGATCGCCGGCGTACCGCTGACAGCAGCCAGTTGCAATAAGTCGAGAGTTCGACGCACCATTCGGTTTGGACTTACCCCTGTTTGTTGCAAAATGCCTGAGTCTAGTTCGCGACGCCAGAGTCTGGCCGCCAGTTCTAGTTCTGTTTCCGGTTGCAGCCGCAGGGGAAATTGGGCCCTCAAGTCCAGTGACTGAACTAGGATCGGCCAAAACAGCATCACTTCCTGCTCGAAAAAACCGAAAGGTGTGGTCGAGTGAAAGGTATATTTTCCTTGGGTGGCAGTGGCGATGCGATCGGCTAATTCGAGTCGATTGTCGCCATTAGCGGCTAACACTAAAATTGCTGGGCCCCTCTGTCCGAGCCTGCGACGCCCGGAACGCCAGCGACTTGAAACTGTTGCTGACAGAGGCTTGACACTTTGGCTCCAAATGCAGAACTGCTGAATTAGGCGAGTGGTTTTGCCACTGCGGGCGGCTCCGACAATCCAAATTGAATCCGAGGACACGATTTCTAATCTCAGTAAGTTTGCTAATATACCATGAATACTTTAACCACTATCCCACGGCAGACTAACCAGATTGAGCTATGAATACTTCTCCCTGGAACAAATTTGTAAAATATCTCTACAGTGCCCGCCAATGGTATCGAGAAACACCTGAAAGGGCTCTAGAACAGGCCTACGATGCTGCCTTAGCCATTAGGGCGATCGAAGACGAGCATTTTGGTGGTCAACCAATTTCCGATCGAGCTGGCGATTACGGACACAGCACTCTCTCTTATTTTAAAACCGAACTCCAAAAATACCTCAAAGTCATCGAAACTCGAATGGTTGAGTTTAATGCTAGCCGTTTTTTTTTGGAACTGCCAGAGCGGGTGGCGGCTAAACCGAAGGGGGGACACTTAGCGGATAATTACCTGCATGGATTAGGTGTAAATACTAAAGATCAAGCATCGCTGATCTTTGAGAAGCTAGAGTTTATTGATGGGGTAACTGGCAAGTACATTAATGGTAAATCCACTGCTATTGTTCCGGTTGTCAATGAGGCAAATGTTCCAGTCAAGTATACAAATCGCAGCCCTAACTCTAAGGAAAATAACGTTTCAGCTAACTCAAACAATAATTCCCTTGACGCGGTTGATACTAACTTTGAAGAGGTAAATTTATTACCCAGATCGCTTTTGGGAACTCTCAATCGAATTACTAAAGAATTAGACCCGGAGGCAGAAAAAGAAGTAGTTAAGAATTTTCGCAATTCCAAAGTAAAAACAGTCATTTCTCTGAGATTTATTTTACTTTTGATTTTAATTCCGCTGTTGACGAATCAACTTTGCAAAAATTTTATAATCGGTCCGATCGTTGACCAGGTGAGAGTTAAAAATAATGCCGGCATATTCATAAATGTTGACTTGGAAGAAGAAGCATTTAAAGAACTGGAGAGATTTGAGCAGCACCTAAAATTTGAAACATTAATTGGCATGGCTCCACAGATTTCTTCAGAGGAAAGGGAAAAGAAGATTGAAGAGAAAGCAGTTGAGCTAGCGGAGGAATACCGCGAAGAAAGTGGTGGAGCCATCAAAAATGTTTTTGCCGATTTACTCTCCTGCGCTGCCTTTGTCTGGATTCTCCTGAATAACAAGAAAGAAATTGAGATTTTAAAGTCTTTCATGGACGACGTGATTTACGGTCTCAGCGACAGTGCTAAGGCTTTCATTATTATTTTGTTTACTGATGTGTTTGTCGGATTTCACTCTCCTCACGGTTGGGAAGTGATTCTTGAAGGTTTATCGAGGCATTTGGGACTGCCAGATAATAGGCAGTTCATCTTTCTGTTTATTGCGACGTTTCCAGTGATCTTAGATGCGGTATTTAAGTATTGGATATTCCGCTACTTGAACCGGAGTTCGCCTTCGGCAGTTGCTACTTACAAAAATATGAACGAGTAATTGGGAATTGGGAATTGGGCATCGGGCATAGGGCATAGGGCATGGGGCATAGGGCATGGGGCATAGGGCTCTAGCGTTGCTCCGGGATGGGGCGAAGCGTTGCTCAGGGATGGGGCATTATTTGTGATTTGTTATTTATTGGTTGTTATATCGTTTCCGGTTGCATTGGAACGATCAAGTCGAGGTCAATAATTCCACATTCCCCCACTCCCCACTCCCCACTCCCCACTCCCCATCATCTCCAAGAGTGCAACCGGAATTGATATTAGTTGTTGGTTCTAATTACCAATTACCAATTACCAATTACCAATGCTCAATGCCCTAGGCCCTATGCCCTATGCCCATCAATACCTAATTTACCTGAGAAACTCTAGATAACTTACCTATTCCACATCTTCTTGCGCTGTCGCCGATTCGCCACCGACTCCACCAGCCCCAGCCCCAGAAAATTACTCAGCAGCGACGCATTCCCGTAACTCAAGAAAGGTAGCGGAATCCCCGTCACCGGAGCCAAACCGATGTTCATCCCAATATTCACGAACACCTGAAAAATCAACATTGACAGCACGCCAATCGCCAACAAAGAACCAAAATTATCATTAGCAGTTTGAGCGATAATCACCAACCGCAAACAAATTATCCAGAAGACAAACAACACGCCAATACAGCCAATGAAACCCAATTCTTCGCCAATAGCTGAAAAAATAAAGTCCGTATGCTGTTCAGGAATAAAGTTAAGCTGAGTTTGTGTTCCGTGAAACAAACCCCTACCCTTCAGTTCCCCAGCGCCGATCGCAATCCGAGATTGAATCAAGTGATATCCGCTACCTAAAGGGTCTTTCTCCGGGTTTAAAAACCCCGTCAGCCGCATTTTTTGATAATCCTTCAGCGCACCCCAAAAAAGCTGTCCGACTTGTCCCGATACCACATTCACTACCACAGTAGCGAAAGTTCCCAACCACTGCCAAGGTAGGCTTAGCCAAGCGATAACACCCGCCATAACTACCCACCCTATCCAAATCGGCATAGACAGGTTGTTGAGGAGAACCGAGATGAGAGGAGAGAAGAGCAATATTAGCCAGCCGGGATTAACATTACCCCAGTAAAACATCCCCATTGTTATCGCCCCAAACACCAGCGAAGTGCCCAAATTTGGTTCGGCAAATACCAATCCCCAGGGCACAGCCACGATCGCCAGCATCCTCAACATATCCCGCACGGTTGGCGTTGGGGTAGCTTGCAGCAGAGCAGCTAAAGTGATGATCATCCCTATTTTGGCAAATTCAGAGGGTTGCAAGTAGAAGCCACCGATATTAATCCACCGCTGGGCGCCGAGCCCCTCAGTACCGATAAACCGTACCGCGATTAGTGACAAATTGATGATGATATAAATCAGCCATTTCCACTCAATTAGGATTTCGTAGCGGCAACGAGAAATGATGATTGCTAATAACAAACCGACTCCCCCAGTCACCCAGTGTCGCCACCAGTCGATCAGCCCCTGGTTTCGTTCCACGCTGCTGATCATGATTCCCGCAAAGAAGGTGAGGCCGATGCAAGCGGCGAACAGCCAAAGGTCTATTTCTTCCCAGGGTTTGAGGAGGGATTTCCAGCGATTTTTGACTTGTATTCTCTGAAACATGAGGATTTTAGATTTTAGATTTTAGATTTTAGACTATTGGGCGATTTTCTGATGTTCTGGATATAGTTGCGATTCAGAAGGCTACACCGTACTGTAGGAGCGTTGGTGTAATTACGTCACATTATTCGGCGACTTGTACGGAGGTTCCGGGAAGGCGAGAGGGGGAGAATATAGCTTTTCTCAGGTAAATTAGGTGCTCCTGGGCGAAGCGAAGCTCCGGGATGGGGCATGGGGCATGGGGCATAGTGCATGGTGCATGGGTTATTAGTTATTAGAACGAACAATTAACAACCAACCAATAACCAATAACCAATAACCAATAACCAATAACCAATAACCAATAACAACTTCTTGTGTCAGGCTGGTTCGTAAAGGTACTCAAAGCCGTTCCCATCTGGATCTCTGCCGTAGAAAGATGCCGTACCGTCGCGGTGTTCGTGGATGTGGGTGACGGAAACACCATCGGCTTTGAGTTGTTGGTAGGCGGATTCCATTTCGGTGCGATCGTCAAATACGAACCCAAAATGCGGCCCAGCTTGGTCGTAACTCGGACTCAACAGCGCCAGTCCGTCTTCTCCTGCTTTCAAATAAGCCCAGTCTGGATCTTTCCAGACTAACTCCATACCCAAGTTTCGGTAGAATTCAGCAGATTTTTCAATGTCTTGCACGCAAACGGCTACGTGACCCAATCGTTTTAGTTTCATCTCTACAAAGTTTATTGTCGTGCTTTAGTTTATTGTATCTTTTTTCTCCTTGGTCTTCACGCTCAATCAACTACTTTTTCCTGAATTTTAGTCATTGGTAGCTGTACTTGTTCTACGAGTTTTATTGCTTCTGCATGGTGAAACAGCTACGCAAAACCTATGTGTCATGCTGAGTGAAACGAAGCATCTCCCTCGATGCTTCGCCCAAGTGCGTAATATCGTGTCCGGT
>DPLL01000010.1 GCA_003542015.1 Microcoleaceae cyanobacterium UBA9251 | reverse complement strand
CAATGGAAATTGAACCACGCATTAAGGGTAAAGCCGATCGCGATCGACCGGAACCGGGCGATCGTCCCAGCAACCTCTTCGACAACATACTGAACAAAAAAAAACTAGACTCGTCGCTTCAAGAATGTTTAGATTTCCGCATCGCGATCGACCGATCGGCACTGGCGGTGAGGACAGACGGCAAAGGAATTATCAATTACGTCAGCGATCGAGTTTGCTCGATTTCTAAATATTCGCGAACCGAACTACTCGGATCCCACTTCGGCATCCTCCATTCGGAATATAAATCTTCAGATTTAATCATACTCTTCGATAACATACTGCGGTCAACTTTGACTAATGGTGAAGTTTGGGAAGGAGAAATTAATAATCAAGCTAAAGATGGCACTGATTATTGGGTACAGGGGGTGATAGTTCCATTCCTGGATTTTCAAGGAAAGCCAGAGCAATATTTAGCGATCGGATTCGAAATCACACAGCACAAAGCCGTCGAAGCAGCACTAGGTGAAGTCAACCGCGCCAAAGACGAATTTCTAGCAATAGCATCCCACGAACTACGATCGCCCCTCAGCGCCATTTTGGGTTGGGTGCAGCTAGCGCGATCGCGGAAACTAAACGAAGCCACTACCAGCCGTGCTTTGGAAATCATCGAGCGCAACGCCAAATTGCAGAACCAGCAAATAGACAATCTCCTCAATCTTTCGCGGCTATTGCGTGGAAAAGTGCACCTCAACATCGGTCGAGTTCACCTCCCATCAGTCATAGAATCCGCGATCAACATTCTCCGTCCTGCGGCAGATGCCAAAAACCTTCCCATCGAAACATCTTTTGACCCCGCAGTCAGCTACATTTTGGGAGATGCTGAATGCTTGCAGCAAGTAGTCTGGAACCTGCTTTCCAACGCCATCAAATTTACCCCGGAATCGGTGGCGGGGCTAGTTCAAATAGCGATCGAGTCTACTCCCTCATCCGTCCTGATTCGGGTTAGCGACAGCGGTTACGGGATCGACGCGAAATTTCTGCCTCACATCTTTGACTACTACCGCCCCGCAGATTCCTGGAATCACAAGGAACAGCACCGCCTCGGTTTGGGACTCTCAATTGTACGACAGTTGGTGGAACTGCACGGGGGAACTATTTCGGCTGCGAGTCCCGGAATCGGTGAGGGGACTACGTTTGTGGTGCAGCTACCGCTGGTGAACAGTCAAAATGCGATCGATCGCCGCATCCCGCGAGCGCCAATGGAAAATATACCCGAATCTGTTACCAAACCCCTAGCGGGGAAGCAAGTGCTGGTGGTTGACAGCAGCGCTGAGAGCGGGGAATTTCCGAAAAGTGCGATCGAAGCACTTGGAGCCCAAGTCAAGGTAGTAGCTACGGTGGGCGAAGCCATGAGCGAGTTAGAACAGTCCTGGCCCGACCTGTTGGTCAGCGACATTGGGATGCCAGAATCAGATGGGTGGGATTTGATCCGTCGCCTCAGAACTATGGAAACCTCCCAGCAAAGGCAACTGCTACCCGCCCTAGCGCTCACCGACCGCCTCTTTGAAGAGGATTCGGCATCCGTTCTGGAGGCGGGTTTTCAGAAGCATTTGTCGAAGCCGGTGGCACCGAATCAGTTGGTGAGCGCGATCGTCCAATTGGCGGGAGTGACTGGACTCGACCCGGGAGAGTCGGGCCTGGGAAATCTCGAAGCGATCGCCCCTCAAAATGTACGGCTAGAGGCTAACAGTTCCGCAGCGAAAACAACAGAGGAAAAATCAGCAATTGATCGCGAAGAGTTACCACTGCTACTCGTAGTGGAAGATAACAATTTTTTACTAACTTACCTGCAAACTTTACTCAAGCCCTACTACCGAGTAGCTGTGGCTGGTGACGGTATTGAAGGCTTGGAACAAGCCAAAAAATTGCTCCCAAATTTGATTTTGAGCGACCAAATCATGCCCCGACAAAACGGGCTGGATTTGCTCAGGGAAATTCGGAAGACAGCGGAATTGAGTGCGACTCCAGTCATCTTTTTGACAGCGCGATCGGGCATGGAAGCTCGAATTGAAAGTTTGGATGCTGGTGCTGACGATTATATTTCTAAGCCCTGTGACGAGAGGGAACTGCTGGCGAGGGTGAGAAATTTGTTGCGCTCCCACGCGGCCGAACAGCAATTGGCACTACTCAACCGTCAGCTACAGGAGCAAAAACAGCAATTAGAAACCGTAAATCAAGCCTTACAGTATTTAGCAACCTATGACAGTTTAACGGAGCTAAAAAATCGTCGGTGTTTAAATGAATATCTCGATACTGAATGGCGGCGTTTGGCGAGGGAAGAAGCGCCGCTGTCTTTGATTATGTGCGATATCGATTATTTCAAACTTTACAACGACACCTACGGCCACCAAGCCGGGGATGAATGTTTGCGACAAGTAGCAACTGTTTTACGGAGCTCGTTGAAGCGTCCCGCCGATTTAGTGGCGCGTTACGGGGGCGAGGAATTTGTGGTTGTTTTGCCAAATACGGATATTGAAGGTGCGGCTCGCGTTGCTGAATTTATCCGCGCCGAAGTCCAGGGTTTGCAGATTATTCACTCTAAGTCTGCTGTCAGTCAATATGTCACGCTGAGTCTGGGGGTAGCTTGCTGCATTCCGGCGCCCCACAAGCTGCCTGAAACGCTAATTGCGATCGCCGACGAGTATCTCTACCGCGCGAAAAACCAAGGGCGCGATCGGGTTTCGGTTGCCACATTTCCAGGATAATATAATAGTCCTTCATAGGTTCCTAGTCAGCACCAAAAGTCCTTAATCGGTTCCTAGTCAGGACCAAGAGTCCTTAATCGGTTCCTAGTCAAGACGAAGAGGATACCTTGAATTGACCTCTCCCCGGTCTAAAGACACGGGGATTCTAAACTGTTGCTACGTGGCAGGATAAATCCGTGCCACTACGCTTTTTAGTTTTGGTTTCCCAGATACGGAATCTGGTAGCAAGGGTCAAAGCTTGCCTACAGACCTTGACTAGGTTTAACCCTAGTTGTGTCTCTACTTTCCGCATTATATTTGCTGCACCATTCAAATCAGCGTTGATTAAAATCCCTTGAGTAGTCTGGTACATTCCGCGCTTAACTCGTTTTCCAGATGGCTTCCACGTTTCGGGTTTTTCGCCGTAGGTTGGTAGAATATCGTCATCAAGAAAACTAGCCTTGCTGGTGTAGGATTCCTCTGTTTCAACGAACTTAATTCCGTAACACCCACATAATTGTTTAACCCGTTCTTTAAGTTTGGCTGTTGGTATCTGAACAAAAGCTTGAGTTGTTCTGCCCAATTTTGCTTCTTGTCGCTGTCCATCATTCCAGCCAAAAACAACCGTACCAATTTGATGTTCAATGCAGTGGTTAACAACTAGTTTGGCAGCCTTGTTTACTCCATCTCGCATCTGTCGGTTACGTTTCTCAGTGCTCTGGGCTAATTGTTCATCCCAGTAGCCTTGTGGTTGGCCTTCTTTGAGAGTTGCTACGCGCTTGTTATACCATTGATTTAGGCTTTTAACTTTACGTCCATCAATGATGAAGCTAGTTCCCACATTAGAAACACAGCTTAACCAGTTGTTGATACCAGGATCAATAGCTAGGGCATTATTTTGATAGAGATTGTATTCAGGTACTGATTTCTGTTTGTAGACAAACTCAGAATAGAAGCACTGATTTCTGGGAAGTATCCGCAGTTCCTTGATATCTTCAAACTCCAAGTTTGAAGGCATTGGGATTGTGAAGCTATCAAGTTTAAACCACCTTTTTACCGTTGTACCCAAAGGGATTTTGANNGACGGTAATGAGGTAATCTTGGCTTAAAGTGCAATTCACCCTTGCTGTACTTTTTGTCTAATTCTTTGAAAGATTTAAACGACTCAGCAACAGACCTTAGTATCTGTTGTGCGGCTTGAGAGTGCATAACCTGATAATGCTTGTTGGTTTTGTACTCTTTTTCCAAATCGTATTTGCCGATTATTTTCTGGCGTTTGAAAAATAGCTGACGAGCATAGTAGATACCGCAGTTAGTCAGCTTATGTGACTCTGAACAAATAAACTCAAGGATTGCCTTT
>DPLL01000510.1 GCA_003542015.1 Microcoleaceae cyanobacterium UBA9251 | reverse complement strand
AATAGTTATTGTTATTTGTTGAACACTCAAGAAACCGGGGTTTTTACCGATATTAAAGGCTATGGTGCAATGTTTTCGTAAAAAAACTCGGTTTCTGCCGACGGGACTATAAAAGCGAGTTTTCAGCTAATTAAACTACTAACTATGTCAACTTACAAAATCGGTCTGGACTTCGGTACAACAAACTCGATCATCTCCTATCTCACCCCCAACGGTGAACTGGAAGCATTTCCGTATCCGCCACCAAACGGAGAGAAATACGTCCCTTCTTTCATCGCCTATCATTCAGATGGTGACACGGAAATTGGCACTCCCGCCCGTACCGCCGCCGCCCACGATTCCTCTGTGGAAACCTACGGCAATTTCAAAATGCGATTACCGCTCAAGGAGTCTGAATTTGGTCAATATTTTTCAGGCGATCGCACTCCGATTAGTGTTACCATTGATTATCTGCGGGAACTGCTAATTTCTAATGAGAATGACTACAGCTTTAGCCACGAAAAAGGGGAAATTGCCAGCATTGTTGTGTCAGTCCCCGAAATTTGGCAACGGGATATCCGTAATTTAGGTAGAGAGCGCCTGCAAGAATTAATTAAAAAAGATTTAGGACTAGAAAAACAGCTAATTCAACTCGTTAGCGAACCTGTGGCCGCTGCTGCTTATTATACCTGGGAAACTCAACGGCGTGCTAAGGCAAAGGGAACCGAACCTTTCAGCGGCAACATACTTGTTTGCGACATGGGAGGCGGTACATTTGATGTTAGCCTCTGTCGGATTTATGGGGACAAGAAAGTGGAAGTTCTCTACTTTCACGGACAAGGTGACAAAGGTTTAGAATCAGCAGGAGTCGCTTTCGATCGGCGCGTTGTCCAACAAGCCTATACTAAAAAGTACGGTCAATCTTTAGATGAAAATACTGCTGATTTTACTCGCTTGCTCAAAGAGTTTGAAAGTGTAAAAATAGGCTGTCATGGCATCGCCACTAAAAAACTAACCAACTATCTAGATGCTCCCGATGATAAAGCTAAAGATGATAAAGCTAAATATGAAGCTTATAAATTCAGTGGCTACGCGGTAACACTGGGAGAAGTTGACGAAGCTTTTGCCCCTATTTCCCAAGGCATCAAAAAGGTAATTAACAAAATTATTGCCCACACTCAGGAACAAGGATTGGCAATAGACCGCATTTTTCTGGTAGGTGGTTTCTGTCAGTTTCTCCTAGTTCAAAAAGCAATTACCGATGCTTTAGGAATTGTGAAAAATGACCCCCGCATTGACCAAACATTTAATATTACTAATAGTGCCTATGCTATTTCCTACGGGGCTTGTCTGATTGCTAACGGTTTGGTCGATCCAACGGAGAAATATATTCATACCCTTGGCATTAGTTTAAAAACTGTCACTAATAAAGAAAAGGAAATTACCCTGATTGAAGGTGGTTCTAATTTAGATGCTTTAGCACAGCCTAATTTTTCCCAAAAAGAATTTTATCCCTCTGGCAAAACAATTGCTGTTACGCTGTGGGTACAAATTAATTCTAAAGGCAAAAGACACCAAGAATTGATGCCGCAAAATACTGAATTGCCCAATTACTACAACGGGGCAAGATATCGAGCTGGGATGAAAGTGGATCGATCGCAAATTGCTTATTTGGCGATCGAGGAAGTAAGCAGTAAAAAGTGCGTCGAGTATGAGCTAGGAAATATTCTTGCTAAAATGTTTCCCGGTTATGTTTTCTTTGATGAAGACGAATTTGATGAATAGATATTTCAGCCTGGACGCACTCCGACTGAAGAAACCGGGTTTTTTACCGAATCTGCGGGTAACAACGCATCTTTTCGACTGAAGAAACCGGGTTTTTTACCGAATCTGCGGGTCACAACGCATCTTTTCGTAAAAAAACCCGGTTTCTGGGGGCCCGCGCGTAAGTCAATTGAGATGCTTCACTTCGTTCAGCATGACAGGAGTATAAACCCGGATTTGGTAGAATTTATATTGAACAATAATTGGAGGTGTTTATGCAGCCAAATCAGCAACATGATATAGAAGCAATAACTATTGTATTGCAGCAAATACAGGAAAGTCAAAACTTCAGAGAATTTGAAACAATTAAACTGCCTTTGGAATTAGTGCAAGCAGGAATGAGTCTCTGGGAGTCAACTTTTTATCCAGAAGTTTTGAGACAGTTGGCTGGTGCAGATCCAGAAACTTTGGAAGCGTGGGCGATCGCACTTTCCAAAACTCTCAACACCCAGTTAGAAATACTCAATTCTTGGCTCCCCCACTTGACAACTTTACCGATACCGACTACACTCAAACAAAAGATAGGCGATCGCACTTCAGCCATCAACCAAATAGCCAACGATAAATCTAAACTACTTCAGTCAGCAGCTAACTTGCTGCAACAGGAAGAAAAATTGCAGCAATCTAACTCTGAATTGCAAAGTTTAAGAGAGAAAGCTAGACAACTGCAAGAGATTCAAACCGAACTCGAAGGCACTAATTTAGACAAATTGCGGGCAGAGATTGCGACACAAAAGGCGGCTTTAGAACCGGAACAGCAAAAACTGCGATCGCTCCAACAACAAAAAGCAGAATTAGATGACCAAATTAGCGCCATGCAACGACAGCAATCTACGCTCAAAGAAGAAATCAATTATTGGCAATCCAGGCAGAATCGTCTAGAAACCAGCACAGAAGATACNNCAGGAATTAGCCACTCTGGAACAACAGCGCACGGAGCTCACACAGCAGCAGAAATCTTACGGTGAAGCCCAGCAGCAATTACAAAAAGCTGGGGAAGACTTCCAGAAATATCAAACAGCAACGGCGGAAATTCTGACAGCTTTGAATACTCACTATATATCAAATCTGGGATTAGGAAATCGGCTGCCAATAGATAGCCAAAAAGTAGATTTTCTGCTGAGAAATGTACAGCAAATATTAGCAGAAATTGACGGAGAGTTAGGGAATGCTCGCAGAAAACACGAAGAAGCTCAACCCAAAAATACGTTGGTTTTTTAGCTATGACTTTACTCAATATTGCTGAAATTTGTCCTGCTACTCGCACTCTTGGCCCGAATCAACGCTTTGTGATTTGGGTGCAAGGATGTTGTTTTAATTGCCGCCATTGCGTTTCCCCGGAATGGATTCCCCAACAGCAAGCGACTTTAGTTGAACCGCTACAATTGGCTGACTATATTTTATCTGTTTCCGGTACAGAAGGGCTGACTGTTTCCGGCGGGGAACCGATGTTGCAAGCGGCGGCGCTTGGTGTTTTATTTGCCTATCTCCGCGAACACCGGGACATATCTATTATGTGCTTTACGGGTTTTACTCTGGCACAGTTGCAGGGGAAATCCGATGCTGATATCGATCGAGTTTTGGCTTTGATTGATGTTCTGATTGATGGGCAGTATGTGGCAGAATTGAATGATAATAAAGGTTGGCGGGGTTCTGCTAATCAAGTTGTGCATTTTTTGAGTCCCCGCCATTTGTCGGAAGCGAGTTTGTTTGTAGAGCGGAAACGTGATGTCGAAATCCATTTGCGAGATGATTCGGCTTTGATGGTGGGTGTGCCTCCGCAGGATTTTTCTAATAGTTTCAAACGGGCGATCGATCTGGGTTCAAGGTTGTAAAAAGCAGGGACTAGGGCGTGTTTTATTGCCCCGGAGAACCTCCTAAATCCCCCTTAATCAGGGAGTAGGGTGTGAGTAGGAGTTGACTTTGACGCTCATTCTCCCCCCTTATTAAGGGGGGCCGGGGGGGATCTTCTTCGCAACAGACAGGTAAATATAGACTTTGAAAACACGCCCTAGGGAGTATTTAAGCCGGATTTAGTACGATCGTCAATTGTCTAAGTGTTATAGCCTATTTTCCGAAATGCTGTAACATTTATTTATAGACATGGAGGACAAAAGATGGTAATCAGCGTCAGCGATATTATCCAGCAGCAGCGACAATTTTTTGCGACTGGGAAAACTAAGGATGTGGATTTTCGGATCGAACAACTGAATAAACTCAAAAGTGCGATCGAATCTAATCAATCACGAATTGTCGATGCTGTCAATGCCGACCTCAATCGACCGGAGTTTGAGGCTTATTTTGAAATCGCATCGATCGCAGAAGTTAAGTATGCCATCAAAAACCTCAAATCCTGGGTAAAACCGAAAAAAGTGCCAACTTCGATCGATCAATTTCCCGCATCAGCCCGCATTTTTCCCGAACCTTTAGGCGTAGTTTTAATTATCGGGCCTTGGAATTATCCGTTTCAGTTAATGATATCACCGTTAGTAGGTGCGATCGCCGCCGGGAACTGTGCACTCCTCAAACCCTCAGAAATCGCCTCACACACCTCAACAGTCGTCGCCGACATGATATCGAAAACCTTCGATCCCGCCTACATAGCCGCCGTCGAGGGAGGCGTAGAAATCAGCCAACAATTGCTAGCCGAAAAATTCGACCACATCTTCTTTACAGGCGGCACAAAAATCGGTCGCATTGTGATGGAAGCCGCCGCCAAACACCTCACACCAGTAACATTAGAATTAGGCGGTAAAAGTCCTTGCATTGTCGATTCCGATATTCAGATTGAATACACCGCAAAACGCATTGCTTGGGGCAAATTTATCAATGCTGGACAAACTTGCATTGCTCCAGATTACCTGTTAGT
>DPLL01000437.1 GCA_003542015.1 Microcoleaceae cyanobacterium UBA9251 | reverse complement strand
TGTATCCCAGTTTTTTGGTCAATGTTTTGAGAACGGCCTCTTCGATAAACTACTCAGCTAAGCGCGACTAGCTGACACCGCAGGGATTTTTTCTGCGGTCGATTCCAACATCAGCTTTAAGCTGGGAAACAAGAAATGGTTTTCTTCTACGTATTGAGCTCCAAATAAACCTTTTTCAGCCCAGAAGTATCGATCGGTGGTATGCTCGTTTCGTTTGACCAACAGCAAAGCTGGGGGAGCAATGCCTTCGGCATGGATAAACTTGCGGGCTGCTGTTACGGGTTTATCTTCGCCACTCTCGATGCTATATTGAGGCACACACTCTAAAATTCTGCGTCCTTCTTGTCGGCGGCGACTTTTGCGCTTGCGTCTCCTGGCCAATTTCTTTACCTCCTCTGTGAGCAGACAGGTTGTAATGATAGCTACCAAATCCGAGGTCAGTATATCTGTTTTTGCTCTAAAGATCAACTTGTTTTAATATATCGACACAATCTGAACATTGGTAATTATTCACAAAAGTGTTGCTGTTGAGGTGACGTGGGCCGAAAGTTCAAACCAGACAAAGCTTGGGTAGTGGTGAAAAGTAGACTTACAGAGGGGTTTGCCATTGCTCAGGGTCCCGAAGAGCGCTCAGTACGCGATCGGGATGCCTCACCAGTCAGGGAGCGGCAGAAACCTGGAATTTTGCAGTTCTCATCTGTAATCGGCGATTGACAAGTTGTAATTTACTGAGAATTCCGTTAGATATCTTAATGTGGCGCTCATGGTAATGCCAGCTAGTTCAGAATTTGTGAAGCTTTGCCGATCGCAGGTGGCGATCTCCGTCAGTTTGGGAGCAACATTCAGCGCCGTATACCTGACTGAAGAACTGGTAGAAGGCAGCGAGGCCAAGTTGGTGCCGATCGCAGTTTATCCAGAAACCTCTGTCCAAGGGCAAGAAAATCAGGAGTTGAGGCTACAATCTCCCGTCCCCTCGGCCTCGTCGCCGATGCCCAGGCTGCCGGCGTCGAGGGATCGGAGTCAGGAAGCATCAACGATGGGGGCGATCGCCCCAGAGTCACTGCCCGGTTTTCAAAGCAATTCCAATCAGTGCCAAGGCCCGGAGAATGTGTGGCTGCAACGTCGGCAAATTGTGACACCTCTGATTCACGAGGGAGCAGTGATGGGACTTCTGGTCAGCGGTAGGCAAGACAGGCCTTGGAACGAGCGAGAGGAGGCGACTATGCAACAAATTGCTCGCACCTTGGCCCTGGCGTGCATTTTAGACCAGCGATCGCAGTGGATGCAGCAGGAATTGCGCCAACAGCATCAACTCCAAGCTCAGATTTACGACACCATGCACAATTTGCTGCACCAGTTCAAAAGTCCGCTGACAGCATTGCGAACTTTTGGCAAACTGTTGATGAGGCGGCTGGTGCCGGAAGACAGAAACCGCGATGTAGCTTCTAGTATTGTCCGGGAGAGCGCTCGCTTGCAAGAGTTGCTGTTACAGTTCGATCGAACCGTGGACACAGGCGAAGCGAATCAGAGACTGCCATCTGGCACTTCAGACAGGGCAAAGTCCAATCTTGGATTAATTCCCCATTCTCCTCTGTCGCTGTCACCTGCGGCGGATGTAGAGGCATCCTGTTCGGTTGCAGAAGTTTTAAAACCGCTGTTAATTTCAGCCGAGGCGATCGCCAATGAAAGACACCTGAAATTGCTGGCCGATATTCCTGTGGATTTGCCACCAGTCTCAGCTAATCCTAAAGCTTTGCGGGAAGTTTTGAGCAATTTAATTGACAATGCTTTGAAATACACCCCCGCCGACCGCCAAATTTATATTAAAGTAGGGTACAAGACAGTGTTCGGCGATCGCAGCGCCTACAGCAAAAGGCAGGCCATAGCAGTTGCTGTCAGCGACACCGGTCCGGGAATTCCCCCGCAGGATTTAGAGCATTTATTTGAGCGGCACTACCGGGGAGAAAAAGCGCAGACAGAAATTCCCGGAACAGGATTGGGTTTAGCGATCGCCCGCGATTTAGTCCGCCAAATGCAAGGAGAAATAGAAGTATTTTCCCCAGTCAATCCTGAATGGCTACCCTCTGTGGGGTCTCATTTATATCCCACCGATCGTGGCACTACATTCGTGGTTTGGCTGCCGCTTAATAAGTAAAGCGCTCTATTACTTGGAGACATTTTCTATGAAGCACCAGCCTTTCTTTGAGAAAATTACCAATTTTTCAAATTCTTTAGAATTTATCAAAAAACACTTTTTTAGGTTCCCATTTTTGGTCGCTTTCAACACTCTGACTATACTAATGTTGGGTGGACTGAGCATATATGCCAAACTCAAAAACCAGGGAGATGGAGTTGAACGCCTGTTTAGCGATCCTTTTAATTTCTGGTTCCCTTACGAAGGCATTTTAACAGGAGTTTCGGAAGTCCTGTGGTGCGTCGCCGTCACAATTTGTGCATTTACTTTCGGAGTGCTTCGCCAAAACAAATCCGGCAGTCGAGCCGAGAGCTTCTTATTTTTTAGTGCTTTATTGCTGGGAGTGTTTTTTCTGGATGACAGATTTCGGATGACTTTGATTGTTTCTAGGTTAGGGGTATCTAAGAAATTAATTTATTTATGTTATGCGAGCGGTATTTTCGTTTACGCAGTTAAGTTTTGGAGGTTCACCATCACCACTTATTACTTGCCATTAATAGCAGCATTTATATTATTGGCAATTTCCCGATTTGAAGATATATTTGAGGCCCAAAGTCAAGGAGTCCACGCAATGTTAGAAGATGGCACTAAGTTATTAGCTCTGATCAATTTAGCGCTGTATTTTTGGCACCTATGTCATCAAGAAATTTTGCGGAATTTGCAGGAGAGTGAAGAGAATTAATCCCAGCTAATTTTTCCGATCTTGTTTTGAGTTGTACCGCCAATATTTTAGCGATCGGCTAAAATCTATTTAAGATTAGATCTAACTTAGAAAACTTTTACTGGAGGTAATCAAATGCCGTCTCCATTTCCAGGGGTAGACCCTTACTTAGAAAATCCTGAATTTTGGCCGGAGGTACATCATCGGTTAATTACGGCGATCGCCGATGCCCTAGGGCCTGCACTGCGGCCTAAATACCGAGTAGCCATTGAAAAGCGGATTTATTTGAGCGATGCCGAAGATAGCGACTTCCTGGCAATTCCTGACGTGACAGTATTTTCCAAGCCGTCAACTGCCAGCCAATCTCCTGCGACTGCAACCCTGCTGCATTCCGAACCGATAACAGTCACAGTGCCAATACTGGAAGAAGCTAGGGAAGGTTATTTAGAACTTCGAGAGGTAGGCACGAATCGGGTGATCACGGTAATAGAAATTCTTTCCCCCAAGAACAAACGCGCCGGTAAAGGAAGAGAGGAGTATGAAAACAAGCGACAAGAAGTGTTGAGAAGTGCCTCTCATTTAGTAGAAATCGACTTGCTCAGAGCGGGTAAGCAAATGCCGATAACGGGTGGAACTAACACAGATTATCGCATTTTGATTAGTCGGGGAAATCGCCGACCCAGAGCTAAATTATATGCTTTTACAGTGCGAGAGGAAATTCCATCATTTCTTTTACCGTTGCAGCCAGGAGATGCAGAAATTTATGTGGAGTTACAAGCTTTGTTCAGTGGCGTTTATGACAGAGCAGGATTTGATTTGTCGATCGATTACACTCAATCCCCGGTGCCGCGACTGAAGGAAGAAGATGCTGTTTGGGCTGATGCGTTTTTGCGAGAAAGGGGCTTGCGTTGAACTATTTTTAATTATTTGAACTTCATTTAATCTGAGGACCTATTAGTTTACCAAGGATTGCCAATCAGTGTAAAAGCAGCCCAATAATCAGGATGCGAAAGCAGTCGATCGCTCTTCCCGGAGTGCCGAATGGCGATCGCCCCAGCCCCCGTCCCTCCAACAGTAGAAATACTGGAAAAATTGCCTGAGATATCGTTGAAAACATTGTTGGCTAAAAACAAAATGCCCCAGGCCCAATTACCAATGCCCAATTACCAATTACCAATTACCAATGCCCGATGCCCCATGCCCCATCCCTCCGCAACGCTAGAGCCCAATTCTCATCTCCTGTTGTTTGGATTTTTTTTAAGCTGTCAAGTTCCGCGCCCGTCGAGCTTGAAAGCCCAGGAGTTTGACACCGCGTCTCAATCTGCTGAGTCAGGCGATTTGAGGTCGATCGAAATCGGAAAGCACCCGCCAGAATGTCCAAAATTATTGATATTTTGCATTTAAGTGCTGTCTGCATCTTGACAAAATACCCCCCAAGTGATAAAATAAGGAAAATTTTTGATGGGACAGTAAAACAACGCACCAAAAAACTAGCGCTTCTGAAGTTAAAAACAGTTAAAAACAAAATATTGATTCTTGTAGATACCAACCATGCAGACTCAAACTTCCCCATTTCTCACTGAACAAATAGTTAGTCGCATATTTTCGGATGGCGAACTGAGCCGTGATGACCGACAAAAGATTCAGTCAGCGCTCTTAAATACTTCGATCGACGAAAAGGAATTGAGTCTAATAGAAAAAATCATGGAGGGAGTGGTTAAGGGAATCCTCGATGTACTGAATTAATAATAGCCAGATCCCCGACTTCTTAAAGAATTCGGGGATCTAACATTTTCCTACTGATTACTGACTACTGACTTCTGACTTTTTCTGCTGTAATATCTCAGACAATCACTACTTAAACTTTCAAAAATCCTCATCTGGGCCCTCATCTGAAGTCTCATCAAGGCGCACAAGTTCAGAAGGGGGTCGATCGCTACTCCAAGCCCACCACACGCAACCGCACTGACAGCGATAAAATTCCTGCCACTTGCGACGGTTAGACTCAGTGTATACTGGCGATCGCCGATTAATCCAGACACCCAGCGCATCCGTGCAGGTAGCACCGCACTTGGGACAACAAAACTCAGTAGCGTGAACCGCCGCCGTCGCCCATTCGGGAGGATGTGGAGCAAAAGCTTCCATGTGTTAGAGTTTCTAATTAAACTGTTGGTAGTTAACTATTTGAGGCTTTCAAGACTGTTGCCAACAGTTAAGCTGACAGAAAAGCAAATCTTGAAGTTGAAATCAATTATAATATCCCTGGTCTATTTTAAACCTTTACCAGTACCCGATCGCCACATTTACACAGGCATTGCACAAATGTTACAGCAAATCAAAGGTGGCAATTGCTTGACGCAAGCTCGCGATCGCATAACTATGCTGTTAAGTGCATAATCCCGATTACAGTTAATTTTTTTGACATTTACTCTCAAATCAAGAGTATAACTGATTTGATACAAGGCATCGGCCAACACTCTTAATTGTTATTTCAAGGATCAGGCGCATGAGTATCTACAATTTTATCTCGTTTCTGGGCATATTTGGCTTGTGTGGCATCGCCTGGATTTTTTCAGAAAACCGACAGTCCAAGTATATTCCCTGGCGCGTCATCATCTGGGGTATTGGCCTGCAATTAGTCTTGGGATTTTTCATATTCCTGTTTCCCCCAACTCGCATTGCTTTAGAGGGGTTTACTAGCTTACTAGACGGCGTATTCACCGCTGCTGACGCTGGGGCAAGATTTGTATTCGGCACAAACATTGTACCAATACCAGGTCAAGTGCCGCCAGTTAATTTAGGATATATTTTCGCCTTTCGAGCTTTGCCAACAGTGGTCTTTTTTTCGGGATTAATGGCTTTGCTTTACAACATCGGCGTCATTCAAATTGTTACCGAAGTTTTCGCCAAAATCTTTTATATGACAATGCGTTTGAGCGGTGCAGAAGCTCTCAGCGGTGCTGCCAATATTTTCGTAGGAATAGAAGCAGCAATTGTCGTCAAGCCTTATTTGGCAGACATGACTCGTTCTGAACTTTGTGCAATTCTATCTTGCTGTTTTGGGACGGCTGCTTCTTCAACTTTAGCAATTTACGTCAGTTTCCTAAAGCCAGTTTTTCCAAATATTTTAGGGCATTTAGTTTCAGCTTCAATTATTGCAATTCCGGCTTGCTTTGTCCTCTCTAAAATCTTAGTTCCCGAAACAGGCGTGCCACTGACAATGGGCGGCATTCCCAAGGAAGAACGAAAGCCTCAAGGCCACGAGTTTATCGGTGAAGAAATTACCGAAACTGACGGCAATATCCGTAAACAAGAGACAGTTGGGGGAGAACCAATCGAACGAGTTAGCCCTTTGGATGCAGCAATCATCGGCGCCTTAGACGGGGTAAAGATGGCCGTGGCGATCGCAGCGGTTTTGATTTTGATTTTAGGCTTAGTTTCCTTGGTAAATCAAGCTTTTGGAGCCTTAGCTAGCTTGCAGTCTTCAGGGAATCCACTGTTGCAGCCGATCGGCAAAATCTTTAGTTTTGTCACCCTGCAAAACATTCAAGGAGCCTTATTTTACCCCCTGACTTTATTAACCGGAGTTCCCCTTGAAGACTCTTGGGAAGCATCAGTAATTATCGGACGCCGACTATTAGAAACAGCCATTCCCCCTTACCAAAGTTTAGC
>DPLL01000175.1 GCA_003542015.1 Microcoleaceae cyanobacterium UBA9251 | reverse complement strand
TTGCCTTCGAGATATTGTTCCATCAGAGCGTCGTCTTGCTCGACGGCCAGTTCGATCAACTGTTCGCGCCAAGTTTCGACATCATCGACCATATCGGCTGGTACATCTTTAATTTGATAGTTCATCGGGTCGCCGGAGTCATCCCAGATCCAGGCTTTGCGGGTCAGCAAATCGACTACGCCGCAAAATTTTTCTTCAATGCCGATCGGCAGTACCATGACCATCGGTTTAGCTGCGAGGATTTTATCAACTTGCTTGACAACGCGGTAAAAATCTGCACCGGTGCGATCGAGCTTATTGATGTAGATAACACGAGCGACTTTGGAATCGTTAGCGTAGCGCCAGTTGGTTTCAGATTGGGGTTCAACTCCACCTGAACCGCAGAACACGCCAATCCCGCCATCGAGTACCTTCAGGGAGCGGTAGACTTCGATGGTGAAATCTACGTGTCCAGGGGTATCGATGATGTTCAGTTGGTGTTCGTTCCAAAAACAAGTTGTAGCAGCGGACTGAATCGTAATCCCGCGCTCTTGCTCTTGTTCCATGAAGTCGGTCGTCGCCGCGCCTTCGTGTACTTCACCAATTTTGTGGATTTTACCAGTCAGTTTCAGGATTCTTTCGGTGGTGGTGGTTTTGCCAGCATCTACGTGGGCGAAGATGCCGATATTTCGATAACGAGTGAGATCTTTCATATTTACTGTTGAGATTAAAATTCGACGAAAGGTTGGCGACAACCTACAAGTGTGACAAGCGAGGAAATCAATGTTGCCCGCGCCTGTACAGGCTGGATTTACATGACGTGGAATGTCAAGAAATTCTTTTGCGTTCTGTGAAACTCACTCAAACCTACTCATTGTAATCTGAAGTTCACTTCCTGCTTCACTGGAACACGAGTTGATGCAGCTTGGAGGAGTTTCCTCACCCAAGTATCGAACTCGATTTACCGAGGCGTTAGTTCCGGCGTTACCCGCCGTAATTAAGGCTTGTTCTAATATGTTTCGTGCCACCTTCGAGTCTCTATTTTGGGTATCCCCGCTGCGGATGACCTTTATGAGTTCTGGACGAGAGAGATTTTTTGTGGTTCGACTTCGCACGCACCGTTTGCTGGCGATCGCTTCAACAATTTTCCCACAATTGGAACAGTTTTGAGAAGTATAGTTAAGACTAACTGCTACGGTTACGACTACTCAATAGGAACATATCTACTTTAAGTGTAATTACATAAATCTTACCATAGAATTTGCTAAAAATTTGTGGTTCGACTTCAAGGGCGCCTACCGGGCGAAGTTTTAACTATTTCGGCTACCTGATTGGCTTGTAGCCAGTTGCAGCCAGAAAGAGGCGATCGGACTCGTTGCTTCCACCGTGGTTGGACTTGGCACGCACCGTTTCGCCGATCGGTATTATACTCGCTTTCCGATCGCCACAGAGGATGCCCGATCGCCGATCGAGAACAAACACCCGCAAAACTGGGATCGTGAGGGGGATTCCGCGATACAATCCAGTTTGGTCAAGCATCTAACAGTTCACTGCCCATTACAGGCTTGTGGGCCTGTATTACCCAACTTGTCTGAAAATATGGATTTTGCTACTCTTGCCGCCCAGCTAAATGCTGGAACTATATTGCCAGAGGGAATAGTCATCGTCACCCTCTTGGTTGTACTCGTGGGCGACTTAATCGTAGGCCGCAGTTCCTCTAGTTGGACTCCCTACGTCGCCGTTGCCGGTTTGCTGGCGGCCGTCGGTGCCTTGTGTTTGCAAGCGGACAACACTAATACTATCTCGTTTCTCGGCGGTTTTAATAGCGATGCCTTGAGTTTAGTATTTCGCGGAATTATTGCTTTGGCTGCGGCTGTCACTATTTTGATATCCGTCCGCTATGTACTGCAAACTGGTACTGCTTTAGCGGAATTTATCGGCATTTTGCTCAGCGCTACTTTGGGGGGAATGTTCCTTTCCGGTGCTGATGAATTGGTGATGATTTTTATTTCGTTGGAAACTCTGAGTATCTCGTCTTATTTGCTGACGGGTTACACAAAACGTGACCCGCGTTCCAATGAAGCTGCTTTGAAATATTTGTTAATTGGTGCATCTTCTTCGGCGGTGTTTCTCTACGGGCTGTCGCTGTTGTACGGGTTGTCTGGTGGCGAAACTACCTTAAGTGCGATCGCGGCTCATCTTTCTACTGTTAATAACGGTCAATCTCTGGGTTTAGTGATTGCGTTGGTATTTGCGATCGCCGGAATTGCCTTCAAAATCTCTGCGGTTCCCTTCCACCAATGGACACCGGACGTTTATGAAGGTTCGCCGACACCGGTAGTTGCTTTCCTTTCTGTCGGTTCCAAAGCAGCCGGTTTTGCCCTAGCAATCCGCTTGTTAACTACGGTTTTTCCCGTACTTACAGAACAGTGGCACTTCGTATTCACAGCCTTAGCAATTCTCAGCATGGTGTTAGGGAATGTGGTAGCTCTTGCCCAGACTAGCATGAAGCGGCTTTTGGCTTATTCCTCGATCGCCCAAGCCGGTTTTGTGATCATTGGTTTGGTTGCAGGAACCGAAGCCGGTTATTCCAGCATGATCTTTTATCTGTTGGTTTACCTGTTTATGAATTTAGGCGCTTTCGCCTGCATCATTCTGTTCTCATTGCGGACTGGAAGCGACCAAATTAGCGACTACTCCGGTTTGTATCAAAAAGACCCGCTGTTAACTTTGGCCTTGAGTATTTGTTTGCTTTCCCTCGGCGGAATTCCACCGCTAGCTGGATTTTTCGGCAAAATTTATCTGTTCTGGGCCGGCTGGCAAGCTGGACTTTACGGCTTAGTTATTCTGGGATTAATTACCAGCGTAATTTCGATTTACTACTACATCCGCGTCGTCAAGATGATGGTAGTCAAGGAACCTCAAGAGATGTCAGATGTTGTCAAGAATTATCCTGAAGTTCGCTGGAATCTTCAAGGAATGCGGCCTTTGCAAGTCACCGTTGTACTGACGCTAGTTGGGACTACTTTGGCGGGTATTTTGTCTAATCCTTTGTTTAATTTGGCTAATGATGCTGTTAGCAAAACTCCCATGTTGCAGTCGGCGTTGAGTCATGTGCAACCTGTGGTTGCTGCAAAAATTGAATCGAACTTGTTGTCTCGCCAGGATTAATTTTACCTGGTTTTGGATGATATCAAAGAGTTGGAAAGCGCCTAACTATTGAAGTTGGGCGTTTTTTTTATTGTTGTGATATACTGTTAATTACAGTCCTGGACGCACGCTTCTACCTAATTCTGTCATTCTGAGAGAAGCGAAGAATCTCAACCCCTTGGAACACCGTCATAATGCGTAAGTCCTCAATTATGATTTATCACCGCAGATGTAGGCAGATTAACGCTGATTAACGCAGATAAAACGGACTTATGCACTCCGAAAAAGCAACCGTTTTTTTTACATAATCTGTCGGTAAAAACGAAGTATTTTCGTGAAAAAACCCGGTTGCTGGGCCCCATGCGCTCCGACAAAGAAACCGGGTTTTTTACCTAATCTGTCGGTAAAAACGAAGTATTTTCGTGAAAAAACCCGGTTGCTGGGCCCATGCGTAAGTCCAATAAAAGTTAGTACCGAGGTAAAAATGTTAGTACAAACTAAGCAAAAGTTTTATACTCTAGATGAGTACCTGGAGTTAGAGGAAAATGCTGAGTTTAGAAATGAATACCGCGATGGAGAAATTGTACAAATGAGTGGTGGTACTATTAATCACAGCCGGATTATAGGTAATATCTATGCCTTCTTGAAATCTGCTTTGCGGGGAAAGAATGCAAGACCATTTATGAGCGATTTGCGGTTGTGGATTCCTCGGTATCGACGCGGAACATACCCCGATGTGATGGTAGTTCAAGGAGAATTAGTTTGCACAGAGGGACGCAAGGATGAGATAGTCAATCCGGTGCTGATTGTGGAAGTGCTTTCTAAGTCTACCAAGGATTTCGATCGGGAGGATAAGTTTCGGTTTTATCGATCGATTCCTGAATTCCGTGAGTATGTGTTAGTCAATCCATCTGAGTTTTTAGTGACACAATATATTAAAAGAGAATCGAATCAATGGTTGTTTCAGGAATATGAGGGAGAAGCAGCTACAGTTTCTTTTGCTTCCGTGGGATTTAAAATCTCGATGAGTGAGATTTATGCAAAGGTAGTATTTGAAACCCAGGAAACGGAAGTACAAGCATAAACTAGATTATGGTAAAATAGAGTATGACCAAGAAAATCGAGCAATATCGGATTGTTGAAACTCTCACGGAAAGTCAAATTTCTGACTTGATGGAATTATACAAAAATGAATTCTGGTGTGACAAACGCAACCGCGAGGATGTTGTGAAAATGCTGGCTGCAACTGATGTTATCATAGGTCTTGTCGATGAGGGCGATCGACTAATTGCTTTTACTCGCGTAATGACCGATTTTGTATACAGAGCAATGGTTTTTGATGTCATTGTCAAGCCGACACACAGAAAGATGGGACTGGGTGCGAAGTTGATGGATGCAGTTGTCAATCATCCAGAATTGCAAGCAGTTGAAAAATCTTATCTTACTTGTTTACCGAATATGATGCCGTTTTACGAACGATGGGGTTTCACGGATGACTTGGGCGAAATTCAGTTTATGCAGCGCACAAAACCCTGAGATTAGTGATGTTCTTCGAGCGAAATTACATCAGCGTTTATCTGCGTTTATCTGCGGTTAAAAATCTCACAAGACTTCTAAATTCCCAACTTTTCCCGCATCACATCTTCTTTGTCTTTAAAACCTACTAAAACCGCCGTTCCATCCTTGACAAAAAGAGGGCGCTTCAGCAGCATCGCATCCTTAGCAAAAGCCTCAATCCACTCTTCGCTTGTCCAATTGTTCCGAGCTTCGCCCAAAGCGCGGTAAGATTGACCGGAGGTATTTCGCATGGGTTGAAAACCTAAAGAATTTACCCAGTTTTGAATGTTCTCGCGAGTGGGTGGATTTTCTTTTGTGTTAATGAACTCATAGGTAACTGCGCTATCTTCCAGCCACTTGAAAGCTTTTTTGCAGGTGCCACAGTTGGGTATTCCGTAAACTTGAATAGACATAATATTTGGGAATGGGAAATGGGGAATGGGGAATGGGGAATGGGGCATTGGGCATTGGGCATTGGGCATTGGAATTAACACTAATAACTAATGACTAATAACTAATGACTAATGACTAATGACTAATAACTAATGACTAATAACTAATAACTAATGACTAATAACTAATAACTAATAACTAATGACTAATAACTAAT
>DPLL01000014.1 GCA_003542015.1 Microcoleaceae cyanobacterium UBA9251 | reverse complement strand
CCAATTTCCAATTCCCAATTTCCCAATTCCCAATTCCCAATTCCCACAAACTATATATTAGTATAGCCAAACAAACCTACCAGGAAAAAGCAAAATGACTACTGCAACCCAAACAAAATGTGCCTGTTCTTCTTGCTTGTGCATTGTCAGCCTGGGTGCAGCCATAGAAAAAGGCGGTCAATACTACTGTTTCAGCGCCTGGGCCCACGGCCACCCCAACGGCTGCGGCTGTGGGCCCACTGGCTGCGAGTGCCACAAATAAGTGCTGAGCTTCCGCCCAAGTTAAGAAAAACCTGTAAAGTAGATCTAAAGGGAGATGCAGTGTCCGCATTTCCCAATTTTTGTGAGTTAAGGTTAAAGAAAAGTTAAATTCTAGGTATGTTAAGGTTAAAATTGGATTAATAAAGTCAGTACAGGGCAAAACAACGCGATCGCTACTTGCGCCATACATTGCGCCATGCAAGAGAAGCAAGTTAGCGCCACGACGCTAGATACAAATAGCGCATATTGACAGTAGATACGCAAACCAAAATTTGAATTAGGAGGGGGCCATGAAAGAGCGGGAAGATTTTCTACATCCTCGCCATCGCTACTACGGTGATTTCACGCCGGAAAACTTGGCGTTCAATTCCAACTTGCAGGAATTTGCCCAAAAAATAACCTATATTTGCTCGCTGGAAACTGGCGGCAAAATTAGCGCGGAGAAAGCCTATAAAGATATTAAGGCGCTGTGGAAAGACTTAAAAACCTCTAAGAAGCAATTGGGAATTGGCCAAAAACCCCCCAGTACCGATGAGGAAAATTCGCCTTAAATAACAATAAATAACAATCTTGTAGGGGCTGGTTCACAAACATCTGCAACTCACCTCCAGAGTATTTGTAAACCCGCCCCGACTCCACCAAAAATACTTTTGAGTCTTGAGTTAAAGTGTAAGGTGCGCCGAAGAGCACCCTAGGAAGTCTATGGTTTGGGAGTTGGTGTTGCTTCTCTTGCAAAAGGAGTACAATTTCCCCCAAGCCCAGAAACAATCGCACAAGTATTAGTTTTCAGCATCCCCTCATAAGTATCAGCACCGCTACCAGGGCCACCCAACTCGTCGCTGTAGAGTTCCTTGTCCGAAATTTTGACATTGGCCTCCCTCGCCACAGTCTCCATCAACTTCGGATTAGTCGTAGTTTCAGCAAAAATAGTCGGCACTCCCGCAGTCTTAATTTCTGATGATAATTCGGCAATTCTTGCTGCTGTGGGCTGTTCCTCTGTACTCACCCCCTGCAAAGCTCCAGCTACCTCCAAACCGTAAGCATCAGCATAGTAACTCAGAGCATCGTGAGTAGTGACTAACTTGCGTTTATCCGCCGGAATTGTGGCAATTTGAGCTTTAATCCAAAGATCTAATTTTTGCAAATCCGTTGTTAATTTGGCTGCATTCTTGGTATAAAGTTCAGCATTGCTGGGAGCAATTTTTTTCAATTCATCGCGAATTACTTCAACCATACGGATGCCATTTTGAGGATTATGCCAAACATGAGGGTCAGGAACTTTTTCGCCTTCTGCGTGGGGTTGGGCTTCAGTTGTTTGTTCTCCTTCGTGCTCGTGTTCGCCCATCAGCGGTTTGGGAACTGCGAGTTCGTGGACGGCGATTTTGGGCGCGGAATTGGTAGTAGATTTGATCAGTTTAATGATGCTGGGTTCGTGGCCGTAACCAGCGTACAAAATTAGATTTGCTGTTTCAATCGCCTTGCGGTCTTCTGGCTTGCTTTGATAAGCGTGGGGGGCATCTCCGGGCTTAATTAAACAGATAGTGTCGATCGAACTTTCAGCAATTTCTTTAGTGATGTCGCAAATAACACCAGTGGTGGCCACTACTTTTGGCAAGTTGGCGGCCCGACTCTCAGGCGTCGGATTGCTGGCTTGGGGGCTTCCACTGCATCCAGCCAGTCCCAGCCCGATCGCCAAAACAGCCACACCGCCCCATCTGCGGGTTTTTCCTAGCAACTTCTTTAACATTTAACTTTGGAAACGATAATCATTACTGGTTTTTTGAGTTATTCTATTGTAGTAGCTGCAAACAAGAATCGTTCTCAAAATCTCAAATTATGTTAGAAGTTCAAGACTTGGCTGTCAATTATCGAGGAATTTCGGCCCTCAACAGCATCAATTTCAGTATAGATCCCGGACAATTAACGGGGGTGTTAGGCCCCAACGGCGCTGGGAAAAGTACGATGGTGAAAGCCATGTTGGGATTGATTCCAGCCTGTCGGGGTAGGGTAACATATGAGGGGCGGTTGTTGAAGGAACAGTTGGGGCTGGTGGCTTATGTGCCGCAGCGATCGCAAATTGACTGGGATTATCCGATTACGGTGTGGAATGCGGTGATGATGGCGCGAACAGTCCAGACTGGTTGGTGGCGATCGCCCTCCCGTCAGTCGCAAGAATTGGTGAAAACTGCTTTGTTGCGGGTGGGAATGTGGGATTTGCGCGATCGGCAAATTGGCGAACTTTCAGGAGGACAGCAGCAGCGGATTTTCTTAGCAAGGGCGATCGCCCAACAGGCCGATTTATTTTTCTTTGATGAGCCTTTTAATGCGATTGACAAAGCTACAGAAGAGATTATTTTTGATATTTTTGCCGAGCTCAAAGCCGAAAACAAAACTTTGCTAGTAATTAGTCACGATTTAGGGGAAACTTTAAAACAGTACGATAATTTATTGTTGCTGAACAAGCGGTTAATTGCGATCGGTTCCCGCCGCGAAGTCCTGACTGCTGCTAATATTCAAAAGGCTTATGGATACGATTTAAGTTTAGTTTGTGCGTGAGGGAAATGGGATTTGTTAGGACTTACGCATTTCAACGTAATCCTGTCAT
>DPLL01000004.1 GCA_003542015.1 Microcoleaceae cyanobacterium UBA9251 | reverse complement strand
CGATCGCAATCGGGGGCTTTAGTTTTGGCAATTCGCCACCCTGACGGCAATTTGATTGTCGGGCCCACGGGAGAAACTGCGATCGAAGGAGGAGATATGTTGATCTGTTTGGGCACCGCAGAACAACTGCGCGCCCTCAATCAAATCCTCAGCCCGCTAACTTCTCGTCTGACTCGCCCACCAAAGCAAGCACCCCTGGGGGAGTAAAAAAGCTGGGCTAAAACCGGGCCAACACTTGTTTCTAATTAGCTTGGGGTTTTTGGCAGGTTTTTTCAATTTTAGGACTTACGCAACAATCTACCGGGATCGGGGCAACCACGGGGGGATTGCCCCTACAAAACGCTATATGTAGATTAAGAGCGTAAGTCATGAATTTAAGCCGATGGTGGGATTTGAACCCACGACCGTTCGATTACGAATCGAATACTCTACCCCTGAGCTACATCGGCACTGACAATTGGTAAGTATAGCACAACGGCTAGAAAAAAAGCAATGAGTTGTAGAATTCAAACTCCACAACTCACAACTCAGAACTTTGATCAAACGGCCAGTTCGGCGTCAGTTCGATCGCCCCCTCTGGCCCCGGAATAAACCAAACCCCGCTGCATATCAAGGGTCAGCATAGTTCCGTCCCGAATTACCCGCGTGGCATTCTCCACACCCACCATCACCGGCACGCCCAAACGCAAACCAATAATCGCGGCGTGAGAAGTCAAACTCTCTTCCTCCGTCACAACCCCCGCTGCTCTGCGAATCATGTCCACAAAATCAGCGCTAGTGTGATTGACTACCAAAATATCTCCAGAGTGGAAATTCNNGCTGTCACCATCTCAACTTTGATCAAATCCGTTGAACCCGCTACCCCTTGCAGAGTACCGGCGGTCATCACCACCAAATCCCCGTCGGAGACTAAATGTTTCTCCTGGGCCACACTAATTGCCGATTGAAACGTCTGGCCGGTGGAGGGCAAATCCAGCACCAACAGGGGCTTTACTCCCCATACCAGTTGCAGTTGTCTCGCCACGTCTACGTGGGGAGTAACTGCCAAAATCGGAGTTTTTGGTCGGAACTTCGAGACATTTCGGGCTGTAGCACCGGTTTTTGTCAGCGTCATAATCGCCGCTGCATTCAACTGTTCGGAAATTTGGCTNNTCGAGAATCGCGTTAGCCACGTCGGAAATTTCCGCGCGGGTGGGACGAGGATTGTGAACCATGCTGTCGAGCATCTGGGTAGCGGTAATCACCGGAATGCCCATGCGGTTAGAAGTAGCAATCAGCCGCTTTTGCAAAATCGGCACATCTTCGGCCGGCAGTTCCACTCCCAAGTCGCCACGAGCGACCATCACCCCGTTACACAGGGCCAGGATTGCCTCCATTTGTTCGATCGCCTCGTGCTTTTCGATCTTTGCAATAACCGGTACTTGCTTACCCGCACTGGCTATCAGCTCTTTAATTTCGAGCATATCCTGGGGATTCCGCACGAAGCTCAGCGCTACCCAATCGACACCTTGGTCGAGGCCGAACATTAAATCTTTGCGGTCTTTATCCGTCAGCGCTTTAATTGACAGGTAAACTCCCGGAAAATTCACGCCTTTGTTGTTGGAAAGTGGCCCGCCGACGACGACGCGACAGTACAATTCCCGCGAATTGCGGTCTACTTTTTCGACGCGCATTTCCACTTTCCCGTCATCTAGCAGAATCACGGCTCCCTCTGGAACTTCGTCTGCTAGAGGTTCGTAGGTGACGGAAGAAATGAGCTCGGTGCCCGGAACCGGGCGGCTGGTCAAAATGAAAGGATCGCCATTTTTGACAACAATCGACCCTGTTTCAAAGCGGCCCAAACGAATTTTCGGGCCTTGGAGGTCTTGGAGGATGGCGACCGGCTGGTTGAGTTCAAAGGATGTTTGCCGGATTAAGCGAATGCTCCGCAGGTGGTCTTCTTCTGAGCCGTGGGAAAAGTTGAGTCGCAAAGTTGTCGCACCGGCTTCTATGAGCTGGCGCAGCACTTGTGGATCAGAGGTGGCTGGGCCAATGGTGGCGACGATTTTAGTCCGGCGTAGGGCTTTTGGGAGTTGCATGAATTGAGATGGGGTGGCTGAAGGATTTATTGTTTAATTTCGGCTAACTTTTTGCTATTCAGTACAAGCAATGATGCGCGTCTTAATTCTTAAAAATTTCTGGATCGTCTAAACAGCGGGCATTGACCATTCTCTAGAATATCTGACTTTTTACCGATCGATCATCTTTTCTTGGCGATCGGCTGTTCTGACAAATAACTTTTGCCCTAGGGCTTGACCAAAAAACTGGGATACAAGCCCCGNNGGACGTGGAGCGACGGTAAGACTACCGCTTGCGGAGCGCGTTGCTATGAAGCGTCAAGGAATCCTCGGACTTGATAGACGGGGAGGTATGTCAAAAATATACAGATGTACCCATTTATTTGGGTTGGTTTCCTGATTAGGTCATCCTGAGCGACAGCGAAGGATCTCTATTAGGGCTCAGATGCTTCTCTATCCTTCGCGGAGTTTACGCGGCACGAACGCAGTGAAGGGAGCGGGGTTCAGCAGGACAGTTGAGGGAAAAAGTCATAACGGGCGATCGAGATTAGATCCAGTTATTTAATAAAACTTTACTATTGGGAGCCTTGTATCTTATACTACGCAAGTGTGAAATATTAAGGAGTGTTAACAAAGATGTCGGAGGCAGGACGGCCACTGACAGTGCCGAAAGAGTTTCTGAGTCCTCCCGGTGACTTCAATCCGACGCTGCTGCTGTTTTTGAGTGCAGTAGCGATTATCGTGATTTCATACTTGGGTTTCTGGTGTTGGGAATGGCCCCAATGGTGCTGTTTTTTCCTGAATGTTCTGGCTTTGCACATGGCCGGAACGGTGATTCACGATGCGTCTCACAATGCAGCCCATCGCGATCGCACAATTAACGCTATCTTGGGACACGGTAGCGCCCTGATGTTGGGTTTTGCTTTTCCGGTGTTTACACGGGTACATATGCAGCATCACGCTCACGTTAACGATCCCGAAAACGATCCAGACCATTATGTTTCGACCGGCGGGCCTCTGTGGTTGATTGCTGCGAGGTTTTTTTACCACGAGATTTTCTTCTTTAAGCGCAAACTGTGGCGAAAATACGAACTTTGGGAATGGTTTTTCAGCCGCTTATTTGTCGTAGCAGTAGTTTATATCTCCATTCAATACGACCAACTAGGTTACGTGCTGAACTTTTGGTTTTCTCCTGCTTTGGTGGTGGGGTTAGCCTTGGGGTTATTTTTTGATTATTTGCCACACCGTCCATTTCACGAGCGCGATCGCTGGAAAAATGCCAGAGTATATCCTAGTCCAATTCTAAATATCTTGATTTTGGGGCAGAATTATCACCTGATTCATCACTTGTGGCCTTCGATTCCTTGGTACAACTACAAGCCAGCCTACGAAGCTGTCAAGCCGCTATTGGATGAGAAAGGTTCTCCTCAAAGTTTGGGAATATTGGAAGGGAAAAAGGACTTTTGGAGTTTTATATATGACATCTTTTTAGGGATTCGGTTGCATCACAAGAAAACGTCTGATTGACCAAAACCCGGTTTCTTTGAGAAGCCGGTTTTTTTGATAAAATAAAAGCTTTTAACCAGAGCTCCGCAGGGCTGGTTTTGTACTGTGTCAAGTCCCGTAAAAAATAAACCCACCTGTAATGGTGAGTTAACTTTTAAATCAAGCCAAAAGTGAATCTATTATTTTTCCCCAGCCGCCGCCACCGCTAAACTCCAATCGGGCCGCAAATTTTGAGCTCCCCGCAAATAAGGATGATAAATTTCAGTATGTGCCGGCCAATTGACGTGAATTAAAAACCGGATGCAGCGTTCCAAAGAACCCTTGACGTACATTTGCTGCACGTCCAATAAAGGAACATTACACCAGTGAGGACGTTCGCGGGCGATCGCGGCCGGAAAGACAGCATCTAAATCGCGAGTAGCAGAAAACGTAGCACTAATAATTAAATCTGGATCTAAATCATTTCTGGCTTCTAATTCATCTAATAGTTCTCTCACCGCTTCTCGGATTGCTTCCACCGAATTATCGCTGGCAGTAGTTGCCCCACGAATCCCCCGCACTTGCCATTCCACGCAAATATCCTCCATTTTTTTGTAATCAGTCATTAGTGATTAGTCATTATTCATGAGTCATTAGTGATTAGTGATTAGTGATTAGTCATGAGTCATTAGTGATTAGTCATGAGTCATGAGTCATTGGTTAGCTGTTAGGTATTTGCGCTCAGCAATCTTGACTTGTTAGCTAATGACTGCTGACTGCTGACTAATGACTAATGACTGCGGACTAATGACTAATGACTGCGGACTAATGACTAATTTATTTAATCACGGGCGATACATCCACAGCGGCAAACCGCCAGTAGACACCTCGAAGTCCAGCCAACTTGTGTAAGCCGAAAGCCCGGATGTATCCAGACTACTCCCCAAGACACGATTTAGGAAAGGTTTTGGTTTTTCCAAAGTGCAAGACTCGGTTTTTTCCGGGTCGAGGCCAGCGAGTTCGGCTGTCCAGCGACGGGCATCCTCTTCAGTCCCCAATCGATCGACCAAACCCAATTCTAAGGCTTGCTGGCCCGTGAAAACACGGCCGTCGGCAAAACTTTTAACTTNNCCCGATTTAATCACCTGAAAAGAAACGCCTACCTTTTCTAATAGCCGTTCTAGATTATTACCCCGGATAATCACGCCAATGCTACCGGTAATTGTACCCGGATTAGCAACAATATATTCGGCTCCCATGCCGACGTAAACTCCCCCGGAAGCTGAAATATTGCCAAAACTGGCAACAATTTTGATTTTTTCGCGCAGACGCTTCAGTGCGCTGTAGATTTCCTGGGAATCGCCAACAGTACCTCCGGGGCTGTCTATCCGCAGCAGCAAGGCTGGAAATTTCCGTTCTTCAACGGTTTTGAGGGCTTCTAGAACTCGTTTGCGGGTATCTCCGGCAATAGCACCAGTGATTTCGATGCGAGCGATTTGTTTACGGTAGCGGGGCTTGAATGGCCAAATCATGGGCAGTTTTACGAACTTGTGTAGCTAACTTCTAGTGTGCCTTATCCGAAGGAAGAAGGAAGAGGGAAGAGGGAAGAAGGAAGAGGGAAGAGGGAAGAGGGAAGAAGTCCCGTCAGCAACAGGCAAGATGCCTGTTCCACTATATAATTGTAAAAATTGCTTAACAAAACTACATCATTTTTCCGATAAGCACTCTCATCAATTATTTGGAGCCCTACCCATGCAGCTAAAGCTTACCGATTCACAATTGCCTTTCGCGCCGCTGTTGCTAATTGCGCCGTTTTTCCTGTGGGGAACCGCGATGGTAGCCATGAAAGGGGTAATGCCTCACACGACTCCGCTGTTTGTGGCTGTCGTGCGTTTGGTGCCGGCTGGCGTGTTGGTGCTGCTAGCGGCGGCATTGATGGGAAAACCACAGCCACAGGGTTGGAAAGCTTGGCTGTGGATTTCGCTGTTTGCTTTAGTTGATGGTACTTTGTTTCAAGGTTTTTTGGCAGAAGGTTTGGCCAGAACCGGTGCGGGTTTAGGTTCGGTGATGATTGACTCTCAGCCGCTAGCTGTGGCAATTTTGTGTTTGTGGCTGTTTCAAGAAAAAATCGGTTTTTGGGGCTGGTTGGGATTAGTTATTGGCCTTGCTGGTATCAGTTTAATTGGGTTGCCGGATGGCTGGATTTTGGGGCTTTTTCATCCTGAAAATGTGCAGGTTGCGGCGGGTATCGAACAGTTATTTCAGGGTGGAGAATGGTTGATGCTGTTGGCGGCTTTGTCGATGGCTGTGGGAACTGTACTTGTGCGCTGGGTTTGCCGTTATGTTGACCCGGTGGTGGCGACGGGCTGGCACATGATTTTGGGCGGTTTGCCGCTGTTAGCAGTTTCGGTTGCAACAGAATCTGAGCAGTTTGTCAATATCGATTTTTCGGGCTGGATGGCGTTAGGTTATTCTACTATATTCGGAAGTGCGATCGCCTATGGTTTATTCTTTTATTTTGCTTCTAGCGGCAGTCTAACGAGTTTAAGTTCTCTTACATTTCTTACCCCAGTTTTTGCCTTACTGTTCGGCAATTTGTTTTTGGGCGAAGTGCTCAATCCGCTGCAATCTATGGGGGTTGGGCTGACTTTGGTGAGTATTTATTTGATTAATCAGCGGGATACTTTGACTGAGAAATTGCATAAAATGCGATGGTTGGTGAGCGAAGTCGAACCATCGCAGGACAAAGCAAGTGCTGAGGGAGAAGCCACAGGATTATTAGAGTCGTCTGAGTTGAATGCTGTAGAGTTGCCGGTGCAGGTGCGGGTAGGCGAATTGGAATCGGAAGTTTAGCAGGTGGATTTTAGGGAGAATTGTGAAATTTCACCAGTCATCTTCTAAAGCAATCACAATTTTTTTGCTTTCAATCTCTACTACAAAACTTTTCAAACTGGGATTGTATTGGTAACAAGCCATCAATGTTCTATGTTTGCTATATTGTTTTGAAATTTTCCGATAATAATCAGGTTTTTTGGCATGAATTGTAAAACCATCTTTCTTTCCAACTTTCTTTCTAAGCTGCATATTTAACGCACCTAAACAATTATTGAAGTTAGATCTTCTATTGTCTTTATAATAAAGTGGCAGCAACCAACACTCAATAGAATCTACTGATATAGCCCAAATGATTCGCTGTTGAAATTTACTGTAGAAATCTTCGCCAATTTCCTGTTTGAACTTGGCAATGACTTTTTCGATTAACTGTTCAGGAGTAAATTTGCCATTTTCATCTTGCTGTGGGATACCATAATCTTGAGAAGTATCGGTATCTATTTGGATAATTATATAATCATTAAATTGAAACGACTCTTGAAAATCTCTTGAACGACAATAAGCAAAAACTTGACTCCAACTACCATAACCTGTAAATTTGTTCTCATCATCTTTATCTCTTTCTGGTTGTAGTGGTCTAATATTTAGAGCGGGGTTATTGAAATACCCTGCTAAAATATTTTCAATCACAATCTGGTCACTCAATCCCTCAGTAATTAATCCAAAACTAATCATATTAAAAATTCTTAGGAAGTCCTCCGATATAGCCCCTCAAAAAAGCCTCGGATAATTTTACAGGTTCCTGTCCTTCGAGAGGTTCAGGTTTGAGAATGCGTCTAGCTTTAGTATAACCTAATTGGTTGCGGGAAATCACAAACAGTCGCTGTTCGTCATCATCTAAATCCAAACCGTCCAAAACTGCCGGGTTGTGAGTGGTAAAAATTACTTGTTTGTCGTGTTTTTTTGCTAATTCGACTAATTCTTGGATTAATCGGCGGCATAATCTGGGGTTTAGAGAAGCATCTATATTGTCAATTGCAAAAAATTTAGGTGTGAGTTCGCTGATGAACAAGGTAAAGTAAAACAGTAAAAACAAAAAGCCTTCATTAGAGCTTCTTTGGTCGAAATAACTTAAATCAGTATCTAAGTACCTATCTGTGATTTGGATAGAAGTTTGCATGGCTGATAGATTTTGAGGAACTTCAAAATCTTTAAACCAATCTATCAATCGCAACTTTTCTTTGATTTGGTTGAGTCGATCTTGGTTTTCATCAGAATTTAAAAATTTTATAAGTTTAAACAAACCTTCACCATTAACGCCTAATGGTTGAATCTGTCCTTCTTTTTCAAAAGTTCGTAAAGCTTGGTTTTCAGGAGAGTAAATTGTAAACTTACTGAGATTATATCCATCAAGAAGCTCCATACTTAAACTTCTCAAAGATGATATAGTATTTATAGTATCTAATGAGGCAGACCGAAGATCGTCAGGGGAAATCGACCTGAAAAACTCTATTATTTTTTTTTCAAATCCATCTTGCCTTAAAGTTTTAGATGCCTCTTTAGCATCTTCTATCGATATAATATCTTTTGCCTTGTCCGAGTTAAAAATAATACTATGTAAAAGAGTTTCTGAAACGTGCCATTTTTTATTTTTCCACTGAGAATATGGAGAGTTATCATTATGTAAAATACAACTAAATTTTTCTTCATCATTTCCTATGATATCAATCTTGATATCTTTAACTAAATTTTCCTTCTCAAAAGCCGATCGCATAAATCGAGGTTCTGTAACTCGAATGCCCCGAGAAGCTAAAAACTCGTTATCTAGCTTGTCATCAGCCGCCGCAGAAGCAAGGGCGATCGCCTCTAGGATATTGCTCTTTCCGCAGCCATTTTCACCGATCAATACAGTTACTCGTCCTAATTCTAGCTTCAGCTTTTGAATGGACTTATAATTTTCGATTCTGACTTCTCCAATCATAATTCAATCCCATATAATCTTAGTGTACTCATTGTATCTCCGATCGCATGAATCTCAAAGAACGCTTGCACAGCCATCTGATTCAAATTGTACGCGATCGCAACCCATACCTCGCATCCGAAGGGCATTTTTATGCTCAGCAATACATCCGCGAACAGTTGGCACAGTGGGGAAATGTAGAAATTGACGATTTTTCGGTGCGCGGGCGAATTCATCACAATTTGATTTTGGATTTACCCCCCCTCAGTCCCCCCCTTGGTAAGGGGGGGAAGTAAGATAGTAGTTTCTAACCCTACTTTGGTAAGAGGCGGAGGCAATTTGGATAGAATAACTATTCGCCACCTCACCGAAAACCAGATTCAAAGTTCCTACGCCGCCCGCAATAAAGGAATTCACGGCTCAAAAGGTGAAATAATTGCCTTTACCGATGCAGACTGTCGCCCGGAATCTGACTGGTTGGAAAATTTAGTTAAGCCATTTGTTGACTTGGAAGTAGGAATTAGCGCTGGGGAAATAGTCGCATTACCTGGTAAAACTATCTTAGAACAACACGCCGATCGCCAAAATACTTTATCTCAAAAACATACTCTCGCTCACCCTTTTTGTGCATACGGTCAAACCGCCAATTTAGCTGTACGCAAGCAAGTTTTAGCACAAGTTGGTTTGTTTCGCCCGTATCTCACCAGCGGCGGCGATGCGGATTTGTGCTGGCGGATTTTGCGAGAAACATCCTATAAATTGGATTTTGTGGAAAGTGCGATCGTCCGACACCGACACCGTAATACAATAAAACAGTTACAAAGTCAATGNNATTTGATGCGAGAATTGACAACAGGAGAATATTGTTATCGGCTGGCGAGGTGGCTATTTAAGGAATTGCCGATCGCTCTGGTCAAAAGCGCGTTAGCCCAAGCCGATCTGGTAGACTTGTTCAATACGCCGATCGGTCTAGTGAATGTTAGGTCAAGGGCGATCGGACAGCTAAGAGCGAAACTTCCCGAATCAGCTTGGGAAATCGAGCGGTTGTAATATTTTATAGCCATAGTGCGATCGACCGTTCTCGCTTTGTATACAACCTTGTTTATAAATAAGTAAAAACACTGATACTTCGAGTCCGCTGGCGATCCTATATCAAATCCGTTGGTATCGGAATTATTCATCTCTCTCTTCCTCTCTGTCCTCTGTGGTCTAGAAGAGTTAAATCATTCCGA
>DPLL01000477.1 GCA_003542015.1 Microcoleaceae cyanobacterium UBA9251 | reverse complement strand
GGGGTTGACTTTGATCGAACTCTTATCCCCCCCTTCTTAAGGGGGGCTAGCTGGGATCTAGGCTTAATGGTCAAACAGCAATCTGTGACTGGGTTTAACGTTAAGTTGACACCAATAGGCAGTGCCGTGTCCCTACAGCGGACTAAGAAACCATCGATCGCAATGTAAGTTAAAATAAGCAGATTATGTTTAGCAAACCTCTTTTAATCCCATTGTGAAAAATAAATCACTTCCTTCATCAGTAACAGTCAAACTCGGCAAATTTGTCTGGACATCAATGTGGCAATTAATGATGTCAAAACTAGCGCCGCCCGATCGCACGGGAGCATACATTCGCCCCAGCAGCAGTTTCCGCAATTTTGTCTCGACAGCAGCAGACAACCCTCACCAGCCCGCCACGGCACGATATCGCCTCTTTGTTGGTATGGGATGCCCTTGGGCGCACCGCACTCTGGTGACGAGAGCGCTCAAAGGGCTAGAAGATGCCATATCCGTGTCTGTTGTCTATCCCTCGGAAGGGGGACTTTGGGTGATGGAGTCGGAGATATTTGGCTGTAACACGATGCGGGAACTTTACCAGTTGGCTTTACCGGGCTATCAGGGGCGATGTACGGTGCCGGTGTTGTGGGATGACTCGAAAAGGGCGATCGTCAATAACGAGAGCTCGGAAATTATTGTGATGCTAAACTCGGAGTTTAATGAGTTTGCTAGCCATGCTGAAATGGAGCTTTATCCTCTGGATTTGCGATCGCAAATTGACGAGTGGAATGAGAAGATTTACCAATCGGTGAATAACGGTGTTTATCGCTGTGGTTTCGCGCAATCTCAGGCTGCTTATGACTCGGCTTGCAGTGAATTGTTTGCTGTTTTGGACGAGATCGATCGATCGCTCTCGATGAGTCGTTATCTTTGTGGCGATCGGGTGACGTTAGCAGATGTGCGGCTGTTTACTACTCTATTCCGTTTTGATGCAGTTTACTACAGCTTATTCAAATGCAATGTGCGCCGCATTCAAGATTACGAGCATTTGGGAGCTTATCTGCGCGATTTGTATCAGTTACCGGGAGTTGCTGGTACTTGTGATTTGGAGGCTGTAAAACGCGATTATTACGGCAATTTGTTCCCGCTGAATCCGGGCTGTATTATCCCGGCTGGGCCCGATGTGGGGAGTTTGCTCAAAGCTCACGATCGAGAAAAATTCGCAAAGAATCTCGGTTTTTGAACAGGTTGGCGCGATCGCTTGCCATCAGAAACCCGGTAACTTCTGCGAAACCTACAAGACTTACGTATTTCAACGTAATTCTGTCATTATTCTGTCATAACGTAATTCTGTCATTATTCTGTCATTCTGAGCGAAGCGAAGAATCTCTGAGATGCTTCGTTACACTGCGTTTCACTCAGCATGACATATAGGTTTTGCATCCAGGACAGACCTAGTTTCTGGGTTACGCCACCCGCCAAATCTTAAGATGACTTTCACTATCAGACAGGGGTTGAAACCCCTGGCGGTTATTGTAACTGGTGCAAGATATGAGATTAACTGGACTCGATATTATGATTGAATTTCACTTGTTGGCTCGTTCACTTCTTCTGCTTTGACCTCAAAATTAATTCGTTCATAAATCTCTCTGAGTGGCATTTGGAATTCTACTGATTCCAAGGTTAATACCGATTCCTCTGAGTCATACTCTGTCAATACCCATTTGCCATTAGAGTTTTTGGCGAATTGCTCAATATGATAGCTATATTGGTCTATTAAAATGTATTCCTGAAATTCAGGAATTGAGCGATAGGCGAGAAATTTGCCGCCGCGATCGTAATCTTTGGTTGAATTGGATAAAACCTCGACGATTATCAAAGAATTTGTAACAATTGTTTTGTTACTTTCTTGATATTTTGGTTCTCCTTGAATGACCATGATATCGGGATAGACGTAGCGGCGAGTTAAGGGTATCCACAGGCGCACGTCATTGATAAATGTCTCGTAATCTTGACCATTCACAGTCGAGGGGAATTTTTTGTAAAAGTTCCCAGCAATTTTGTTGTGGTTTGCGGTTCCGCCTGTCATTGGTACTATCTCTCCATCATGGTATTCACTTTTGTCGATCGCACTTTCTTCTAATGCCAGATATTCCTCCGGCGTGTAGTACCGTTTTTCGGTTGGTGGTTGCTTGGCGATTGCTGGTTTTTCTTGGGTTTGCATAGTCGTGCCCTTCTGCTCTGAAGTGATTTTATGATAACAGCGATCGCACGAGAACTCAGAAACCGGGTTTCTGAGTAAAATCTCGGTGAGGATACCAAAATTGTCGCAGAAACCCGGTTTCTTGGATCAGGCGCGTGGGGTTTAGAAACCGGGTTTCTTAGTAAAATCTCGGTGAGGATGCAAGAATTATCGTAGAAACCCGGTTTCTTGGCTGAGGCTGAGGGGCGATCGCGTGGGGGCCTCAGAAACCGGGTTTCTTCGTAAAATCTCGGTAAGGATGCCAAAATTATCGCAGAAACCCGGTTTCTGTGAGTGCAAAATAACGTATCATAAATTTAGATCCTACTTAAAGTTGATTTATTTTTCATGCAGTTTGAATGGGACGAAGCCAAGAGAGCGGAAAATATTGCCAAACATCGGATTGATTTTGCAGATGTTTCTGAGATGTTCGATCTTCCTATGCTAACTGAGCTCGATCCGCGTACTGACTATGGGGAGGATCGTTGGATTGGGATCGGGTTTTTGCAAAATGGAGTCGCGGTTGTTGTCTGGACAGAAAGGCAGGATGATATAATTAGAATCATATCAGCACGAAAGGCAAACCGATATGAGCGTCAACGATTCGAGCAATATCTCTCGTACTAATTGGGCGGCGTTAGAGGCGATGAATGATGAGGATATTGATTACTCTGATATTCCACCTTTGACGGATGAATTTTTTGAGAATGCTACGCTAAGAATACCAGCCGCCCAAGCTCGTAATTTGATTCAGTTAGATGCTGAGGTGATAGCATGGTTTCGAGAGCAAAGTGCAGAGTATAAAACTACGATTAATTCGGTGTTGCGACGCTATATTGAGAGTAGTGGTAAACAGGCAGTTTAATCGCGTAGACCTGAGAAACCGGGTTTCTGATAAAAATCTCGGTTTTGATGCCACAATTATCGCAGAAACCCGGTTTCTTAGAGTTTCTTGGAACACGCGCGTGGGGACTCAGAAACCGGGTTTCTTACCCAAATCTCGGTGAGGATGCCTAAATTATCGCAGAAACCCGGTTTCTTGGCTGAGGCGCGTGGGGATTCAGAAACCGGGTTTCTTACCTACATTTCGGTGAAGATACCCAAATCATCAAAGAAACCCGGTTTCTCGATACCTATCTACAAATCGGGACGCGAGAGAAGAGCCGCCAGTAATGGAGAACTGAGTTTTTCATCAGCATACAAGAATAGACCATTTAATACGTCAAGTGCTAACACGGGGAGATGACCAGCAGGAGCGTTGTATTTATATTGGATATCGTGACCTCTCATACCCCAGTTATTCGTATGTTCGCGTACTAGTTTATACCAATCCACTCGATCGCAGAAAATTCCGAATATTTTCTCATCATATTCCCTGGTTCCCCCCAGACTTTGATAGATGCGTTTTTGCACCGAAAAACCAAACCGACCATCACTATATTTTACCCAAAGATGATCAATAATGCGGAGGTCTTCACTGGGGAAATTGTCGATATCTTCGACGCTCACAACATAATAGCTCAAATGATAATGGTGTTTCCCCGCTATTACTGTTTTCATCATTTTAACTGTTTCCTTATCAGCTTTTTGCCACTGTGCAGCAGCGAGTAAACGTTCTAACTCCTGATATTCTGATTGGCGTAGGCGTTCCGCTTCTTCTTCCAGTTGTCGCTGACGTTCCACTTCTTCTTCTTGGCGTAGGCGTTCCGCTTCCAGTTGTCGCTGATATTCTGCATTTTGTTCACCCTGTATCGCGTTCTGAATAGTCTCCTGATGGTGACTTTCTCCAATCGCGGCTAAACACCCATTTAGCTTTTCCGTATATTCTACATCTGCCACGATCAAAGCTGATATGAATGCTTCTAATAATAAATCCAACAAACCCGCTTTCTGTTCTGCAAAAGAATCAACCAAGTTTCTGAGTTTCAACCAAGATAACAACGAATACTCAATCTGTTTTCTTGCCCAAGATTTATCCGGTAAATAACTCAAACTCAGCGCCAAATCCAAAAATAAATAGGGAATCAGATGAGGGCGATCAACCCCCGTCAACTGATAGAGATTTTGATAGCTAGAAACAATCTCACCCACCAGCATTTCCTTTAAACTTTCACTGGGCACCTTTTCCAATAATCCGGGTAACAGTTCCGGCAATTTTGGACGCACATCACCATGAGAAAAATGATAGCGATCGGCCATCAAACCCACTAAAATACAGTGGCAAATCCCTAAAAACTGCGCCAATTCCTGAATGTACTTGTCTTCTTTAACATTGTACTGATAATCAGGCTGACCGCCCCTGCCAAACTCCCGATCTTCCTCCTCTTCTTCCAAGATTAAAAGATTCAGTTCATCATCCCCACCCCGGCGCTTCAAATCCTCTAAACTTCTGCCTTTTTCTAATAACTTCATCCGGTACTCTCGCCACTCTTCGGCATATTTGCGGGCGATAGGATACAAAACCTCTTTCCAAGGAATAGTTAGCACCTTTTCATAGTGAGGCACTTCTTGCATCATATCCCAACCCGCGAGATAAACCCTGAGTAAATCCCCATCAAACTTAGATTCTAAAACCACAGTCGGGACAGATGTGAGGACGTGATGCAAAGTATCGATCGCACTCTTACCATGAGAAGATTTACTTTCCCAATCCGCCCCTTGATATCTTACAGGTCTTTCCTGATTTGTGAGAGAATAATGTTTGCAAAACTCCTGTATTTCATCAATCAATCGGTTTTCAACTTTAGCAAATCCCTGAGCCGCATGAGAAAAATTTTCAAACTGCAACGCAGGCGGCGAAATCACCACTAATAGAGGAATTTGTTTCATATTTTCCTGATAGCTTTTGTAAGCATCTAAAATTACCCGTGCGGGAGTTTTCAGAGGGAAACTTTCTCTAATTTCTTTATCATCAGCTAAAGTTAAAGCCGTTAGCAATTGAGCGCGAGATAAAATCAGGTGAGTTTCGCGGCGATACTGTTCTAATTTTTCCTCATGTTGGAACCGTCTAGCTAACTGTTCCCGTTCAGAATCGAGGCGTTTTTGCAGTCGCACATCCTCACAATATTGTCGATAGGCTTCCATTTCCTTACTATGTTCTTGACGCACTCGTTCCATCGCCGCTTGGAACTCCAGCGATCTATTTTGCATTTCAAACTGGGAAGTAATTCTATCAATCTCATTTTGCCGTTGCGTCATCGCCACCACTGTCTGCGGCCCCAAAATGCCTTGAACTGCTGTTATAATTCCCTGGGCAAAGTTCCAAATCATAATCATTTCTCCTGATGTTAATTTGTGTTTTCAGAATTTAAGAAACCCGGTTTCTAGTTTAACTAACTACGACTACAAGTATTAAAAATTAACGTGGCGGCAGCCCAACGAGCAGTTCCTCCTGTAGCAAATAGCTGATCATCAGTCGTATAAGCTTTCCCAGAAGGGGTGACATAACCAATTTTATGTGCATCAGCATCATACACATTCATATCTGCACCTAAACGCCCGATATAATGACCATCGCGATAAAATTTGTGTCCATCTACAGTCCCCGCTTGACCCATAGCATAACCATTCCAAAAAACTTCATCGCCAACAAAGTTAACTGAATTGCTATCATCTTTAGTAATCGCCCCTGAATGTGTAGATGAACTATTGGCCGAAAATTCAACAACATTTTCCGAGTAATTATCGGATGAAAAACTATCCTGAGAATCGTTACGATCGGTCGGCGATATAGTTGAATTAGAGACTAAACCTTGGGCATAATTTTCTGAATAAAGATCCGTTTTGAACTCAGCCAAACTCTCTCGATATGCAGCATCCAAAGCACCCGCCGGAGTCATCAATGAATGGTGGGAATGATCGACCCCATCTAAAGCACCAACATGGTTTAAATCATGGGGATGGTGAACCTCACCCGAATTCAAGTGAAGGTGAGATAAATCAAGAGGATCTGAGGGGTGATGGTTGCTGTGGTGCGAGTCTGAACTATGGGAGTCTGAACTTAAGGACTGTATAAAGTCATCCAGGGGAGAATGACTACCACTCTGGGATGCGTCGTCAAAGGGGTTATTCATTGGCTGGTGTCAAAAGAGAGAAGTATAGTTTGTATTTTAACAAGGTTATCGGGAACTCAG
>DPLL01000101.1 GCA_003542015.1 Microcoleaceae cyanobacterium UBA9251 | reverse complement strand
AGAATGACAAAATTAAGTTGTTGGTGTATCCACCACTGAAATTGCTAAACTAAATTTGCCATAAATCAGCCCCTACAAATTCGGGTAAGGGCTGGTTTTGTACAAGACTTATTTGTTAAAAGCAAAATTTATTGGCTTTCATCAGCCACTATCCGCCTTAATCAACGGCTGTTAGCGCAGGTAATGTCAGAGGTTCTGAGATTTCTCTGGATTTGGGGCGGCTTGTAGTTGATGTTCGATCGCCCTTAACTTCCGCTCTGGAGCTGGTAGGATTAATGGCAGAATAGGGGCCTTCATTAATCTGCAAGCGATCGCAAGGAATATTATCTGACAAAATCGCACTGGCCATCATCCCAGTGTGAATTTCCAAAACCGAGGCTGTCATAGCTTCAAAGACTAAGCGCTGACCGGGAAACACCACTCGCTCAAAGTACCAGTTAGGAATGTTGGCGATGCGAGCAACCTGAATCTGACTGGTAGCGTTGACGTAGCAGCAGAGAATCTTGCTGTGGGCGTCCAAGGGGATGGGATCGAGAATCTGAGCCATAATTGCTAGGGAGCCTTGCCTAAAAGTTTTAGTTATCTTTTTAAGCTAACACCTTGAGATCCCGGCTTGCTGTAAAGCCGACTACCAACTCCATGACATAAATAAAGGTAATAATAGCTGTTTACGGGATAAATCTCTAATTTTTGACTTTTGGCCCCCACTTTTGGCGAATATACGGTGCATTTACTGAAAAAATAGCCATTTTCTGCTACAATCGCGTCCAGAAGCCAACACGCTCAGCTTTTGGCCGATCGGAAAAATTTCAAAATATTTAACATTAAGATGAGTAAATTAGAGATTTTGTAAAGTTATATTAAAAGAATATTAACAATACTGAAAAACTTGCAGTTTAGGATCTGGCAATCATGGAAAACCGAGTTCTGTACGTTCGCCTCCCTTGTAATCCCATTTTCCCGATCGGAGTTGTGTACCTTTCCGATCATATCCACAAGCTGTTTCCCGATGTCGAACAGCGGATTTTCGATTTAGGTGCGGTGCCACCGCTGGATTACGCCAAGGCTCTAGATGCATCCGTGGACGAATTTCAGCCCACGCTGCTAGTTTTCTCCTGGCGAGACATTCAAATTTACGCACCTGTGGGCGGTAGAGGCGGCAATCCCCTACAAAATGCCTTCGAGTTTTACTACGCCAACAATCCCCTAATTAAAATGCGGGGAGCATTGGGAGGATTGCGTTTAGCAGTGTCTTACTATACGGAGCTCTGGCGCAATTTGGGGCTGGTTAAGCGCGGATTGCATCGGGCCCGGAAATACCGTCCCGAAGCTCGTGCAGTGGTCGGTGGGGGCGCTGTGAGCGTGTTTTATGAGCAGTTGGGACGCAGTTTACCGAAGGGAACCGTAGTTTCGGTGGGGGAAGGCGAGGCGCTGCTGGAGAAGTTGATTAAAGGCGAAGATTTGGCCCAGGAAAGGTGTTATGTCGTGGGAGAAACTGTGCCGCGCGATCGACTAATTCACGAAAAGCCAGCCAACATCGAGAAAACTGCTTGTAATTATCAGTACATCGAGACCATTTGGCCGGAATTCTCCTATTATCTACAGGATCTCGATTTCTACATCGGCGTCCAAACCAAGCGCGGCTGTCCTCACAACTGCTGTTACTGCATTTACACGGTGATTGAAGGTAAGCAAGTGCGGATCAATCCGGCCGATGAGGTGGTGGCGGAGATTAGACAATTGTACGATCGAGGTATCCGCAATTTCTGGTTTACCGACGCCCAATTCATCCCCGCCCGCAAATTCATCGATGACGCCGTTGAACTCTTGCAAAAAATCATCGCCGCCGGCATGACAGACATACACTGGGCTGCTTACATCCGTGCGGACAATCTCACACCAGAATTGTGCGATTTGATGGTAAAAACGGGAATGAATTACTTTGAAATCGGCATCACCAGCGGTTCCCAAGAATTAGTTCGCAAAATGCGAATGGGTTACAACTTGCGGGTAGTTTTGGAAAATTGCCGCGATTTAAAAGCCGCCGGTTTCAACGATGTTGTTTCCGTAAACTACTCTTTTAATGTGATGGATGAAACCTTTGAAACCATCCGTCAAACCATTGCTTATCACCGGGAATTAGAGCGAATTTTCGGAGCAGATAAAGTAGAACCCGCGATTTTCTTTATCGGGTTGCAGCCGCACACAATTTTGGAAGAATACGCCTTTAAACAGGAGATTCTGCAACCTGGTTATGACCCGATGAGTTTGATGCCTTGGACAGCGCGTAAATTGCTGTGGAATCCTGAGCCTTTGGGTTCGTTTTTCGGTCAAATTTGTTTAGAAGCTTGGCAGCGAAATTCCAATGATTTCGGCCGCGAAGTGATGGCAATTTTGGAGGAAAAATTGGGTTGTGCTGATTTGGAAGACGCTTTGAGTGCGCCGATTGAAGTTAAGGACAAACAGTTAACATCGGTTGGTTAATTACCGGTTCGTAGTCAGGACTGAAGTCCTTAAACTGAGGGGAAAGGGAAGAAAATGTATTTTCTATTTCCCCTGTTTCTTGATATATAGCGATCCTAAATCATTTGCATAATTCTTGTAGGGGCAATCCGACCCCTACTCCCCGTGGTTGCCCAATCCCTCGGAGGGCGGGCACGGGGGCACCGCCCCTACATATCTGCATGAATGATTTAGGATTGCTATATCACCTGACAACTCTCAACTGACAACTCTCAACTGACAACTCTCAACTGACAACTCTCAACTGACAATTCTCA
>DPLL01000484.1:7958-9273 GCA_003542015.1 Microcoleaceae cyanobacterium UBA9251 | reverse complement strand
GTTACAGCATCAGACATTAAATATTCTTCCTGGGGAACTCTCCCCACATTTGACGGCGAACCTGTTTTTGATGCCATCATTTTACCCTAGATATTTTTCTTAGTCTATCACAGTTTGAGTTCGATCGTCCTTTCATTCCCCTCACTGAATTTGACTTCTCACCCACTCCCGAAACAAGCGAATTAAAGCATTTTCCTTGGTAGTCCTCCTGACTGATGACTGATGACTAATGACTGATNNACTAATGACTGATGACTAATAACTAATAACTAAGTCAAAATCGACCCACTCATCATCCGCTGATATCTCCTCTCCAACTCATCCCGCACCACCGGCCATTGATTCAAACTTTCATCACTATCAATCACCATTTGAGCCACCTCTCTTGCCAACTCCAAAACCTCCTGATCCTCCACCAAACTCGCCAAAGCAAAATCCGGCAAACCCGATTGGCGAGTTCCCAAAACCTGACCTGGCCCGCGCAATCTCATGTCCATTTCCGCAATAAAAAAGCCATCTTGAGATTGCTCTAAAACCTTCATTCTTTGCATCGCCTCCGTAGCCTTAGAACCGGGCATTAACAAACAATAAGAACGGCTGNNAACATCACCGTTGCATTCGGCACATCTACTCCAACTTCCACAACAGTAGTAGATACCAAAATATCAGTTTCTTTGTCCCGAAACTTAGTAATTGCCTCATCCTTATCGGCACTGCTCATTCTGCCGTGCAGCAAACCAACCCTAAACTCAGGAAATATACTTTTTTGCAGTTTTTCCTGTTCCTCAATTGCCGATCGCACATCCAGCTTTTCCGACTCCTCCACCAGCGGCAAAACCACATAAACTTGATGCCCGCTTGCCACTTCCCGCCGAATCAGATCATAAGCTTGACTGCGTTCTTTTGAAGACAAAACAGTCGTTTGAATCGCCTGCCTTCCCGGTGGCAATTCATCAATTTGACTCACGTCTAAATCGCCATGCAATGTCAGCGCCAGAGTCCGAGGAATGGGAGTAGCAGTCATCGTCAAAACGTGAGGAGATTCGCCTTTTAGCTGCAATTTAGCGCGCTGTTGCACCCCAAATCGGTGCTGTTCATCAATTACTGCCAAACCCAATTTATGAAAATTCACAGTATCTTGAATTAGCGCGTGTGTTCCCACTAAAACAGGCAATTCTCCGGTTTCTAACTGGCTGTGAATTTCGCGGCGTTTTGCTACTTTCGTCGAACCAGTTAACAATTCAACAGACAAGTGCATCAAATTAAACCAACCTACCAATTTGCGGTAATGCTGTTCTGCTAAAACTTCCGTCGG
>DPLL01000484.1:0-7910 GCA_003542015.1 Microcoleaceae cyanobacterium UBA9251 | reverse complement strand
CGGCGCTTTAAAAGTCCTAATTGTAGATAGAAAAACTCGTCAAAAACTAAGCGGCGACGGGCGGCGGCTAAACAATCTCGATCGACTGGAAAGTGAATGTTAGTCACAGAATCGGCTATACCCATTAAACCGTAGCGATCGCGCAAATCGGCCGGCAGCGATTCCGACAACAGCCTAGCCGCAGGCATCACAGTCAAAATCCCCCGCCTGACAACACCCGCATCCACCCCATCCGTCAGCGGATAAACGGGGATCAGGCGGCCCACTTTCATAGATTCGATCGCACTTCCTGAGTCATCCAATACTTCTAATTCAGGATTTTCTAAAGTAATGCCATATTTCCCCTGCTTCACCAACCCCGAAGCAGCCAGCACCGCACCCGTAGAATACTCGCGTTTTTTGTATTCTTGCCAGCCGCGATTGCTGTAGCGAGGCCCCGCAAAAAACCGACTGATTTTAATTTCGCCGGTGCGGTCTTTTAAAATTAATTCTAATATCGTTAACTTCTTATTTTTCGGACTAGAAAAGCAATTGCAGCGCTTTACTTCTGCTATCAAAGTGACAGTTTCCCCAGCTACTAAGTCCCGAATTTGCACTTTCTTGGCATAGTCAATATGGTTGCGGGGATAGTAGTAAAGCAAGTCGTATACAGTGTATAAACCCAATTTTGCCAAGCGGCTGCCGTTCCCAGGGCCGATTCCCGTGACGCGAGTCAACTCTTGCTGAAGAGTCAGACTCAGCGGTACAGATGCTGAACTCATAGGTGCGGTTCGGGGAGTGGAATTTGGCGGATCTTGTCTTTCTGGTCTTTCTGGTCTTTCTGGTTCCCCTTGTTGGCTGCTTTCTGCTTCCCAAACTCGCTGCATTTGGCTCAAAAAACTACCCGTGATGGCGATCAAATGCTGACGTTCTTCGATATCCTTCTCTAGGTAGATGTCAAATTCGGCAGCTAGTTGTCGCGAGCGATCGCGCAAATGAGCCGGCAACACACCTGCGAGTTGCCTCAAGCTGACACTGAGAAACTCGCTAAAGCGGTATTGACTGCCTTGTAAGTCATTAAATCCGCGATCGGCTTCTACTGAAAGAGCTTTCTGCCATCGCTGCCATTCTGGTTGGTTATTAGTCATATCGATTTGAGATTTGAGATTTGAGATTTGAGATTTTAAATGAGTTATTGGTTATGGGTGATCGGTGATTGATAATTGCCTATTCTAACCCAAAAATAACAAAAAAAAAATAACAACTAATGACTAATGACTAATGACTAATGACTAATGACTAATTAATCTTCATACCAACTCGCTCGCCAAGCCGACTCAGCCTCCACCACAGCTAATTCCCGCTGCTTTTTCTGGTAATCGCGCCCGATCGCATTTAACCGCACAGAGAGGTTGCGAATTTGCTGACGCCAAGCCGAGGTGTCCGCATCAGCAAACTCTATTTCCGACAACCGGAGCTTAATGGCTGTAATCTGGATGGCAGTAGTACCTCTGGTTTCTCCCAAGCTTTCCGATTCTGAGGAGTCATTGGTTTCAATAATTAAGTTTAATAAATTAGGAGGCCCTGCAACACTGTCGCCGGATGAATCAGCTTGAGAAGCTGCTAATAAAACAGGTTCTGGCAATTGATGCGGCAAGATTCCCACCTGTTTCAACAAGCGGTTTGTGTCACAAGAAAGCAGCTTGATAATATTAGCGATCGACTTTTCAATACTCTCTTGCCAGCGCGCCAAACTTTCGGGGGAATTCGCTATAGACAACTGGTTATTTCTCGCTAGAAATTGAAAATTAATGGCGAAAAAGTCTGACTCTGACTCGATTTCCGACTCTGACTCTGACTCTATGTCTCCCTCAGACTCTGATTGTGTCACCAGCGATCGCAATTTTTCTTGAGATGCTATTGCCAAACTGCGTACCGACTGCTGCATTTTGCGTCGCCCATCAAAAGACAACTTGAGAAACGACTCCGGCGCCGCTTGAGTGCAAAGGTGATAGCAAGCCAGAATTAACTGCTGCCGCACCGCTTGTCCCAAAGCAGTTAAATAACCCTTGTAAGTGCTGCGAAACTCCAAATTCAAGGCGGCCATCGCTTCGGATATTTCTGTCAAATCCTGTTGTATGCGCTCTCTTGCTCCCACCCTATCTCCCGTGTAAAATTAGAATAGAACCTGCGGGCAAAAAAACCCGGTTTCTGCCACAAATTGTCTGACTCTCGGTTAAATACTGGTGAGAAACCTGGTTTTTGCTACAGAATTTTTACACTACTATTTGTCGCGTAAGGTGCGCCCATAAGCACCCTACAAATATAGTCTGTGCATAAGTCCTGTAAAAATTAAAAATTAAAAATGCCCAAAAATATTCGGACATTTTTAATTTTTAATTCTCCATCTCAATCTTTGATTATTGAGCACCCATTTGGGCAGCCACTTCATCGGCAAAGTTAGCTTCTACCTTCTCAATACCTTCGCCCAACACAAAACGCACGAAGCGACGCACTTGGACATTTTCGCCAATTTGAGCAATGGTTTGTTTTACCAACTCTTCCACCGAGATATTTTGATCTCGAATAAAAGGCTGATCCATCAAAGACAACTCTTTCAAACGCTTATCAATCCGCCCTTGAACAATCTTTTCTTTGATATTTTCCGGCTTGTTGCCCAAGTCATCCTTGCCCATTTCAATTGCCTTTTCTCTTGCGACAACTTCCGCTGGGATATCCTCAACTTTCACGTATTCCACATTCGGACAAGCTGCAATTTGCATCGCAATATTCCGCACCAGACTTTGGAACTCCTCGCGGCGGGCGACAAAATCGGTTTCGCAGTTAACTTCCACCAACACCCCAACGCGGCCGCCGGTATGAATGTAGCTACCTACGAGTCCTTCAGAAGCAACCCGTCCCGCTTTTTTGCCTGCGGAGGCCAGGCCTTTTTTCCGCAGCCACTCAATGGATATTTCCATATTGCCTTCATTTTCCATGAGGGCTTTTTTGCAATCCATCATGCCGGCGCCGGTTTTGTCGCGCAGTTCTTTAACAAGTTTTGCAGATATGTCCGCCATCTTCTCTCTGTTCCCAATTAAAATTAGTTATTTAGTCATTAGTCATTAGTCATTAGTCATTAGTCATCAGTTATTAGTTTTTAATCTGATCTTGATGATTGGGCTTCTTGCAAAACTAAATATTTAGTCCGCCTCATCGCGGACTTTGTTTCTGTAGCGCCAGAATTTATGCTGGCGCACTTTTACTTTTGCAATAAGTCTACTAATGACCTAGACTAATGACACTGACAATTAAAAATTAAAAAGGTCAAATTAAAAACGATCGTTTTTAATTTTTAATTGCCCGGTGTTCAATTCCCAGCGGCCTACTATTGCTGGGTTTATTCTGCGTCGGCTTCGCCTTCGGCGTCGGGATCTACATAGTCGGGGTCATCCAACTCTTCGATTTCTACGTCATATTCAGCACCTTCATAAGCACCTTCGTAGTCGTAGTCTTCATCGATGTCGTTGCCCTCCTGCTGACCGTGACGGCCTTCGTAGATGGCATCAGCCAACTTGCCCACAATTAGCTTAATCGATCGAATGGCATCGTCGTTAGCGGGAATCGCAATGTCCACCAAATCCGGGTCACAGTTAGTATCCAGCAAAGATACGATCGGAATTCCCAATTTTTGGCATTCCAAAACAGCATTGTACTCCCGGCGTTGGTCTACCAGCACCACTCCGTCGGGAATCTTCCGCATAGACTTAATTCCGCCCAGATATTTCTGGAGTTTGGCCATTTCCCGCCGCAGCACCGAAGCTTCTTTTTTCGGCAGCAAATCGAGAGCACCTGTTTCCTCACGGCGCTCCAAATCCTTGAGGCGTTCCACCCGCGACTTAATTGTCGTCCAGTTGGTAAGCATTCCCCCCAGCCAGCGCTGGTTGACGTAGTAAGCGCCGCAGCGCTGGGCTTCTTGTGCCACAATCCCGGCCGCTTGGCGCTTCGTACCCACGAACAGAAACTTTTTGCCTTTTTCCGAGGCTACTCTCATATACTCGTAGGCTTCTTCCATGAGCTGAGCGGTTTGCACGAGGTCGATGATGTGAACCCCATTGCGCTCTGTAAAAATGTAGGGAGCCATTTTCGGGTTCCACCGACGGGTTTGGTGTCCGAAGTGAACTCCTGACTCTAACATTTGAGCCAAACTGACTACTGGCATGGTATTTTTAACTCCTAATTCGGGTTAATCCTCCACCCGGTCGTATTTCTGAAGGTTTGCGCCTTAGAAACACCCGAAAACCCGGATGTGCGAATTTAAACAACTTTTCTAGCTTATCACAGCCTGCGCCACTTTGTCCGACAATCTTAGATTGGGAAGGCAGAAGGCGCTGATGTAGAAGGGACTTATGTAGAAGCGATCGATCAAAACTTTATTTTCGCCGGCTTAGTTGTGGCATCAAAATCAAAAATCCAGGTTTAAGATTGTCAACGCTGAGTTGATCGTGACACAATTGCCTTGTTGGTGTTGTCTCCTCTGCTTTCTATCTTCGATCGGGCTGAGCTGCATTTTGCTCGATCGCCAATTTTGCCCTTTGCACTTGTCGCTCTTAACATTAGCAAAAATCCCCAATCTAAAAACACCATGCCGATCGCCATTCTAGTTCTAGTTGAAGTTCTAATTGTCATCGCACTTTCGAGAATTGTCGGTTTGGGATTCCGCTGGATCAAGCAACCCCAAGTCATTGGAGAAATCGTAGCCGGAATTATGCTCGGCCCGTCTCTGTTTGGTTTGGTAGCCCCAGATTTAGCAGCAGCAGTTTTTCCCGCCGAGGCCGTTCCCTTCCTCAACGTGCTCTCCGAAATTGGGCTAATATTTTTCATGTTTTTGATTGGTTTGGAACTGAATCCGAAGTACCTCAAAAACAACTTAGACACAGCAATTTTGACTTCCCATGTCAGCATTCTCGTGCCATTTTCCCTGGGAAGTTTGCTAGCACTGCTACTGTATCCGATTGTCTCAAACAACAGCGTTTCTTTTACTGCTTTTGCGCTGTTTTTGGGGGCTGCGATGTCAATTACAGCATTTCCGGTACTAGCAAGAATCATTACCGAACACAACTTGCAGAATACCAAATTGGGGACGCTAGCCCTGACTTGCGCGGCCGTTGACGATGTGACAGCTTGGTGCTTGTTAGCAGTGGCGATCGCGGTTACTCGCACTAATTCAATGATCGGCGCTTTGCCAACAATTTTTGCATCTTTAATTTATATCGCTTTCATGCTGATTGTAGTCCGCTGGTTCTTGCAGCGGCTTTCCAAACACTACAACCGTACCGGCCGGTTAACTCAGTTAGTGCTGGCCGGAATTTACATGGGAGTTGTAGCATCTGCCTTAATTACTGAATGGATTGGAATTCACTTAATTTTCGGTGCATTTTTGCTGGGAGTTGCCATGCCAAAAAATGCGGGATTAACCAGAGAATTAGCTGAAAAAACCGAAGACTTTGTACTAATTTTTCTGCTACCAATATTTTTTGCTTACAGCGGTTTGCGGACTCAAATTGGTCTGCTAAATAGTCCAGAATTGTGGTTGCTATGCGCCGCTGTTTTAGGAGTAGCAATTATTGGCAAATATGTCGGTACTTACGCGGCTGCTAGAGTTTGTGGCATCAGCAAACGCGAAGCTTCAGCCCTGGGATGGATGATGAATACTCGTGGTTTGACCGAATTAATTGTGCTGAATATCGGTCTTTCTCTGGGGGTAATTTCGCCCATTCTATTTACGATGTTAGTGATTATGGCTTTGGTGACAACTTTTATGACTTCGCCGCTGTTGGAGTGGACTTATCCGAAACGGCTGATTCGGTTAGATATTTCAGAATTGAACTCTGATGATTCAGAATTAGAAGATTCACAAAGTTCTGGCGATGTCAAAGAAACAAATAAGGAATTGCTGCCAACTTATCGAATTTTAGTACCAGTTGCTAATCCCAGCACCCAGAAAGGTTTGCTGCAACTAGCGGTATCGCTGGCGCAGCCGGCAGTGGGTATGGGTGGTAGCGATTTACAGTCGGCGGCGGTTCATCCTCTGAGTTTGATAGAATTAAGTGAGGATTATGCTTTTGAAAGTACGCCTGCGGAAGCCGATCGCATTATCCAAGAGCGCCTAGGGAAATTATCAGAGTTGATTGAGAGTTTGCAGCCTCCAGAAGCTCGGAACTTGGTGCATCCGATCATTCGCGTTACTAATGACGTGGCGCGGGAAACTGCACAAATTGCTGAACTCGACCGCGCGGATTTAATCTTAGTAGGATGGCACAGACCTACTTTTAGCAGCAACCGTTTGGGAGGACGTGTCGGTCAGATTTTGAGCACTGCTAAAGTGGATGTAGCAATTTTTGTTGACAGAGGCCGGGAACGGTTGAATAATTTGTTAGTGCCTTACGCGGCTAATATTCACGACGATTTGGGATTAGAATTGGCACTGAGACTGTTAGTTAATAGCCAGGAACGCCGTTTGACGGTGCTGCGGGTGGCAGTTAACGGTGAAGCTGAAAATGAGCTCAGTTACGAGTTTCGGCGGGTAATCGAGCAGTTGCCGGTTGAGGTGCGATCGCGCATTGAAACTCCGATTGTGGAGGCTGCGGAGCCAATTCAAGCAGTAGTCGCGGCTTCTGCTAATGCTGATTTGACTATTGCGGGTACGAGTCGGGAGTGGGGAATTGAGCGCCAAACTTTGGGACAATATACTGATGAATTGGTCGTTCAGTGTCACTCTTCGTTGTTAATTGCGCGGTGTTACGTTAAAGTGCGATCGCACTTGACTTCGGTACTGCCTCAAATGTAGTTAGTTGACTGTTGACTGTTAACGGTTGACAGTTGACTGTTGTCAGTTGTTATTGGTTATTTGTTATTGGTTATTTGTGAGTTGCGACCAATTACGAATTACGAATTACGAATTACGAATTACGAATTACGAATTACGAATTACGAATTACGAATTACGAATTACGAATTACGAATTACGAATAACCAATAACCAATAACCAATTCCCGATTCCCCATTCCCCATTCCCGATTCCCAATTCCCGATTCCCGATTCCCAATTCCCCATTCCCAATTCCCGATTCCCAATTCCCCATTCCCGATTCCCGATTCCCGATTCCCGATTCCCGATTCCCAATTCCCCATTCCCCATTCCCCATTCCCCATTCCCCATTCCCCATTCCCAAAATTATGAGTCATTTCAACCTCAAGTCATTGGCATTTTACGGAATTGCGATCGGCTCTGTGACATTGTTGTTTAAGGTAGTAACTGCCTACGGCGAAACAAATTTGAAAGCTGCTCCTGCAATTGCGGGAGATTATCGCTTTGATGCTCAAAATTTGCCCGAATGTTTGAAATCTGACTCGTTGGTGTTGACAATTGAGCAATCAGGGGTTTATTTGAGCGGAAATTTGAAGTCAGACAACAGCCCTGTGGATGGCAAAAAAAATGCTGAGGAGAAACCTTCTCTAATTGGCAAGTGGGAAATTCAAGGGTTGAATTTATCCGGTGTGGTTCCCAATTTAACAGGTTGTGGCGAGTCAACAAGCAGCGGTAGTCAAAAGAGTGTGGTGAAACTGCGAGGAATTGTGGAGGGAGAAAGCTTGAAAGGAAAAATTAGTTTGGTTGAGAATGCCGCGGCTACTGATTTTACTGCCCAAAGAGTAGTGGTGACGAAACAGGAGCATCAAGGACATTGATAGGGGACTCTGCTACTCTGGCACTCGATCGCCTGCAATGACCGCTTGCTGCTAGATTGAAAATACACAATAAAGTGAGTCAGTAACTCAGCCCTAAAGGGACTGAGCTTGTAAGAGTAATCGAAGCAAGCTGTACTGACCAGCCTAAGTCTTCACTGACTCCGTTATTTGAGTCACGACAC
>DPLL01000483.1 GCA_003542015.1 Microcoleaceae cyanobacterium UBA9251 | reverse complement strand
AGATCATAGTTTTATGTGCATTAAACTATACAGTTTATCTGGCAATTATATTTCTTTTGTGAATGTGATCTTTTTTATTTACCGCAGAGGGCGCAGAGGGCGCAGAGGTGTTATATCAGAGATAAAGAGGGAGAGAGATTTTCACAATTTAATGCAGTTATATAACGGGTAAGGTGCGTAGTCCGCACCCTACTTTTTGTCGTCTATCAGATCTTATTCCTATTTAAATAGGAACGAGATTATGCTCCAAAGTTGCCACTAATTTGAGATTGTACTCATCTTCAAAAGACGGTTTTTTATAATCCAAACTCCACAGTTCCAGAGCGCAATCGTCCCCGGTATTGAGCGGTTGTAGCAGCAAGTGAAACTCTCGAACTTCCGGGCGGTGTTGGCATTTAAAATCATAGATTGCGCCAATCTGCCGCCTGTCTAAAGCCACAGCTAACCTCAGAAAAGGATGCAATTTACTCACTACTTCCCGGTATTTTTTCGGCAATATCATAAAAGTCTCATGCTTCTTTTTTGGAGAACTTTTCCGGTGATAGCGCGCTAAATTGGCAATGACTTCAATCTCTGTTTCAGTGTATCCCAATAACTCACCATTGCGAATTAAATAGTACGAATGCTTGTGGTGCGCCGAATGGCTGACATACAAACCGCAGTTGTGTAAAATTGCTGCCGCCCACAACAATTCCCGTTCTTCCGTTCCCCAATTATGCAAAATTCCTTGGGTTTGGTCGAACAAATTGAGCGTAAATGCTGCGGTTCTTTCGCTGTGTTCTAAATTGACTTGATATTTTTGGGCCATGTGCAGAATGCTGCGCTGGCGGATTGAACCTTGGTAACGCAAGCGGTTTTCTATCAAACCGTGAGACAGCATCCAGTCAACAATTACGCCTTCTCTCAGAGATCGATCGCAAACCGTGAGAAATTCCATTCCTAATAGTGTCATGGCTTCCTGCAAAATCAAAGCACCCGCCAGAATAATTTCTGCCCGCTTGTCCGACATTCCCGGAATTGCCAACCTTTCGGTATAGGAAAGTTTGCGGAAACGATTGACTAAATCGCGCAAATCTTTTAAACTTAATTGATAGCCAGCCAGGGGACTTGGTACGGTTCCCAATTTTTCGCGGGCGTTAATTGCTGCTAAAGTTTCGATGGTTCCAGCAGTACCAATTAAACGCAGAGTTTCGCCGGCATTGAATTGAGCCCGCAATTCGTCGATCGGTCTTTCCAGCGCAATCCGAATATAAGCTTGCAAATAGGCAAACTCTTCCCTGCTAATCGGGTCTGTTTTGACAAATTCTCCCGTGAGGCGAACAGCGCCAATTTTGGTACTGGTGAGACAGAGAGGTTCAGAACTATCTCCTAGAATTAATTCGGTAGAACCGCCCCCAATGTCAATGATTACCTGGGATTGATTGTTGAATTCCATCCCCGAAAGTACGCCGAGATAAATTCTCCGCGCTTCTTCTTGACCGGAAATTAAGCTAACATTAAGGTCTAAGTCATCAGCAACTTGTTTGAGAAAATCTCGCCCGTTAGGGGCTTCTCGAACCGCACTGGTAGCCACAGCGATCACTTGTTCAGCATTGAAAGTTTTAGCAATATCTTGAAAACGGCGCAAAGTTGCGATCGCCCTTTCCATCACCTCGGACTTCAAACACCCTGTTTTTGTGTCACAATCACCCAAGCGCACCGTATCTTTTTCTCTAGCAATAATCGTAAAAGCCGGCAATTTCGCATCGATGCGCGCCACTACCATATGAAAGGAGTTAGTACCCATATCAATAGCAGCAATAATGCGATTTGACTCCGCAGAAGCAAGTGAATTAACCATTAGAGTGTATCGGGGTTGACAGATATTTTTCATTATTTCACGAATTTACTGAGCGATCGGCTTAAAATATTAAAAATCTCCAATCTCAAATAAAAATGCTTACCGAGTCCGATCGCCCAACCGAATCCACACTGCTAGCCATCGTCAGGCTTTTGAGATGGGACAAGCCAGCAGGACGCCTAATTTTAATGATTCCAGCCCTGTGGGCCGTTTTTTTAGCCGCCCACGGGAGGCCACCCGCAACCTTGGTGGGTGTGATTGTGTTGGGCACCTTAGCCACCAGTGCGGCGGGATGCGTCATCAACGACTTGTGGGATCGGGATATTGACCCCCAAGTCGAAAGAACGCGATCGCGCCCCCTAGCATCCCGCGCCCTGAAAGTGCAAACTGCGATCGGAGTTGCCTTAATTTCCTTTGCATGCGCCGCCATTCTCGCATTTTATCTCAATCCTTTAAGTTTCTGGCTGTGCGTCGCCGCCGTACCAGTAATTATCTGCTATCCCCTAGCAAAAAGATTCTTTCCAGTGCCACAATTAGTGTTATCAATCGCCTGGGGATTTGCAGTTTTAATTAGTTGGAGTGCCGCCGTTGGAAAGCTAGAATTAGCTACTTGGTTGCTGTGGGGTGCTGTGGTGCTATGGACTTTGGGATTTGATACCGTTTATGCGATGAGCGATCGGGAAGATGATTTGCGTTTGGGCGTGAATTCCAGCGCTATCTTTTTCGGAGATTCTGCGGCTAATGCGGTGGGTTTTTTCTTTCTAGCTACAGTCGGTTTATTAGTGGCAATGGGGATTAATTTACAGTTGCATATTGGTTTTTGGTTTGCAATTTTGGGGGCGGCGATTCTGTGGTTCTTGCAGTACAGTCAACTGCGAAAAGCCGACATTCCTAGGCCTGTTTACGGTCAAATTTTTCGCCAAAATGTTTGGGTTGGGTTTGTATTGTTGGCGGGGATGATTGTTGGGGAGATTTTTTAATCCATGCAAGGGCGCGCTTTGATCGAAGAAACCGGGTTTTTTACCGAATCTGCGGGCTATAACGAACTATTTTCGTAAAAAACCCGGTTTCTGGGCCCCATGCGTAAGTCCTATAGTAATTATTTTCAGGTGCAAAAACGCCAAATCTTAATAGTTCTATCTCGGCTACCACTTACGAGAGTTTCTCCGTCAGGACTAAATGCCAGACAATAAACAGTGTCTGAATGTCCTAGAGTATGAATCGGTTCTCCGGTAAATAAATCCCAAATTCTAATAGTGCGATCGGCACTACCGCTGGCGAGATATTTGCCATCAGGACTAAAGGCAATAGCGTGAACATCATCCGTATGTCCTGTCAGGTTGCTTTTGATTTCTCCACTGCTTAAACGCCACAGTTTAATTGGTTGTTTGACACCGCCGCTGGCGAGAGTTTGTCCGTCGGGACTGAAAGCAACAGCATAAACGCTGTTGTCGCTAAAGAAAGAACGAGTCCAACCAATAGGGCCGTCCCCAGGGCCGTTTAAATTGCGGATTTCTCTGCCTGTGTGAAGATTCCAAAGCTTGATATTGCTGTCGAAACTTCCACTAGCCATTATATTGCCGTCGGGAGCGATCGCAACTCCATGAACTGCCCAAACATGACCTCTGAGAGTGTGTCGCAATTCCCCGGTTTCGAGGTTCCAAACTTTCACGGTACTGTCAGCGTGGTGTCCGCTGACTAAAGTTTTGCCATTAGGAGTTAGGGCGATCGACCATACAGAAAGAACCACCCAATCATCGCCTTTGAGAGTGCGTTTTAGTTGCCAGGTTTGAGTATCCCACAATTTAATAGTACCGTCAGGATTGGCGCTGCTGCTAGCAAGAGTTTGTCCGTCGCTGCTGAAACTAACGCAACTCACGCCGCCAGAATGTTCGGTGAGATTTTCGAGAAGTTCTCCTGTTGTCAAGTTCCATACTTTAATCGTTTGGTCCAGACTGCAACTAGCGAAAATTTGACCGTCTGGGTGAATCGCGACTGATTTAATAATGTCTGAATGATCTGTGAGAGTATGTTCGGTTTTCCAAGTTTTTTTAATTTCCCGAAATGATTCTTGAAATTGTGTTTCTGTTTTACTGAGAAAACCTTGCCAAGTCGGAGGTTCTACAGCGGGATTTTGGCAAATTATGGGCAACCAAGTCGCCCCCGGAAATTCCTTGTCTAGACCTTCTGTCTCCAAACGTTCCCGTGCTTTCCGTGCTGCTAAATATAAAGGTTCTCCACTTGAGTACGCCGTCAGAAAATATTTCAAAAACTCTTGAGCAATCCGATCGGGTACAGGTTCCCGCATCACAATAACTAGCGGAATGTGCAAATCAGCTAAATTTTCTGCTAACTTCAAACCATCACAGGAATTAAAAATAGCCAACTGCAAGCCGTTTTCTATAGCGCAGCGCAAACCGTGCTTCAAATCTAGCAGGGTGAGTGTTTCATCGGAATTGATAGCAAGATTGCCACTGTTATTATCACTCCAACTGTGACCAGCAAAAAATAATATATCCCAGTTTTTCTCCCAAAGGCTATCGCTTAATTGTTTCCGTCGAGGTTCGGGAAGAAAAAGTGGTTCTGTATTAGGTAAACTTTTGAGAAACTTCTGATCGACTTGAACATCAATTCCTTGGCTACAACCCAAAATAGATAATATTTTTATGTTAAACTTTCCTCTTGACGCTGTAACATTTCTGGGAATTTCTGTATTTTCAGGGGGGCTGAGGACAATTTCAGAATTGGTGTATGTATCCGCAAATAAATCCCATTCCTGCCAAGGAATTTTTTTCAGTAACTCATCTTTGGTTTGAATGAATACCCTAATTTCGTCTTTTTTATCTAATTCTCCTATAAGTCTTTCCCTGATTTTTTGAAACTCGCTATCATCAGACTTTCTCAACCACTCTTTAATGCTTTCTCTTAATTTTTGAGATGATTGGCGACAATCTTCGGGAACCTTGCCAACATCGTTGATAGTTTCTCCCTTCCTGGCTCGAAAACACCAGTCCATGCGTAAATATTTTTTCTGCCAACTTTGATATATTTCAGGAATCTTTGGTGCTGCGGGAAATCTGCCATCAGCTTCTAAAAAAGCAGAATTTCCTGCTTGGTAAATTCGCAAGTTAACTTTAAACCCTTGGTCAAAATTGCCATGATTAATCTTTAAGAAAACCAACTTTACACCTGACATTTTTATCGCCTACCTTGTTGGGAATAAAAGAAAATTTTCTATTTGCTTGAAATCACCCAAAGAAACTTCTATCCGAAATGCTTCTCCTGGTAAAAAGAATAATTCTTGTATCATTCCCTCACTTTGTAATGGTGCTTGAAGTTCTACTAAAGTTTCTTCTGATTCATACACATTCAGCTTAAGGTTTTCTGGCAGATAAGTTTGACTGCCAATAGGATAGACTCCTAATATTGTGCTGATTTCTGGGTTTTCGGCTGGTGCTATATCGAGAATTAAAGCTACTGTACGATCGCCTAATTGAATTGATTTAGCTCGTTTTACAGCTTGCGATCGAAAAGCTGGATTCCGTATGCTCTTACCAAAAACTTCTTCTAATGTCAGCCATGCTTCCTGAATCGCTTCAACAAAATTATTCTGGAACCATTGGCTCAAATTTATGACTTTTGGCTGTGCTACCAGTTGAGATTCTACAATGGCTCCTACATCCAGCACTTCTATCCCCAGTAAATCACTCAGTTCCCCTGCTTCAAAGAGGCTCATCATCCGGTAAAAATCTTTCTGAGAGCCTTTGAAAACAAACAAAGTGCTGCTACTCATTTCTTCTTGTTGCTGATTTTTATCAATTTCATTATTCATTTCTTAGCATCTCTATAATTTCTATTTCAATTCCAAGTGTTTTCAATTGTTTTTGCATTTCAATGTCAGATATTTTATTACCTTTGACTCTGGCAATGAACATAAACCTTTGCATTTCTACTTGAGGTAATTGCTGATTTTTTTTACATCCTGTATCGCGCATAAATGAGACAACTTTAGACCAAGGTGGCAAGCGTTTTTCTTCATCTATGCTCATCATTTCTTTAAGATAAAGGTGTACTGTTTTTGACATATCTGCACTCAGATTTTCACCCTTTTTACTGATTTCTGGATCTTGGGTATTGAGTTCTTCTATTGTCGGCGTTTTATATTTAACCATTCTAAAAGCTTTTTCATACCTTGACAACAAACATAAACACAAACATAAATAGGAAATTTCCCTAGAAGAAAGTTGGCTTTTTTTTACTGATTTTAGTCTATTTAAAATGCAGTTAATATCGAGATTCTCTCTCTGTTCTGCTTCCTGACATTCCAGGCAAGGGGGATTTGATATGTTGGTCATCTTAGCAACGCTCTTTAAGGTTGAGTAACAGACTTCACGTACAGCAGTCTATTAGGAGAGGTATTTTTAACTTTTCCAACTTAATTCCCCAACTTGTTTTCCATTGTTGGGTTCCATGTTGGAATCAGACATTTATAGAGTGGGTATGTAGACAGCAGTTAGGCCTAACTCAGTTGTCCTTTGTTCAAAAAATTGACTTGGAGACAAGAGTATGAATTGCAAAGTCTTGATTTCACCCCTCCTCATCTGCTCGATCGCATTCGCCAACATAAGTCTGGTACTAGCGGCAGTTTCAGGTGCTTCCATCGCTCGGACAGCCTTTGGGTCAGCCACGAATAACATGATACCCCGAATTTGTATCGATGTACATGGCAATGAATACCCATGTCCTTGATTAATTAGTCATGGACTCATGGGGTATCAGAAACCGGGTTTTTCTAAGAAAATACACAGTTTGCAGCCCGCAAATTTAGTAAAAAACCCGGTTTCTTTAGTCAGAGTGCGATCGCACTTAAGTAAATCCACGTAAAAAACAAAATCCCCGATACCCGACTTCTTTAAGAATTCGGGTATCTCACAGCGCGATTCCCTAGGGGATAGCTACGCACGCGCGTACTTTACCTTTAATTCGAGCCACCTAATTGCTTCAGACGCTGACGAGCCTTACCAATGTAAACATCTTCATCTCGCTCATCCGACTTAGCATATTCCAGAACTTTTTTCCAAGCTTTCACAACTTCTGCATCATTCCCCAGATTTTCTTGCACTTGAGCCATAATGCCATAAGTTAAACCCCGAACGCTATCTAGTTTAACAGCCTCTTGCAACTTAACCAAAGCTTCTTCATAGCGTCCTTGTTCCTTCCAAGCCCAAGCAAGATAGGTTAACAACCCAGCTTTGACTATTTTGTCATCCTCAACTTTCTCGGTTTCCACCAGCTTTAAACCATGTCCGATTTTTTCAACAGATTTATGAAAATCTTTATATTCAATAATGTACAAACGGGCCAAATTGCAATAAGCAGCAGCAAAGCCACGGAATGCTGCATCCTGATATAGTTGCATAGCGTGATCGACTATTCCCGCTTCTTCATACATCAATGCTTGATTGTAGTAAGTTGCTGCATTATCTGGGTTAATTTTAAGAGCAAGCTCGAACTCCTTTCTAGCTGCGACGAATTCGCCAGCTTGTTTTAAATTCACCCCTCGATTGTTAGCATCCCTCGCCGCATCAAAAAAAGTCATTTCTCTTGCTGGTGCTTCCGGGCGCGATCGCTTCTTGATTGCTTCTTCCATCGCCAGCCTGAATCTTTTTTTAGTAACTTTTGTTCCTTCCCCAATCACCTCTGATACTAGAGCCCACAAACCTTGTGCTAGCCTTCTCTCGATATAGCTAGGTTTGTAGCCATAAATGTTCATATCCGCATAATCTACCTCCAGCCAGCTTAGGCGAATTATCTCTTTTTCCGCCCAATCCAGCGATCGGCCCTTCTTTTCCAAAACCCAGGCATCCAAGAGATTCAACATTTCTTCCACTTCCATTGCTTTCCCCAGTTAATCTATTTTTTGGTAATTATAAGATGATTTTTGTGATTTTTGTGATTTTTGTGATTTCTTCATAAAAATTGTGAACTTTGTGTGTGAATTTTAGCCTTGTTTTGATTAGGCCACTCCGGGAAAATGTGTAGAAGTAACAACTGTACCAAACTAGGTTTAGGTGAGCTGTCCGAATTGTACCTAAAGTCTGCGAGTTAGTTTAATCATTTTTCATCTCTACCAACCTAACCAAAAGTTTCCAGGGTGTTACATCGGGTACATTTACTAAAAGGGTGATTATGGAGCGCATAAATGAATTGAGGTTGAAACTGGACAAATATTCCGATCGCACTCCCCAAGACGAATTATTACGTGAACTAATTCTAGAAATTTGCTCGGAATCAGTGGATATTCCCCAGCGTCGAAAAATGGTCGATAAATTATTTCGGAAACTGCAACTCTCACCAAAATTGTCAAAAGTTTCTCATCCCTATTATTATGAAGCCCAGAATGAAACTTGGCTATGGTTAAACAAGCACCTTCACGAGTTTAATCCCCAACGTTCTCCGATTCAAGCCAGTCTCATCACTTGGGTTAAGGGTCATCTCAGGTATCGAATTCAAGATTTATATACTGGCAAAAATGGCAAAAATCAAAACACACTTCCCTTAGAGGCTTTAGAATACAGCAAATTTTACAAGGGCTGTTTGGATGGTTGGGACGCGGAAATCGAACGGATTGAGAGAGAAGAAAAACAAGCTTTAGCACGGGCGATCGCCAATTATTTAAATGGAGATCCAGAACAGGAACTTCGCAACTGTCATCCTCGCAACCGTCCCGACTGCAACTGTCAAATCATTGCTCAAAAATTGCTTTTGGATGAATCGCCAGCAAAAATGTCCACCATCGCCCGACAGTTGAAGATCAAGGCACCAACTATTCGCTCTTTTTGGAGACGGACAGGATTTTTAAAAGTGCAAGAAATAGCCAGAAAAATTGCTGAAGAATACCCGGACGTTCTAGCTGAATGGTGATTGTTTGTGAGGGCGATCGCTTTCCTAATCACAACGCCGAAAGTAAACTTTTATTGAAAAAACTAGCCACAGCTAACATCTTTGTGGTACACAATGTTGTAGAGGCGATCGCTCAAACTGGTAAAATCCTAGCAAATCCAACATGAAATCCAAGATAAGACTCAGCAAATTCAACTTATGTTCGATCGGCATTATCCTAACTTTCGGGATTTTCATCGGTGCCAAAGCCAAGGGAGGAATTGTACAGTTCAGTCCCAGCGACAAATCCACTCAAAATTTAGCACAAACTCCCCCTCCCCCTTCCCCTTCTCCTTCGCCTTTCCCGTCGCCTGCGATCGAACAAGAAGGCCCAGAGATCACTACCGAATCAGGCCCGGAGCAAATAGCTTTAGCCACCCATTTGCAGACCATTAAAGCTAGAATGTACGGTGCTTACTGGTGTCCTTACTGTCACAAGCAACAAGAACTTTTTGGCAAAGAAGCATTGACTGTACTTACTTACATTGAGTGCGATCCGAGAGGTAAAGATGCTCATCCAGATTTGTGCAAAGCCGCAAATATCAAAGCTTATCCAAGTTGGGAAATTCGCGGAAAATATTATATTGGCACGCAATCTTTGGGAAAACTTGCTATTTTATCCGGGTATAGAGGTAATCGCAATTTTCAGCAACAAGTTCCTGCTCCTTAAAATATCTAAATTAGGACTGACGCGGTGCAATTTTTACACTATTTGTGGTTGGTAAGGTGCGCAGTGCGCA